>NZ_JBIWKI010000034.1:0-71873 GCF_044765565.1 Streptomyces sp. NPDC102437 | reverse complement strand
CGGATGAGACGGACACTCGGACTCCTAGCCCGGGAGAGGGTATTCATCGCCTACCGGATGAAAGTCCTCAAAGCAGGCAGAGACAGAAGTCGCATCCCGGAATAAGTCTGGGTAAACGCCCTCTCAGGGGGTGTTGAGGCGAGAAATGTCAGGAACATGGCGGAATGGGGCCAGGTGTGCGATGACGGGTAGCTGCCATGGCAACTACCCGCCGCATGGGCCGAACCCGGGCGGAAGTACCGGCCGGGTTGCCGGGTCAGCGGTTCGCGGGGCGTTCCACCTCGCACCGGTCCTTGAAGCCCTGACTGGTCAGGCCGAGAGCGGAATTCGTCCGGGAGCGCATGTTCTCCACCGCGACCATCGTCGTGAGCTCCACGAACGCCGCATCGCCGAGCGCGGCCCGCAGCCGCTGTGCCGGCTCGTCGCCGACCTCCGGCGGAGTGACGCTCATCGCCTCCGCATACTCCATGACGTCACGCTCCAGCGGGGTGTACACCTCGCTCTCCCGCCACGTCGGCACATCGCGCAGCTTGCGCGGGTCCATGCCGTGCCGGTGGTTCTCCCAGTAGCCGAAGTCCATGCACCAGCTGCAGCCGATGGTGGCCGCCGACGCCATCACGGCCAGCGCCTTGAGCTGAGGGTCCAGCTTCTTCCAGCGGCCCGCCGACAGCTCGAACCGGGCAGTGGCCCACAGCACGCCGGTGTGGTGGGCGGCGGCCCGAAGCGGATCGATGACCTTGCCGTACGTCCGGTTCGAGTACCACGACACGGCGCGGAACAGCAGAGTACGGGGCGGGTCGAGCGGGATTCGGGCGGTCATGGCCGGTCTCCTTCGGTACGGCTCCGGTGCCCCGGGGCGGTGCCACGGGGCCGATTGCACCGATGCGACGGACGAGGGGTACCCGGATGTGACATCGCTTTCCGGGCGAATGCGGAATCCTGCGGCGGGTACGCACGTTGGACCCGGCATGACGGGATTCGAGGCAAAGCAGGAAGCGCTGCTGGGGCTGCTGGCCGAGGAGAGCGGCGGAGTGCTCGTGACACTCAAGCGGGACGGCAGGCCCCAGCTGTCCAATGTCAACCACTTCTACTACCCCCAGGAGCGGATCGTCCGCGTCTCGATCACCGACGACCGGGCGAAGACGAGGAACCTGCGCCGCGACCCCCGGGCGAGCTACCACGTCACCAGCGCCGACCGATGGGCGTGGACGGTCGCGGACGCCACCGCCGAGCTGTCCCCGGTCGCCGCCGATCCGCACGACGCGACGGTGGAGGAGCTCGTCGCGCTCTACCGCGACGTCCAGGGCGAACACCCCGACTGGGACGACTACCGCAGTGCCATGGTCCGGGACCGGCGCATCGTGCTGCGGCTGCGCATCGAGCACGTGTACGGGCAGCCGCGTGGCTGACGCGGCCCGGTCCGGCCGGTGTTCCCCCGGACTCTCCGATCTCGCACCGTCGTACCCCCCGCCCACAATGAGACGACACCGACTTCTCCAGGAGATGATGTGACCGGCGCCGACCCCCTGCCTCCGCTCCGCACCCGGCTGCGCTCGCTGCGCCCCGCCGCATTCGGCGCGGACCCGGGCGGTGCCCGCATGGAGCGCATCCGCCGCTCGCCCAACTTCGCCGACGGGGTCTTCCAGAACCCGGCGGGGGCGCGGACCAGGCCGTCCGGATCGGCCCTGGAGTTCGCCAAGGTCTACTTCCGCAAGGAGGAGCGGGCACGCAGGGCACCGGCCGGCACCGTGCCCGTCCACGCCACCACCTACGCGGACCTCGCCGAGCCGCCCGCCACGGGGCTGCGGCTCACCTGGATGGGCCATTCCAGTGTGCTCGCCGAGATCGACGGCCGACGGGTGCTCTTCGACCCGGTCTGGGGCGAGCGCTGTTCCCCCTTCGCCTTCGCCGGGCCCAAGCGGCTGCACCCCGTCCCGCTGCCGCTCGCCGCGCTCGGGCCGGTGGACGCGGTGGTGATCTCGCACGACCACTACGACCACCTCGACCTCCCGACGATCCGGGCCCTGGCCGGCACGGACACGGTGTTCGCCGTCCCGCTGGGCGTCGGCGCCCACCTGGAGCGGTGGGGCGTGTCCACCGACCGGATGCGCGAACTGGACTGGAACGAGACCACGAACGTCGCCGGGATCAGGCTGACCGCCACCCCGGCGCGCCATTTCTGCGGCCGGGGGCTGCGCAACCAGCAGCACACGCTCTGGGCGTCCTGGGTCGTCACCGGCCCCGAGCACCGGATCTACCACAGCGGCGACACCGGCTATTTCCCCGGTTTCAAGGACATCGGCGCCGAGCACGGCCCGTTCGACGCGACGATGATCCAGATCGGTGCGTACTCCCAGTACTGGCCCGAGAACCACACCGACACCACTCCGCTCCCCGGAGCGTGGCCGGACATCCACATGACGCCTGCCGAGGGCGTGGAAGCCCACCTCGACCTGCAAGGACGCAAGCCCCACGGCGTGCTGCTGCCGATCCACTGGGGAACGTTCAGCCTGGCCTTCCACGCCTGGGCCGAACCGGGCGAGTGGACGATGGACGCCGCCGCCGGGGCAGGGCAGCCGATCGCCGTCCCCCGGCCGGGCGAACCCTTCGAGCCCGCGGGAACGCTTCCCCTCGATCCCTGGTGGCGATCCGTGGCCGCTCCGCTCCGGCACCCCTGGCGCCGCGGTGAGGCAACGGGCGTTTCCCGGGGCCAGGACAAACGCGATCTCGATCTCGCGGGTGAGCGGTGACCCGGGGCAGGACGAGAGCCGCCGAGCCGACGGAGGCCGAATCGACGAGCGGCGCGGTCTCCCGGTCCAGGGAGAGACGGCGCCGTCCTGTCATTCGGGGCAGCGCCGTGTACGGCTCACCCCATGGCCCGGTGGCCGGAGCGCGTCACTTCACGCCGACCGCCCGGATGATCTCCTGGGTGACCCGGCCGCCCCGGTCGTCGCCGGCGGATGCGCGCAGCGAGACGAACTGCGCGTCGACGGGCACCTTCAGGGTGCCGCGCCAGGCGGCCTTGTGCCCGTCGCGGTCCAGGCCCACGGACGTCCAGGTCCGGCCGTCGTCGTACGACACCTGGAGGGTGCCGTTGCCGATGGCCCCGGTGTCCGGCGCGCCCTTGACGTACTCGGAGTAGATCCCGACGGGCAGGTGCCGCCCGGCGCGGACGTTGCCCGCGAGGTCGGTGTCGACATCGAAGCCGAGGTTGAGCAGCGGAAGCACCGTCCACTTGTCGGCGGGCGTCTCGGCGGACTTGAAGGTCCACTCGGAGTGGCCCTTCGTGGACAGCTTCCAGCGCTCCGGGCCGAGCGCGGTGTCGGTGACTACCCTGTAGGTGCGCTCGGCCGGATCGGCTTTCCGCGCGTACCCGGCCGAGCCGGTGCGCCGGTCGACGCGCGTCCCGTCGACGTAGACCTCGGTGGTCTGCTTGACGGACGTGTCGTTCCACACGTCGCCGAATCCGGTGTGGTCGGGGCCGGAGTCGCCCCAGCCGGGGGTGTCGAACTGAAGGTCGTTCCCGGCCCGCTGCCGGCCCCAGGCGAGCCAGGGGTGCCAGACCGGCTTGAACCAGTCGACCTCACTGCGGGTGCCGCCCCGGTAGGTGACCAGCCCGCTGCGCTCCTCGATGCCGCGGGGCACGGCGATCACGGACTCGTGCCACTTCTGGCCGGGCCCGTGGAGACGTAGGCGGTGCGCTCGGCCGGGTAGTCGATGCGCTCCAGGAAGCCGACGCCGATTCGGAAAGTGTCGGTGATGGAGTAGCGGAACTCGCCGCCCCGGGCGGGGTTCACCGCGTGGAACTTGTTGTCCAGCCGGGCGGGTTCGCTCTTCTTCGAACCGGATGGACGACACAAGTTCCGCCCAGGTCAGTGCACTTGGCGGGCGGGCCGGTGGATTGCGGGAGTTCCGCCCGAGGGGCGGCCTGCTGGTGGAGTTGTGGATGCGGAAGGTGGCTGCACCCGGCCGGTGGCGGTCGTCGGACCACTCCACGGAGCGGTCGTCACAGGGCGGCACGCACAGGCCCTGGCGCTGCGCGGGGTCGAGCCCGTGTTCCCGACGCCGGGCGGCGCCGCCATGGATGTCCTCCTACGCCCTCGCATGAATTTCCGTGGGCCCTTCGATGAAGATCGCTCTTTCCCGATCGGCAAGCTGTCCGGTCGAACTAGCCTCCTGGCCCATGAGATTTCTAAGCAAAGCGGCTGGTCTAGGCCTTGCGCTGCTTTACCTGATCCTGGGCTTCTGTGCCCAGCCCGCTGCGGCGCATGTGTCGCCGCAGCACGGCGAACTCGTCATCTACACCAAGAACGACGTCACGAGCGGGCGGCTGATCATTCACCGTGACGTGGTGTCACCGCAGAATGCCGGCGCCTGGGCCTCGAACCTGCTGAGTGCCTCAGCTTGCCCCGTCACCGGCTCCGGCGTCGCCGGAGACTCGGGCGGCGTCCCCGGCGGGGTCGTGGTCGAGCTGGCGTGGAACTGCCACGTCGACAAGCTCGACCTGAGCGCGATGCTGAAGGACGGCGGGCTGACCCAGGTCGTCGCCGAGTTCGACGGCACCACGGCCAATGCCAACGCACAGACCCCCGTTGTCGACGCATCGGGCGCCCACACGCTCCCCGCCTTCCCGTGGGCGGCGGTGTCACTCGGCGTCGCGCTGGTCGCCGCGCTACTGCTCGCGGTGTGGCAGATCCGCACCGGACGACTCCGGCCAGCCCGACCGGCCACCAAGGCCGGCGTCAGCCGTAAACCGGTGAAGCTGGCCACCATCGGCGTGGTGGCGCTGTCCTGCCTGGCCCCTCAGGTGGCAACGGCCGCGCCGCTCGCGCAGGCGGCAGCGGCGACAGCGAACACGGTCACTGGCACGGTCTTCAAGGACACCAACGGCAACGGCGAGCACGACGCGGGCGAGACTCCGATGCCCGGGGTCGATGTCACGGACGGCTCCGTCTGGACGACGACCGGCCCCGACGGCTCGTACAGCCTGCAGATGGACCCGACCCGCCGGGAGACCGACCTCGTCAGCGTCGTCTCTCCGAACGGCTACACCCCGGCACTGCGTGAGGACTACGTCCCGCAGTTCTTCCACAGGGTTCCGGAGGACGGCGGCTCCGGCATCGACTTCGCCCTCGTGCCGGACGAGAACGCTGCCGACCCCCGCGAGAAGTGGGTGATGACCTCCGACATCGAGGTGTCCAACACCTCGGACGGCGCGGCACGTTCCACCCTGCCGCAGTGGACCGGGCAGGTCGAGACGATGTCCGAGGTCGACGGCGCCACCATGGCCATCGCGACCGGTGACAACACCGTGACCGACTACGCGGACGAGCCGCGCCGCCAGGCCGGTTACGACATCCTGCGCAAGGGCCTGGCCGACGGCGGGCTCGGCATGCCCTTCTACCCCGTCGTCGGCAACCACGACGTCGGCGGCACCGCCACCTCGCAGGGCTACGGCGGCAGCCTGGAGTACTACCGCCGCAACCTCGGCCCCGAGTGGTACAGCTTCGACCGCAACGGCCGACACATCGTCGTCCTCGAGGACAACTACGACTCCAGCGGCCTGAAGCCGCAGCTGGAGTGGTTGCGCGAGGACCTCAGGCGCCACGCGGCCGGCAAGCAGGTGCTCGTCTTCGCACACCGGTCCCTGTTCACAGTGTGGGGACCCGGCGCCGGCATGCAGCCTACTGTCGACGAGCTGTCCAAGTACGATGTGCGACTCTTCGCCGCGGGCCACAACCAGCAGGCCGAGTACCGCCGTGGTGCTTTCGACCGCTCGGTCGAGGTCAACAACCAGGGTACCTACGGCATCGACGGTTCCCACCCGGACTTCAAGATCCTCGACTTCAAGGGGATCTACGACGATCCGAGGACAGGGCGGAACGAGGACACCGGTTATGTCATGGGCACCCACCGCCAGTTCGACGTCCACGACGCGGTCGCGCTGGTCAGTCCCGCCCAGGGCAGTGTGCACGGCAACAGCGCCGGAATCCCGATCGAGCTGTACGCCGAGGACGCCGGGCGCACCCCTGCCACGGCCTCGTTGACCATTCGCGACTCCCGCGGCCACATCCGCTGGCACAAGGACCGGATGGGGTTCGGCGCCAAGGCCCGCAGGACCGGTGTCGAGAACTGCTACGAGGCCCCGGGCGGTGCCACCGAGCCCTGCCCGGCCGCCCGGACCTCCTGGACCCGGGCCGGCGGCAGCCTCCCCGGCATGAAGCCGGGCACCTACACGGCCGCGATGACCGCGGTCGACACCGGGGGCAAGGCGTGGCCCACCGTCACCAACACCTTCACGGTGAAGCCCGAGGGCAGGATCGTCGCGCCGAGGACCGGTCAGGACTGGCTGCGTCAGGGCCGCGACGAGGCGGGCCGCTCCGACAGCGGCGACAACCCCGGCACCGAGCTCGACCTGCAGTGGGCGGCCAACACCGGCGAGCAGTTCAACCTCAACGGTTCGGTCGTCGTGGACGGCAAGGTGATCGTCTCCTCCAGGGCGTTCGACTCGCCGCACCACATGATGCTGGCCTACGACATCGAGTCCGGCCGCGAGATCTGGCGCACCTATCTGGACGGTGACGCCGAGTCGGTACCGGCCTACCACGACGGCAAGGTCTACATGACGACCGCCGTCGGCCGGATCTACGCGCTGGACGCCGAGAACGGCCATGTCGTCTGGCAGAAGATCGAGGACGAACAGCAGCACGGCGAGACCGTGCGCCGGTACGGCCGGGCCGGTGGCCCGGTCACTGTCTTCGACCTGAAGGCCGAACCGCGCACGGTAGCCGTCTACCAGAACTGGGACAGGATCGAGTGCCGTGACGCCAGGACCGGCGACCTGCTGGGCGGCTTCGGGGGAGCGGCGAGCTGGGGCCAGTTCCACAGCACGGCTGTCCGGCAGCCCGGCTCCGACATCGCCTACCTGCACAGCGGATCCAGCAACACGGTGGTCGCCATGGACCTCGTCGGATGCCGCCAGCTGTGGGCGAAGGACACCAACGGCGACATCGCCAGTCACTCCTCCCCGGCCCTGACCGACCCGGCCACGGGCACCCCACAGCTGGTGACGATGACGAACAGCGGCGTCCGCGGGCACGACCTCAGCACCGGTGAGGTGCTGTGGCAGGCCCGGCTGGGCGGCGGCAGCGCGTGCGAGCCCGGCCCGCCCCCGCTGACCAGCCCCGCGATCTGGGGCAGCACCGCCTACGTCGCCGGCCGTGACGGCGTCATCCGCGCCTACGACACCGGCGCGGCCCACCCGGCCGAGCCGATCTGGGAGACCGAGGTCGGCTACCAGCCCGGCAGGAGTCCGCTGGACGACAAGTGGAACGTCGCCAAGGGATGCACCGAGGGCCCCGGATCGCCCACCGCGCACGCTCTGGTCACCAAGGACCTGGTGTACGCGGGTACCCGCGACGGCCGCCTGGTCGTCCTGGAACGCACCACCGGCAAGCTGCTGACCGAGTACAACCTGGGCGCCGGTGTGGCCTCGGCGCTCTCCGTCAGCGGTGACTACGTCTTCGCTCTCACCGACGACGGCACGCTCCACGCCCTGGCCGCCCGCCACCTGCGCGAGCGCTGATCCACCGTCCGCGAGTCGCCTCCCCGCCCGGGGAGGCGACTCGTGGCGCTCCACTCCCGACGGGACCATCACAGTGCACACCCTCCGCACCACCCGCACCCTCGCCGCTTGTTTCCTGCTGATCGGCCTGGCTGCCGCACTGACACTGCTCGGCGCCGCAGGCACGGCCGAGGCACACCCCTTCGGCACCCCGCCGGTCGCCCAGGTCAATGCCGACGGCCGTAGCGTCGAGATCACCTGGTCCGCCCAGCAGGACGACCTGGACGTCCTGCGCAAGGCGGCCGAGGGGGACGAGGCGGCCTATATCGGCTCGCACATCACCGTGCGCCAGGACGGACGCGAGTGCCCACCGGGCAAGGCGGACACCCTGCAGCTCGCGAGCAGGGGCGCAGCGGTGCGCTACCGCTGCCCCGAACCCGTGCACACGATCGCCCTCACCATCACCGCGCTGACCGACGTCAACCGCGCCTACCGCACCATCTCGGTGACGGAGAAGGGCGGCGGCGGCCTGCACACGGCGAGCGCCCCCACCCATACCCTGACCCTCGGCGGAGCCGACAGCTCCGCCACCGCGTCCGCGGCGACGACGACCGTGTGGACCACAGACCTTGCGGCACTGCTGGACCACGGAGCCGCACTGCCACTGGCACTTCTCGTCTCGGCGGCGGTGGGTGCCTTCCACGCCTGTGCTCCCGGTCACGGGAAGTCACTCGTGGCCGGGTACCTCGTAGGCGGCCGGGGCAGGGCACGGGACGCACTGTGGCTCGGCGCCATCGTGGCGGTCATGCACACGGCATCGGTCACCGCACTCGCCCTGGGCTGGTGGCTCGCCGCCCAGCACGCACCTGACGTCGCCGCGGTGACGAACTGGCTGCAGTTGATCGCGGCCCTGGTCGTGGTCGTCGTGGGCGTCGGCCTGCTCCGGCGTCACCTGATCAACCGGAAGCACGGCCACAGCCATGGTCACCACCACGGACACGGCCATGATCACCACCATGACCACAGCCACCACATCCCGGCGTCCACGTCCTTGCTCACCTGGCGCGGCATCCTGCTGCTCGGCACTTCCGGCGGCCTGCTCCCCTCCCCGTCGGCATTCCTCGTGCTCCTCGGCGGACTGCTGACGGGCCGGGTCGGCGCGGCCGTCGCGATGGTGGTGGCGTTCGGCGCCGGCATGGCGCTGACCCTGACCGGCGTCGGCCTTGCGGTACTACGCGGTCGCGACGTGTTCCTGGCCCGCGCGGCGGCCTCGTCCGCGCTGCGCGCGTGGGGCAACCGCGTCCCGTTCGTCGCTGCCTGGGCCGTCGTCATCGGCGGCACCGTGGCAGCGGTCGTCGCCACCGGAGAAGTCCTCGCATCGTGACCCGGGACCACGAGCCGGACCCGCCGATCCTCACGGCCAGGATCACCGCCCTGCTCAGCAGGACGGCTCCGCACCCCGCGGTGTTCGGTGCGGCGCGGCCCAGCTGCGGCGCGCGTACCTCCTCCGACGTCATGACGCTCACGGTCGAGGACGTGGAGCCGGGAGACGCGGCGCTGCTGCGGTCGGCCTGAGGGCCGCCGTCGTCCGCGGGATCACCCCTCCCGTGGGGCGAGCGCACGGGACGGCATGACATCAGACGGCCGGGTCCGTCCGGCACGACCGGACGGACCCAGCCGTTTCGTGTGGTCATGGGCTCATTCCGATCGGCCATTCGGGTGTCGGTCGACCAGGTGTCAATGCGGAGTAATCGGCCTCTTGTGCGAGTGGTCATACCAGAGCGGGACGGATGGCGGGCAAGTTCGACAACTGCCCGCCGCACCCGCTTGTTTGACGACTACCGTGTGTGGCCGGTGATCAACGCTGGGCTCATGACTTTCGAGCCTGCCCGACCGATGAACCGAGCCTGACCGACCACCGTAGGTGCCACCGCATGAACGCCGATTCCTGGTGCCCCACGTACCGAGGACACTGATGTCTCAACTTCGCGCGCCCGAAGCGCGACCGGAACGCCGAGAGGGTGGACGGCACGGCCGACCCGGTGCCCGTACCCACTCGGCCACGGGCAGGCCGCGCGCCGCCCAGCCGTCCCCCGAAGCGCGTATACGCCCCCAACTCCTGCGCACGGCGGTGCTGCCGACCGTCGTGGCGGTACTGAGCGGAGCCGCAGCGGTCATCTTCACCGCCCGCTCCACCGGAGCCCGTCTCTCCGGCGAACTCTGGATCGCGCTGGGCTCCGCCGGAACCCTGGCGCTCGCCGCGGTGCTGGCCGCGTACCTAGCCACCAACCGCGTCGCCACCACCGTCTTCGGCCGCTGTCTGGCGCTCCGCCGTGCCAGCGCCCAGGGCCAGGCCGAACTGCAGCGGGTGCTGGAACAGCTCCGCAACGGCGAACCGGTGCCCGCCCGCAAGCCCACACAGCCCTCCGCTCCGGGCAGCGACGGCTTCGAGCTGCTCGCCCAGGAACTCGGCCGCCAGCAGGAAGCCGCCGTGGCTGCGGTCGTCCAGGCGTCCCGGCTCTTCGACCACTCCGGCGAGGAACAGAAGGTCGAGGTCTTCGTCAATCTCGCCCGCCGGCTGCAGTCGCTGGTGCATCGCGAGATCCAGCTGCTCGACGAGCTGGAGCACGAGGTCGAGGACCCCGACCTGCTCAAGGGCCTCTTCCACGTCGACCATCTCGCCACCCGCATCCGCAGGCACGCCGAGAACCTCGCCGTCCTCGGCGGCGCCGTCTCCCGGCGCCAGTGGAGCAACCCGGTCACCATGACCGAGGTCCTGCGCTCGGCGATCGCCGAGGTCGAGCAGTATCCACGGGTCAAGCTCGTGCCGCCGATCGCCGGCACCCTGCGCGGCCACGCCGTGGCGGACGTGATCCACCTGCTGGCCGAACTGGTGGAGAACGCAACCGTGTTCTCCGCCCCGCACACCCAAGTGCTGCTGCGCGCCCAGCAGGTCACCGCCGGACTGGCCCTGGAGGTGGAGGACCGGGGGCTCGGCATGCCGGGCAACGAACAGAAGCGGATGAACGCCCTGCTCGCCGACCCCGACCAGGTCAATGTGGCCCATCTGCTCCAGGACGGCCGGATCGGGCTGTTCGTCGTCGCATCGCTGGCCCGACGGCACGGCATTGCGGTCCGGCTGCAGAGCAACATCTACGGCGGCACACAGGCCGTACTCGTCCTCCCGCAGTCCCTGCTGGGCGCGGACGGGGACGCCCCGGCCGAGGGCGGCGCCGCCCCGGTGCCGCCCCCCGGCCCCGTACACCGTCCACCGGCCGAGGACGACAGGCCCGGCCACCACAGGCCGGCCCAGGCCCCGGGCCTGAACCCGAACCCGGCGCCGGCCGTGAGCCTGGACCCCGGTACGGGCACCGCACCGGGTCCGCAGGCGAACACCGTCCGCCAGCCCTACGTGCCCAGCCAGCCGCTGCGCCTGCACCAACCGCCCCAGCAGGCACAGGGCGACCAGGGCCGGGGCGAGGCCCCGCCGCTCCCGCTGCGCGCCGAGCGCCTGGACCGTACCGCCCCGGACGGGTCCACCCCTGCGATCCCGACCACGGACGACACCCTCGACGCCCGCCACGCCGAGCCCGCAGTGGTGCGCGGCACCATGGGCCGGCCCCGACTGCCCAGGCGCGCCAACCAGGAGCACCTGGTTCCGCAGCTGAGGGAGGCACCGGCCCCCCGCAGTGAGGACGAACAGGCACTGCACGACCCGGGACTCATGGCGGCCTTCCGGCGGGGCATCCAACTGGCCGAGGCCCGTAGCGAATCCGAGGCCGACACCGTCCCGGAGCCGGAAACGGGCCCCGGGACGGCGGCCGACCCGCAGACCTGGCAGCCCCGGGCCCCGCTCGAACCGCTGCCGGTACGCGGAGTCACCGCGACCGTCGCCCCGTATGCCTCGGGGCCTGCCCCGGACGCCGCTCCGGTCAGCGACCCTCTCGAAACGAACACCTCCAAGGAGTAGATGCACCATGGCGACCGATATGCCGTCCGGTCCGGCCTCGGACCTCGACTGGCTGCTGAGCGGGCTGGTCCAGCGCGTCCCGTACACACGCAGCGCGGTCCTCCTCTCCGCCGACGGGCTGGTGAAATCCCTTCATGGCATGGACGCCGACAGCGCCGACCACATGGCGGCGCTGGCCGCCGGCCTGTACTCGCTCGGCCGCAGCGCGGGAGCGCGCTTCGGCGACAGCGGCGAAGTACGGCAGGTGGTGGTCGAGCTCGACTCGACCCTGCTGTTCGTCTCCACCGCCGGGTCCGGCACCTGCCTCGCCGTCCTCGCCGGACGTGAGGCGGACGCGGCGGTGCTCGGCTACGAGATGACGATGCTGGTCAAGAGCGTCCGGCCCTACCTGATGACCCCGGTCAGACAAGCGGCCGGGTCGCCGGGCGCCACGGGGCTGTGAGGGTGTCGGTCCCGCAGGACGGGCCGCTGCTCGACGACGCGGCCGGCCGGCTGATTCGCCCGTACACCGTGAGCAACGGCCGGACCCGTCCCACGACCGTGCTCGACCTGCTCTCCCTGATCATGGCCACGGGGACCGAGCCGCAGATGCATCTCGGTCCCGAGCACTCCGTCGCCCTGGGGCTGTGCGGCGGTCCCACATCGGTGGCCGAGATCGCCGCCCATCTGCGGCTGCCCGCAGTCGTCACCAAGGTGCTCGTCTCCGACCTGGTCGACTGCGGGGCAGTGACCGCGCACCCACCCGCCTTCCATGACACGCCCACCGACCGATCTCTGCTGGAGGCAGTGCTCGATGGCTTACGACGACAGCTCTGAGGGCTTCGGCAGCTCTGCCGCGCACGAGAACAACGCAAGCCCCGAAGGCTTCGGAAGTCACGAAAGCCATGGAAGCCACGGAAGTCACAGCGGCTACGGCCAGTCCGAGGGCTATGGCAGCCCGGAGAGCTACGGGCACCCGGGGAACCACGGGCACCCGCGGAACCACGGGGATGCGCGCAGCTACGGGGATGCGCAGAGTTACGGAGACACGCAGGGCTATGGAGACACGCTGAACCACAGCAGCACGCAGGGCTATGGTGACGCGCGGAACCACCGCGGTACACGGGGCTACGCGGATGCTCCGGGCCACGATGCCGAGCCGGGCCCCGGCGGTCCCACGGGCTCAGAGGGGTTTCCCGTGGCACTCAAGGTGCTGGTGGCGGGCGGGTTCGGGGTCGGCAAGACGACGTTCGTCGGCGCGGTCAGCGAAATTGCACCGCTCAGCACGGAAGAGCTGCTGACCCAGGTCAGCGTCGCCACCGACAGCCTCGAAGGTATCGAGTCCAAGACCGCGACCACCGTGGCGATGGACTTCGGCCGCATCACCCTCGACGAGCAGCATGTGCTCTACCTGTTCGGCACCCCCGGCCAGGAACGCTTCTGGTTCATGTGGGACGAACTCTCCCAGGGAGCGCTCGGAGCGGTCGTGATCGCGGACACCCGCAGGCTCGCGGAGTGCTTCGCCGCCGTCGACTTCTTCGAGCGGCGCGGCATCGGATTCATCGTCGCGGTGAACGAGTTCGACGGCGCCTACCGCTACGCGCCCGAGGAGATCCGGGCCGCACTCGACCTGGGTCCGGACGTACCGGTGGTGCTCTGCGACGCCCGGATCGCCAGCTCGGGCACCGCGGCCCTGGTCACACTGGTCCAGCACCTGATCAACGCCACCTCGGCCGCGGCCCCGTTGGCCGGCTTCGGAGCCCACCCGTGATCCGGGACACCACCGGCCGCATGCTGCTCACGCCCGTCGACGGGGATGCCCTCGTCCGCACCCAGCGGCTGAGGACGCTCGGGCTCGGAGAGCGCCCCGACGCGTCGTTCGACAACTTCGACGCCTTCGCCGACCGGGTGGCCGAGGTGACCGAAGCGCCGTTCTCGATGGTCAACTTCATCGACGGCAACCGGCAGTTCTTCGCCGGCCTGCACACCCCGGGCGGAGCCCACAAGGGCTCCGACCTGGGCGCCGCGGCCGCGGGCAGCAGCCGCAGCGGCCGGTACGTGGCGCTCGACCGCGGCTACTGCCCGCATGTCGTCGTACGGCGCAAGGCGCTCGTCCTGGAGGACGTCTGCGACTACCCGCGGTTCGCCGGCAATCCGGTGGTCGACGAGATAGGCATCCGTTCCTATCTGGGCGCACCCCTGATCGACCGCACAGGGGTCGTCCTGGGTGCCGTCTGCGCGGTCGACACCGTGCCCCGCCCGTGGGGCAGGGCGGGGCTCGACACGATCAAGTCCCTGGCCATGGAACTCGTCGTCCACATCGACCAGCGGGAGGGCAACGGCATCGGAATCTGACTCCGGCAGCGGTCAGACCTCGACCGTCGTACCGTCCAGGAAGGTCAGCACCACCGAGTCGGCACCCGCACGCACCCGCACCGCGCCGCGCAGCGCCTCCGGATGCACGGCGTCCCGGGACAGGGCGACCAGCGAGACATGGATGCTCCGCCCGCCCGGGTGCGGCCCGCTGCGGAGGTACGGAATCGCCGAGTGCGGACCGTACGCGTTCGACTGGACATCACGTGCCACGGCCGCCCCTTCGATGCCGCCGTCCCAGCCGTGCAGCCCGATCAGGACGCTGCTCAGACCGTCGGCCGTACGGGCGAGTGCCCAGTCGGGACCCGACAGGGCGAACGGGCGCTCCGCATGGGCGACCGCGTGACCACCCTCCCGCACCACCACCCCCTCGGGCGCCTCGACCCGGTGCACCCGGAACTCCCACGGGCCGTGCAGCACACTCGTCGTCTCGATCCGGTACGGGTGATCGTCACCGGGCAGCCGGGCCGCGTACCAGGAGGCGGCGACACGTTCCTCGCAGCGCAACGGATGGATGCGGCGGCGCGGTGACGGGGTGCCGTCCGGTGCCAGGAGCGCCAGATGGCCGTCGATGGCGCGGGCCACGGCGTGCGGGGCGGCCTCGGGCGCCGTCGCCGTCGAGTACGCGAACCGGGCGTAGTGCGGATCTTCGGTGCCCTCGGACGGGTCGGCCGACTCGTCGTACGGCGGATTGTGGTCGCTGCCGTGGTTGATCAGCCGGACGATGCCGTCGTCACGGGTGCCGTGCAGCAGCCAGCCGGTGGCGGGCAGTGCGGTGTATTGGTCGGACTCCTCGACGGGCAGCGGGAGTTCGCGCGCCGTCCACACGGCGTGGTCGGCCGGCAGCAGCAGCCCGAGGAAGCCCTTGCTCGCCCAGTACGGCGAGGCGGGGCCGGAGTACGGCTGGGTGCTCGGCAGGAACGTGTCGTACCAGCCGAGCGTCAGCAGCCCGCGCTCGTCCGGCACACCGCGCTCCGCGAAGTGCCGCATCGTGCCGGAGGCGAGCCGGCGGGTGAGCCCCGGCGCCAGCGGGGTGCAGTCGGCCAGCGCCCCCATCCACACCGGCGCCAGCGCCGCGAACCGGTAGGTCAGCGAACGGCCCTGGTGGACCGGCGCGCCGTCGGAGCCGAAGAAGTGCTGATAGCCCTCCAGGAACCGGCTCAGCCGCTGCCGGTAGACCTCGGTCCTGCCACCGTCGTCGGCACCTGCCATCCGCGACCACAGCAGCGGGTACAGATGCATCGCCCAGCCGATGTAGTAGTCGAAGTTCCGGCCGTCCCCGTCGGTGTACCAGCCGTCACCGACGTACCAGTCCTCGATCCTGTCCAGGTTCGACTCGATGTCCGAGCGGCTGTACGGCGCGCCGACCGAGGCGAGGAACTGCTCGGACACCACCTGGAAGAGCCGCCAGTTGTTGTCCCAGGTCCGTCCGCCGACGAACCCGGAGAACCAGTCGACCACCCGCTCCTGCACCCGGGCGTCGAGCCGGTCCCAGATCCACGGCCGCGTCTCGTGCAGCGCCACCGCGACCGACGCCGCCTCCACCATCTGCTGCGAACAGTCCGTCAGCCTCGGCCACGCCTCCCCGCTCCCGGGGTCCGTGCCCGCGGCCAGCCCCGCCGTGTACCGCTCGATCAGCGCGGGGTCGACCGCCCCACCCGCGCCCGCGATCCGGCAGGCGGCGAGCAGGAACGACCTGGCGAACCCTTCGAGACCGTCCGAGACGACCCCCGACCAGCTGCCGCGGCCGGGCAGCCGGTACTGGGCGAAGCCGGGGGTCGCGTACGGCACCAGCGCATCGAGCATCCGGTCGGCGGTCGCCTCCCAGTGCGCCCGGGTCCAGCCGGTTCGTGACGACAGGAGCCGGTCGGGCGGCGGCAGTTGCAGATGCGGTGCGACGGACATGGTGGTGCTGCTCCTCGGGATGGGTTACTGGATGAGTTCGGCTAGGTGGGTGTGGCCGCGTGAGCCGCCGACGGCGACGGTGAGCACGGGCCTGCGGCCCGGCACGAGAGTCACCGAACCATCGGCCCGTGCCACCGACCGCACGGGGAAGGGGAGTTCGACCGTGAGCGTGGTGAGCGTCCGCCCCGGGTCGGCGACCGCTACCCGGACCTGTCCGCCCTGGCGCCGCACCAGCACCGACGCCGGACCCGACGCGGTGATCCCGGCGGCCGTTCCGGCGCCCCAGAAATTCACCGCGGTCAGCCCGGCCCAGCGCACCTCCACGGCCTGCGCGGTGGTGTCATTGGCCACGATCCGGACCGGCCGGGACCGCGACCACACCGCGGTCGACGCGGCCGACGCGCCCGGCAGCAGTACATAGGCGTAGTGGGCGTCGGTGGGGGAAGTGCCGTGGTCCGTCCAG
Source organism: Streptomyces sp. NPDC102437 (assembly GCF_044765565.1). NCBI lineage: Bacteria > Bacillati > Actinomycetota > Actinomycetes > Kitasatosporales > Streptomycetaceae > Streptomyces > Streptomyces sp. NPDC102437. The sequence goes on along the minus strand of NZ_JBIWKI010000034.1, from coordinate 55,619 downwards.
AGCGTCAGGTAGCGGCGGGTGACGGGGGCGGTGCTGCCGCCCGTGTCCGCGCCCGTGTCGATGGCCCGCCAGGTGCCGGTGCGTTCCTCACGCAGGGCACGCAGGGCGGCTCCCTCCGGGAACACATAGCCGCCCACCGAGTCGACATGCGCCCACCGGGCCCGGCCGAACTCGCCGCTCCAGCCCTGTTCGACGGGGAGGCGGACACCGTCGACCAGCAGCCGGTGGCGTCCGTCCGTACCCAGGTTGCGGTTCTCCACGATCGTCTCGACCGGTCGGCCGTCGCTCGCCGTGATGCCCGCGCCGAGCGCGATCACCGCGTTGTCGAGCAGGAACCAGGACTTCCTGGACCGCAGGGTGGTGCCCTGGGCGCCGACCACCTCCATCGCGGCGGCCCCGTACCGGTCGTCCAGCACGGCTCCGCCCGCCACGGTGTTGGCCGGACGGTAGGTGGACGTACCCGCGCCGGTGCCGAGGTCGGTCCGCGGCCGGGTGTCGACCGTGGTGCCGGGGAGGCGGTACGGATCGACGGTGGGCCAGAAGCCGTCGTTGAACTGCCCGAGGTCGTCGCCGTCGTACAGATACGTCATGCCGTCGCCGGTGTACCAGCCATGCAGGTTCTCGCCGTTGCCCGCCTCGTACGCCGAGATCCGCTTCGACGACAGCGAGAGCGCGCAGGCCCAGCCGGGGCGGCGGTGCACGACGCGGTCCATGTCCGCGAAGACGTGGCTGCCGGTGGAGCGCGGTCCGGCCGGCACGGCGTTGTCGTTCAGGAGGGCCTTGGCCAGGGAGAGTTGGGGGATGGTCGCGAGCCCCTCGAAGGGGGTGGTGCGGTTGCGGGTCAGCCAGCCCTTGACCAGTGACCGCCAGCGCGACGCGTACTCGGCGGGCGCGCCGGACGCCAGCAGCAGGATCGCCGCCAGGGCCGTCGCACCGTCGCGGTGGTCACCGGCACGCTCCCGGGAGATCGCCCGGCCGCGCACCGAATCCATCATCAGCCCGTCGAAGACCACCGGGGCGAAGGTCCGCTCCACGGCGTCGTACATCACCGACACCTTCGGGTCGGCCACCGCCCACTCGGAGCCCGCCAGCAGAGCGAGCAGATACGCCGTGCCGCCCAGCAGCACGACGCCGTACGAACCGGTGTAGGCCACCACGTCGTGCTGGACGAACGAACCGTCCTCGTAGAACCCGTCACCCGAACTCGTGTATCGGAAAAGGCTGTTGCGGCCCGAGTCGCGTACGTCGGAGAGAGCGTCGCGGGCCGAGACGAGCTTGGCGGGGTCCTGCCCCAGAAGCCCGCGCAGCGCGACGATGACCGCCTTGTCGGTGCGGTTCGCCCCGGTCTCGGAGAGCGTGGGGGAGTTGGTACGGCGGTCCGCGTCCGGGCAGAACCGGTCGACGACCGCCAGATAATCCGCCAGATCGGCTGCCGGAAGCCGGTCGCGCAGGATGACGGAGCAGTCCATCAGCGCACGCGGGGCACCGATCTCCCAGAACCACCAGTTGCCGGTCTCGCGCCTGGCCGGGTTGTACGCGGTGTCGTGGGTGAAGCGCAGGGCGGCGACGAGGGCGTCCGCCACCTGCGTGGACCCGGCGAGGGAGGTGCCCCCGGTGGCCCAGGCGGTCGTGACGGTGCGCAGCCGGGTGTAGCTCTGGCCGAAATTGCCCGGGTCGGTGAGCGGTGCGAGGTCCGGCCAGAGCGCCGTGCGACCGGCGCTGCGGTCGAGGGTGTCCCAGAGCTCCGCGGCCGTGGTGTCCAGGGCCGCGACGGCGGTTGCGAAGTCGGGGTCGGCCGGGTCGAATCCGCCGCCGGTGAGCAGGGATTCGGCCCGCTGGAGCAGTGTGTCGAAGCCGGCGGTGGGTGCGGCTGTGGCTTCGCCGGATGCTTCCGCGACGGGCGAGGCGTGTGCCGCACCGGCCGGGGTCACGAGGGCGACGGCGGTGGCGCTGCTCGCCGCGAGCAGAGTGCGTCTGCTCAGGTTCACGGTGAACTCCCTTGTCACGACGGTCAGTCGGCCAGCGTGGACGGGTCGACGGGCGGCTTCGGAAGGTTCAGTGCGGCCAGCTCGGCCCGGCCCTTGGCGTCGATCGGGAACGCCCAGGTGTTCACGAAGAAGTCGGTGAGGTCGTAGCCCGCGACACGGCTGGAGTAGGTGGCGAGGGCCCGGTAGCGCTTGTCGTTCTCGGTGTAGTCGGACTGCGGGTTCTCCTCGCGGACCAGCTTGTGCATCCGGGGCCAGAAGTCTTCGCCGAACGCCAGCTCCAGCTGGCGCAGCGGGACGAGCTTCTCGTACGCGCCGAAGGACTTCTCGTACGTCAGCCCGGCCGTGCCGAACTTCAGCCGCGCCGACTCGAAGTAGGTGAGACCCGTCTTCGGGTCGACGGTGAGAAGGTTGGACGGCTGCTTCAGGGTGCGTTGCGCGGCGAGCGAGTAGATGTTGACCGTGACCTCGGTCAGACCGCCGGGCTTGTACGCCATCTGCTGGTGGAGATGGCCGAGTTCGTGGTAGAGCCCCCAACCCCGGGTCCGCAGCCCCTCCACGGTCGTGGCCCGGTCCAGGTAGGCGCGCGGGAAGCCGTTGTAGCCATGGGTGGCATAGGCGCCGACACCACTGGGCACCTTGCTGACCTCGGTGAAGTGGTACGGCCCGGCCTTGCGCCGGTGCACCGGCTTCGAGCCGTCCAGACCGCTGATCCGGGCATGGGAGTCGATGATCGTCTCGACCAGCCCGAGCAGTGCGGCGTGGTCCTCGCCTCGGTACAGCAGCGCACCCTCGCGAGTGAGCGTCATGATGGTGTTCGGCGCGTGCAGTTCGACGTACGGCGAGATGGTGAGAGTGTCCAGCTGTTGCTGGTAGTCGGCCTCGGAGGTGCGGCCCAGGGTGAAGACCGGCATGGGTACGGCACCGGAGCGGAACAGCACACCGGCCTGCTCGCCGCGGCCCGTCAGGGTGAGGTAGACCGGCCCGCCGTGCGGGTCCGTGACGGTGTTCGCCCCCGCGGTCAGCGGATAGCTGCGCGGCGCGGTGATCTCGCCGTAGTAGTCCCAGGCGCCGATCCAGAGGGTGGGCAGCAGATCGTCGTACGGCTGGACGGTGAGGGAGATCGGGGTGCCCGCCGGGACGTACAGACCGGTGGGCTGGAACTCCGAGCCGCGCAGGGCCTGTCCGAGCCGCAGCCGCTCGGCCTCGGCGGCGGGCCGGGCGGTCAGGGTCAGGTTGACCGGCCGGCCGGCCGCCCGCTCCGTGGCGGTGGCGGACGTGGCGGCCCGAGCCGTTCCGGTCGCGGCGCCGAGTGCGAGGGCCGCCCCGGCCGCGGCGGCCGCGGCGAGAACGGAACGCCGGCCGACGGGGGAGGAGGCGACGGAAGAGGTGGTGGCGGAGCCGGCGGGGTCTGTGGGCATGCGCATGCGGAACTCCCTGCGGAAACGAGTGAGGGCGGAAGCGTGCGGAACGGTGCTGCTCGGCGCCAGCATGTAAGCGGTTGCTAAGGGGAGGCAAGGGGTGACAAGAAGTTACTGTTATTTTCTATGGCCAACTGCGGACAGGCGGGAAGTAACCGGTCACATTCCGGCGGAACGGCCGGGCCTCGGCGCGACGGAATCGCGTACCACGATGTGGGTGCCGAGCCGTAGCGCGCCCGTGGTGGGTTCGCGCCAGTCGTCCTCGTCCCCGCTGTTCACGGCGAGCCGTACCGCCTGGCGCCCCATCTCCTCCAGCGGGACATGGACGGTGGTCAGCCGCGGTCGCAGCTCCTGCGCCACCGGAATGTCGTCGTACCCCACCAGGGACACGTCCTTCGGTACCCGGATCCCGGCCTCTTCCAGCGCCTGGGCCGCGCCCGCCGCCACCATGTCGTTGGCGGCGAAGACAGCGGTGAAGTCGGGCCCTTCCCGCAGTACTTCGGCCATCATCCGGTAGCCGAAGTTACGGCTGAAGGCGCCGGGCCGGACCAGGTCGGGGTCCGGTTCGATGCCGCGCAGCCGCAGCGCCCGCTGGTGGCCGGCGAGCCGGTCGCGGGTGGTGGAGAGCTTGGGCGGGCCACCGAGGGAGAGGATCCGTTCGTGCCCCTGCATCAGCAGATGGTCGGTGATGGCGAAGGCGCCGCCCTCGTTGTCGTACTCGACCGCGACGGTCGGGGCCTGCTCGCTCAGCGGCGGCCTGCCGCACAGCACCAGCTTCGATCCGCCCGCGTCCAACTCGCGTGCCCTGCGGGCCAGTTCGCTGGTGTAGCCGCGGTCCGCGATGGAGCCGCCGACCACGACCACCGCGTCCGCCCGGCGCTCGTGCATCAGATCGATGAAGGCCAGCTCCCGCTGCGGGTCGCCCTGGGTGCAGCAGACCAGGCAGAGCCGTCCGCCGAGCGCGGCCTCCCGCTCCACACCGCGCGCGATGTACGCGTAGAACGGGTCGATGACCTCGTTGACGATGATCCCGACGGTGCGGTTGGAGACGCCGGCCAGGGCGCGGGCGTGGGCGTTGACGACATAGCCCAGCTCGCGCATCGCGGACTCGACCCGCTCCCGGGTCGCCTCGGCGACCGGGTAGTTGCGGTTCAGTACGCGGGAGACGGTGGCCGTCGAGACGCCTGCGCGCCGTGCGACGTCGGTGACCGTCGCCCGCCGTTGTCCGTCCCCGGCCGTGCTCTGCCGGCGCATCCGGCTCACCCCCTGGTGGCTGTTGTGTGACGACGAGCCTAGAGCCTGTGCGAGGGAGGGGCTCACGCGATCCTCCCCAGATCGGCCCGCTGCACAGGGTGGTCGAACGGTGTGCCGTGCGCGTACCGGGCCAGTTCGTCGACCGCGAGTGCTCCCAGTCGGCCGACCTCGTTGCCCTGGGCGCCGGCCATGTGCGGGGTGAGGAAGACGTTCGGCAGGTCCCACAGGGGGTGGCCGTCGGGCAGCGGCTCGGGCGAAGTCACGTCGAGGACCGCGTCCAGCCGCCCGCTGACCAGGTGCCCGGTCAGCGCCTCGGTGTCCACCAGCGGGCCGCGCGAGGTGTTGACGAGCAGGGTGCCGGGGCGCATCAGGCTGATCCTGCGGGCATCGATGATCCCGCGGGTCTCCAGGGTGTCGGGGGCGTGGACGGTCACCACGTCGCTGGTCGCCACCAGGGTGTCGAGGTCGGTCGGGGTGACGCCGAGCAGTTCCGCCTCGGCCGCACTCACATAGGGGTCGTAGAGCAGCACCTCCACGTCCAGGACCCGCAGGAGTTCGATGACCCGCCGGCCGATCCGGGAGGCCCCGACGACGCCGATGGTCAGCCCGTGCGTGCCGAGCCAGTGCTGGCGGTCGAGATCGGCGCCGGTGCGGTGGGTGCGCCGGGTGCGGAAGAGCCCGGCCAGCGGGAAGACGCGCTTGGCGCCCATGATGATCGCCGCCAGGGTGTACTCGGCGACGGGTACGGCGTTGGCGGCGGCGGCCGACGAGACGACGATCCCGCGATCGAACGCAACCGGGGACAGAAAAGTTTTCACCGTGCCGGCCGCATGGATCACGGCCCGCAGCGCGGGCGCCCGGTCCAGCAGCGCGGCATCGACGGGCGGGCAGCCCCAGCCGGTGAGCAGGACCTCCGCGCCGCGAAGCGCCGCCGAGGCCTCCGGGGAGTCGAACTCGCTGATCACGGACGGATTGAGCAGCTCGGCGGTCTCCTCCAGACGGGCCCGCACCGGTGGCGGAAAGACGTCGTCCAGCAGTCCGGGGCTCATGACCAGGAGCGTGCGCGGCCGTCGCGGGGACGGTGCCGCGGCATCGCTACCGGAATGCGCCGGTGCCTCTTCGGTGGTTCGCACCCTGCCTCCGGACAGTAATCGCGTTCTATGGAATGACCGGCACGCTAAGGAGCGTGGCGGCCGACCGTCAAGCTCCCGCTCGCTCCAACTGTCCAAATAGGGAGCATATTTGCAGGTTAGGGACGCTGGATTCAGTCGCCCGGGCATCGCGACTCAACGACATTTGCCTGGATCTCTTGACGCTTGGGTTAACCGCTTACTAACTTGCGGCCCCAGAAGGCCCACCACGCGCCACCCAGCCGAACAGGACGCACCATGGCTGAAACAGCACCCCCGTTGCCGCGGGAAGAGCGGCGGCAGAAGGCTGAAACACCCTCCCCGCCCGCTGCCGGGGCCGTTGTCGCACAGCACCGGCTGAGCCTCTGGCAGCGGATCAAGCGGGACCGGGTGATGCTGCTGCTCACCCTGCCCGGCCTGCTGTACTTCATCGTCTTCCACTACGTACCGCTGCTCGGTTATGTCGTGGCGTTCCAGGACTACCAGCCGTACCTCGGCTACATGCACAGCGTCTGGGTGGGGTTCGCCAACTTCTCCGCGGCGTTCAGCGAGCCGGCCTTCTGGTCCGCGACGTTCAACACCCTGGAGATCGCCCTCGTCCAGCTGGTGTTCTTCTTCCCGATCCCGATCGCCCTGGCGCTGCTGCTCAACAGCATCGCCAGCGACCGGATCAGGCGCTTCGTGCAGAGCGTCGTCTATCTGCCGCACTTCATCGGCTGGGTCATCATCGTCTCGATCTTCCAGCAGATCCTGGGCGGTGCGGGGCTCCTGCCCGACGTCCTGGGCGGAATGGGGCTGCCGCGCTACGACATGATGAGCGACCCCGACGCCTTCCCCTGGCTGCTGACCCTTCAGGTGGCCTGGAAGGACGCCGGCTGGGGCACGATCATCATCCTCGCCGCGCTGCTGAACATCGACAAGCAGCAGTACGAGGCCGCCGCCATCGACGGTGCCGGACCGCGTCGCCGCCTGTGGCACGTGACCCTGCCGGGCATCGCCCCCGTACTCATCCTGCTGCTGATCCTCAACCTCGGGCAGATCCTCTCCGTCGGCTTCGAGCAGATCCTGCTCCAGCGCGACGCGGTCGGCCCGGACGCCGGTGAGGTCCTCGACACCTACGTCTACTACCACGGCATCAAGGACAACGACTGGGGCGTAGCCGCCGCTGTCGGACTCGTCAAGGCGGTCATCGGCACCGCACTCGTCCTGGGCGCGAACAAGTTCGCCCATCGACTCGGCCACGAAGGGGTGTACCGCGGTGCTGACCGCTGAGAAGACGCGCGCCACAACGGAATCCACCGCCCCGGCGCCCCGCCCCGAACCCGCCGGGAAGTCCGACGGCCGGCCCCCGTGGATGGAACGGCCGACCCGCATCGGACAGACCGCCAAGGCGATAGCCATCGTCGTGGTCGTCCTCGCCGTCGCCTACCCGCTGGTCGGTGTCATCGGCACGAGCTTCGCCTCGCAGACCGACATCATCAAGAGCTCCGGCCTCGTCGTGTGGCCGGACCACCCCACCCTGGACGCCTACCGCACCATCTTCACCGGCGGAGTCGTCACCCGGGCGCTGATCGTCTCCGTGGGCATCACGGTCCTCGGCACCCTCGCCAGCCTCCTGGTCACCGTCGGCATGGCGTACGGGCTCTCCCGCCGCGACGTCACCGGCTCCCGCTTCATCCTGATGACGGCCCTGTTCACGATGCTCTTCAACGCGGGCATCATCCCGAACTTCCTGCTGGTCAAGGGACTCGGCCTGTACGACACCTACGCGGCGCTCGTCATGCCCACCCTGGTCAGCGCGTTCAACCTGGTCGTCCTGCGCTCCTTCTTCATGAATCTGCCCGAGGAGCTGTACGACGCGGCGAAGGTCGACGGCGCGGGCGACTTCCGAGTGCTGGTGCGCATCGTTCTGCCGCTGTCCAAGGCCGTCCTCGCGGTGATCAGCCTCTTCTACGCGGTGACGTACTGGAACGCCTTCTTCAACGCGCTCCTGTACCTCAACGACTCCGACAAGTGGCCGCTGCCGATGGTGCTGCGCACCTACGTGCTCCAGGGCCAGAGCCTGAACGCCGCCTCCGCCGGCGAGGTGCTCGCCCCGCAGCAGGCCGTGCAGATGGCGGTCCTGGTGATCGCCGTCGTACCGATCCTCTGCGTCTACCCGTTCCTCCAGCGCTACTTCACCAAGGGCGTGCTCACCGGCGCCGTCAAGGGCTGAGAGCCCGCCCGACGGCCTCTGAGCGCAACCACCGCCCCCCACTCCTTCCTTCCCCTCTCTCAAGGAGATTCAGGTGTCGAGCTCCACCCCCATCAACCGCAGAGCGCTGTTCCGCATGGGTGCGGGCGTCGGTCTGGGACTGGCCGCCGCCCCGCTGCTCGCCGCCTGCGGCGACGGCGGCACGACCGCCAAGGCCGAGGCCAAGAGCGCCTCGCTGCTGCCCAACACCGCGGTCCGCAACATCGGCCTCAACCCCGACCTGGCGGGCACCGCGGCCGGCGTTCCGCAGGGCTACTTCAGCTACCCGGCCAAGCCGCTGCGCGCCACGAAGGGCACCCCGCTCAAGGGGGCGAAGCCGATCAGCGCGACGATGGAGACCTTCTCCCCGCCGCCGCCCTCGCGCGGCGGCAACGCCGCCTGGCAGGAGATCGAGAAGCTCCTCGGCGGCACGGTGAACATCACCGCCGTACCCGCCGACGACTACGGCACCAAGTTCTCCACCATGGTCGCCAGCGACAGCCTGCCCGACATCTTCATGTACCCCGAGACCGGAGGCGTCGACAACAAGGCCGCCTTCCTCCAGGCCAAGTGCGCCGACCTGACCCCGTACCTCGCCGGTGACAAGGTCCAGGACTACCCGAACCTGGCGGCGATCCCGAAGGCCGCCTGGCAGGCCGCGATCTTCGGCGGGAAGCTCTACGGGATCCCGATCGCCAGGACCGGCACCGGTGGCGCGGGCTTCTACCGCCACGACCTGTTCGAGGAGGTCGGTGTCACCAGCCTCGACCAGATCACCGACCTCGACCGTCTCGTCGAGGTCTGCAAGGAACTGACCCGGCCCAAGAAGGACCAGTACGCCATCATCGCGGGCGCCACCGGCATGCTCGCCATGTCCGCGGGCGCGCCCGGTGGCTGGCGGCTGGACGAGAAGACCGGCAAGTTCACCCTGGACCTGGAGACCCCGGAGTACCGCAAGGCGGTGGAGACCGCCCGGCTGCTGTACAAGGCCGGCTGCTACTACCCGGGAACCCTCCAGATGTCCGGGGCGCAGAAGGCCCAGTACACGGACATGTTCAAGAACGGCAAGGGCGCCTACGTCCTCGACGGCATGCCCAGCTACCTGGCACCCGGAGTCGGCTACGTAGCCGCCATGAAGGCGATCGACAAGAAGTACGACCCGCGCCCGTTCGTGCCGGTCGGCAAGGACGCCGTCGCCTGGATGGACAACGTCTCGCTCCAGAACACCCACATCAAGAAAGCGTCCGGGGACCGCGTCAAGGAGATCCTGGCCCTCGCCGACTTCGCCGCGTCCCCGTTCGGCAGCCAGGAGTACACGCTCATCAACTACGGCGTGGAGGGCAAGGACTTCACCCGCGACGCCAAGGGCAACCCGGCGCTCACCAAGCAGGGCACCCAGGACGTCACCGTGCCCTGGAAGTTCACCGCCTCCGCCGTCCCGGCCATCTTCAGCGCCGACTCGGAGCAGGGCGTCCGGCACGTCCACGACGCCTTCACCAAGATGATCCCGATGATGGTGCCGGATCCGGTGCTCCAGTACTCCTCGCCCACCTGGGACTCCAAGGGCACCGGCAGCCTCAACACACTGAAGGGCGACGGGCTGAAGGACATCATCGCCGGCCGCAAGCCCATGTCAGCCTACGACCAGCTCGTCAAGGACTACCTGGCCAAGGGCGGCGAGCAGGCCCGCGGCGAGTTCGAGGAAGCGTTCCAGAAGGGGAACAAGTGACGACGCGACGCTCGGCCCTGAAGCTCGGCGGTGCGGCGGTCGCCGCAGCCGTCGCCGTACCCGCACTCGGTTCGACCGCCCTCGCACAGCCGCACGGCTTCGACCCGAAGCCCGGCTCCGACGGCGTCGGCGACCCGCTCTTCCCGACCCTCGGCAACGGCGGCTACCAGGTCGTCCACTACGACCTGACCTTCGATTTCACCCCGGTCACCTACGACTTCACCGCCGTGGTGCGGATCAACGCCAAGGCCACCCAGGACCTCTCCGCGTTCAACCTGGACACCGACGGCCACACCATCGACTCCGTCACCGTCGCCGGCCGCCCCGCGACCTGGGCGCTCGCGCCCGGCAGGAGCGGCCAGGAACTCACCGTCACGCCCGACCGACCGCTCCACAACGGCCAGGCGTTCACCGCCGAGGTCCGCTACCGGGGCAACGGCAAGGCGCCCCGACTCGGCCTGACCGGGTGGAAGTTCGGCACGGACGGCGGCTTCGCCTCCGCCGCCCAGTCCTCCCGTGCCGACACCTTCCTGCCCTGCAACGACACCCCGTCCGACAAGGCGACGTGGACCTTCCACATCAGCGCCCCGCAGGGCTATGTCGCCGCCGCCAACGGCGAGCTCCTCCACAAGACCCCGCGCAGCGACGGCTCCACCGTCTGGCACTTCGCCCTGCGCGAGCGCATGGCGACCGAACTCATCGGCATCGCCGTCGTCAAGGGCACCTACCTCTACGGCACCAGCCACCGCGGACTCCCGCTGCGCCACATCGTCCCCCAGGGCCAGGAGGACAAGTACGGGCCGATCGTCGCCCGTACCGCAGACCATCTGGCCTGGCTGGAGGCCAAGTTCGGCCGCTACCCGTTCTCCGTCTACGGCGTGCACGTCTACGACGGCTACACCGACGCCCTGGAGAACCAGACCCTCTCCCTGTTCTCCACCAACTGGTTCAAGCTCAACGCCAACGGCCAGCCCGGCTACGAGACCACCATGGTCCACGAACTGGTCCACCAGTGGTTCGGCGACTCCGTCACCCCCAACGACTGGCAGCAGGCCTGGCTCAACGAGGGCCCCGCCGTGTACTACGCCGGCCTGTACGGCGAGGAGCGCGGCTGGTCGGTCTTCGAGGACAAGATGAAGGCGACGTACGAGAAGCTCGACGCGGTCCGCGCCGCCGACGGCCCGCCCGGACTGCCCAAGGCGCTCGGCGGCACCAACATCTACGACGGCGGAGCCCTCGTCCTGTACGCCCTCAGCCTCCGGATCGGTCAGCGGAAGTTCGACCGGGTCATGCGCGAGTGGGTGAAGCGCTTCAAGGACTCCACGTACACCAGCGAGGCCTTCATCCGCCACACCGTAGACGTCACCGAAGACGCCTCCCTCGACCCGTTCCTGCGCGACTGGCTCTTCGGAGCCGTGAACCCGCCCATGCCCGGCCACCCCGACTGGAAGGCCACCGCGTGAACCGCCACTGTCCGAACGTCGTACGAGGAACCGCCGCTGCCGCCTCCGCCGCCTTCCTGGCCGCACTGCTCGTCGCCCCCGCCGCCCAGGCGGCGCCCGGCGCCCGCACCCTGTACGCGGCCCCGGACGGCCACGGCACCTCCTGTACGGTCGCCCGCCCCTGCACCCCCGAGGGCGCCCGCGACCTGGCCCGCACCGAGACCGGCCACGACATCCGCGTACTCCTGAAGAACGGCACGTACCAGCTCGACCAGCCTCTGAGGCTCGGCGCCGCCGACTCCGGGAAGGCCGGCCACACCATCACCTGGAGCGCGGCGCCCGGCGCCCGCCCCATCCTCTCCGGCGGACAGGACATCACCGGCTGGCAGCAGAACACCGACGGCACCTGGACCGCCGGGGTCCCGTCCGGCGTCACCCCGCGCCAGCTCTTCGTCGACGGCAGGCGCGCCACCCGCGCCCGCGGCGAGGCCTGCGCGGCGAGCATCTGCGACGCCACGAAGACCGGCATGACCGGCGCGGTCGCCACTGGCATCGCCGACTGGCAACGCCCCACCGACGCCGAAGCCGTCATCCGGATCCGCTGGCGCAACTACCACTGCCGGATCACGGCCGTGAACGGCGATGTCATGACCTTCGCCCAGCCCTGCTGGACCAACTCGGCCAGCGGGACGAACCGCACCGGCCCCGCCTGGGACTCCACCACGGTCGACTCCACCCGCTACAGCGGCGTCGCCTTCTTCGAGAACGCTCCCGAACTCCTCGATCAGCCGGGCGAGTTCTTCTGGAACTCGAAGGAGCGCACCGTCACCTACCTGCCGCGCAAGGGCGAGAACATGCGCCACGCGCGGGCCGTCACCCCGCACACCGAACAGCTGCTCGTCGTCGACGGCGCCCATGACGTCACCGTCAGCGGGATCGGCTTCGCGTATGCGGCGTACCGGCAGCCCGGGACCGACGAGGGCTACGCGGGCATGCAGGCGGGCCTCACCCTGACCGGAGCCACCGGCCCCGCCGACCACGCCGGCCGCTTCTACACCAAGCCGTCCGCCGCGGTGACCGTCCGCGGCGGACAGCGCGTCAGCATCGACAACGCCCGGTTCAGCCGGCTCGGCGGGGCGGGCGCGATCCTCGAAGCGGGCACCAAGGACAGCTCCGTGACCCGCTCGTCGTTCACCGACCTGTCCTCCGGCGCCGTCTACGTCGGCGATACCGAGCCCATGCCGTCGGCGGCGCTCGCGGGGGAGCGGAACACCGTCGCGTACAACACCATCACCCGATCCGGAGCCGAGTACACCGACTCGGTGGGCATCTGGGCCGGATACGAGGCCGGGCTGACCGTCGACCACAACAGCCTGGACCACCTCCCGTACTCCGGGATCTCGGTCGGCTGGGGCTGGAACCAGCCCGAGTCGCAGAAGTCCGTGCTGCGTGACAACAAGGTGACGGACAACCGGATCACCCACGTCATGGAGGTCGCTCAGGCGCAGCACGACGGCGGGGCGATCTACACCCAGGGCTCGCAGCCGGGCACGGTTGTCTCCGGCAACTACATCAACCGCTCCGCCTTCGGGAACACCGAGCGCGACGGCAACGGCATCTACCTCGACGAACAGTCCTCGCACATCCTCGTCGAGAAGAACGTCATCACCCGCATCGGCTACAAGTGGGTGTCGAACTGGGCGGACTACGGAATCCAGAACACCGCCCGCGGCAACTGGACCGACACCGCCGCGCCCGCCCTCGGCGGCACCGGCTCGGTCATGACGGACAACCTCACCGGCCTGGACCGGCTGCCGGCCGAGGCGCTGGCCGTCGCGCGCCGGGCGGGCGCCCACGGCGGTCCGGTCGAGCAGCTGCGCACCGACCTGGCCCGCACCGGCACCGCCACCCAGTCCTCCACCGAGGGCACGGCGGGCGCGGCACTCGCGCTGGACGGCGACACCAACACGGACACCCGCACGCTGTCCCAGGCGGGCGCCTGGTGGCAGGTCGACCTGGGCGGTGAGCAGCACATCCGCCAGATCGAGATCTGGAACAACTCCTCGTCCACGACCGCCGACTTCGACGTGGTCACGGACGACGGAACGATCCACGTCAGCGGGAAGGCACTGCGCCCGACCGTCCTGGACCTGGACAGCCGCACCCGCACGGTGAAGATCGTGACGTCTGGCACCGGACGCGTGGCACTGTCCCAGGTGCTCGTCCACCCGTAGGGCCTGTACGCCCCCGATCCACCGGGCGCTCCCCGGGGACGCCGCCGGTCACACCCCGACCGGCGGCGTCGCCGTGCTCGCCCGCACCACTCCGGATCGGTGTCGTCCCCCCTCGTCCTGGCGGCCACGGCCTGCGGTGGCAACGACGCGTCCACCACCAGCGAATCGGGCAAGAAGCTGGACAAGGTCACGCTGACCCCCAACTGGTACCCGTACGGCGAACACGCGCCGTTCCGCTACGAACAGCTCACGTGCTCGCCGCAGCCGGTACTTGAGCGTGTTGTGGTGAATCGGGCGGCAGCTATGGCATGGGCACCGAGCGCGCTGTCGTGGGAGACCGGACATGGCAGGGCCATCGCGGCAGCTACCCCGGGTTCAGCGCGCAGGGCGCAACCGATCTTGAGCGCGGGGTGACGCTCGTCGTCGTGACGAACAGGTATATGCCCAAGCACAGTCCCGCGGACGTCATCTGGGAGCAGCTCGCCGAGACATACGCGAGGGCCGCAAGCTGAACCGAGCTCTGGGTGTCACTGAGCTGTTGACATCTACGGATCACGACGCTGCGTGAGGGGGGTTCGTGAAGCCTCGGGTACCCGGACTTGATCTCGGCAGACCAGTTCGTACCAGGGGCTTTACGCCTGTCCGGCAGAGGGAGCGCCGAGCAGCGTCACATGCCGCGCGACCCTGTCCTTCGACGCAGCACCGTCGAGTGCGTTTCCCGCCTGCTGGAGGCCGGGCACCGTCGGCGCTGCACCCGCAAGACCCGCTTGCTCACCCTCTTCCGTCAGAACGTCGTGGTATTGCGCTGGTTCGTCGACGGGACGCTGACGCCTGCCACATCCCCGGGCCGACACCCGGCGTGGACCTGTGGTGGACCGGCAAGCACAAGCAGCACGGTGGCAACATCCAGGTTGCACACGACCACGACGCGTCGGCCCCCGCGTTTCGTTCGACACCCCACTGGACTCCGAGGTCGACGACCTCGGAGTCCAGTGGGGCCCATCAGGTGAGCGTGGGGCTGTAGGTGGTGCGGGACGGCAGAACCCTCGTGCCGCGCCGCCGTCCGCGCACGGAGTCGGCCATTCGCCTGCACCTGTCGAGTGCGCCGCCGGCCCTGACCCGCTGGGCACAGGACGGGAGAACCACCCGGTGCGAGGTCACCGTCGGCGACGTCTGCGCCGTGCTGCCTCCCTCCGGCGCGGGCCGCCACCGCATGGCCGCAGGGCCCGCGGTCCCTCTTCCGCGGCCTGGTCTTCACCGACCCGGCTCGACAGGTTGCCACCGGGATCCTCGCTCGACTGTCCCGCTGTCGCTGGACGTGGAGATCATCCGCCAGGCCCTTGAATCCGCCGACCCGGCGCAGGCCGTGCAGGACGCGGCGAAGGGCGGCGGCCCGTGGCGAGGGGGCCGCCTTTGGGCTGCGGCGGTTTCGCTCAGGCGGCGTGGCGGGTCTTGCGGCGACGTACCACGACGGCGGTGCCGCCACCGGCGACGACAAGCGCGGCGGCCACGCCGGCAATCGCCGCGGTGTTGTCGTTCGTGCCGGTCTCGGCGAGGTTGGCGTCCTTGGCCGCAGCCGACGAAGCGCTGTTGGTCTCGGCGAGGTTGGCGCCCTTGGCCGCAGTCGACGGAGCGCTGTTGGTCTTCATGGTCTTGTTGATCCAGCCCGCGTAGGCGGGCGCGCTGGTGTAGAGGCCGGGGCCCTGCGAGCACGGCACGTTCGGGGCGCCGGGCCCGGAGGTGACGCCGATCAGTTCCCAGCGGCCGTCCCGGCCCTTTTGGACCTGCGGTCCGCCGGAGTCCCCGTGGCACGCCATGGCCTTGGGCACGGTGGTGATCGTGCACAGCCGGGTCCGGTCCGCCCAGCCGGGCGCGCACTCTGACTCGGCGCCCCTGCGGGTGTTCAGCTCCTGCAGCCGGTCCGGGAACTTGAACTCGGTTTCGACGGTGGTGCCGAAGCCCAGGAGCCGGGTCGGCGTGCCGGGCTTTCCTGCCTGCTTGGCGATCTTGATGGGTTGCTCGGCGACCGGGCGGTCCAGGCGTACCAGCGCGATGTCGTCCTTGTTGGCGACCTTGTTGTCGCCGTTCACGTAGCCGGGGTGGACGAAGGTCCGGTCGATCTTCCGCACGGTGCCGCCGGACTTGCGGTGGTCGCTGCCGACCCGCACGATGCCGTCCAGCTTGATGCCCTCGACCTTCAGGCAGTGGGCCGCCGTCAGCACCCACTGCGGATCGATCAGCGACGCCCCGCAGTTCCCGTCGATCAGACCCTGCTCCGGGGCCGACTCCGGGATGGTCGCCATGAACGGGTAGCTCTCGGTGGAGTCCGACCCGTTGACGATGGCGCTGGCGCTGCCGGCCATGACAGTGACGCAGGCCGCGGCGGCGAGAGCACCGACGGCAGCGGTGCGGGCGGTACGGCGGCGCGGCGACTTGAAGCTGAACACAGAAGGTTCCCTTTTGCTTGGTGGATCCGTATGCATTCAGCTTCGTTGTCCGAACCCTGCCGCACCATCCGGGCAACGGGTCGGTCGATGGTATGGCTAGCCCCCCCTCTGAACTGGGGAAACTCGGTGGCCGAAGGGGAGCTGCCCGGCGAAGGACTCCGCAGAGGGCCGGAGAACCCCCGGAGGGAGTCACCGGCCGGGAGCCAGGACACAGACGTAGGCCCTGATCGAGCTCGTGCACGCCGTACCGGAGAGCGACTAGGACGCGGAACGGTCGAAACGGCGAACGCCCCGCCGACGGCTGGGACAGATCGACCCCAGCGGTCGGCGAGAACCACGTCGCCCGGGGCATGAACAGCACCCCCCACCAGGAGCATCCCGATGCCGCCCCGGCAAGAACCCAGTGCCGGTCGCGACGAGACGCTCGTCCTCCGGCTGCACCTACGAACGCCGGCCCGGCTGCGGGCAGGCGGCTGAGCGTCCCTGACAGATGTTGACCGTGCGTATCAACGGATGAGCCAGTCCCGAAGGGCGCGGTGGACTTCACGCAGTTGGGAGACCTCCACGTACTCACCAGGTGTGTGGGCCAAAGACGGGTCGCCTGGACCGAAGTTCAGGGCGGGCACGCCTGCCGCAGCGAAGCGGGCGACATCGGTCCAGCCCAGTTTCGCCTGCGGCTCGGTGCCGAGCCGCGCGAGCAGCGACGCGGCGGCGGGCCGGTCGAGCCCCGGCAGGGCGCCCGGCAACACCTCGGTCACCTCAACCTCGTACTCGGAAAAGAGCCCACGCACGTACGCCTCTGCCTCCACAGTGGTACGGCTGGGCGCGTAGCGCAGATTGACCGTGACCACGCACAAGTCAGGGACCACGTTGCCGGCGACCCCCGACCGCACCGCCACGGCGCTCAGCCCCTCCCGGTACACCAGCCCATCGATGACCACCTCCTCAGCGATGTGCTCCGCCAATCTGCGCAGCACATCACCAGCGAGATGCGCCGCGTTGACGCCCATCCACGGCCGGGCTGTGTGCGCCCGCCTTCCCCGTACGACTATGTCCGCCGTGAGGAAGCCCTGACAGCCGCCTTCCACCGTGCCGTTGGAGGGCTCCATAAGGATTGCCAGATCGGCGTCGAGGAGGTCCGGGCGCTCGGCGGCGATCCTGCCCAGGCCGTTGCGGTTGTCAGATGTCTCCTCACACTCGTAGAAGACGTAAGTGACGTCCCGGACCGGGGTGGCGATGGTCGCCGCGGTGTGCAGGGCCACAGCGACCCCGCCCTTCATGTCGCATGCCCCAAGCCCGTGCAAGAACCCGTCGGCGAGACGGGAGGGCAGATTGTCGCATGGCGGGACAGTGTCCAGGTGCCCGGCGATCACCACGCGCTCGGCTCGTCCCAGATCAGTGCGGGCGACCACGGAGTTACCGATCCGCTCGACCCTCAGGTGGGACAGACTCCTCAAAGCACGCTCCACCCCGTTGGCGAGTGTCGCCTCCTCACCGCTCTCGGACGGTATGTCGACCAACGCGCGTGTCAACTCGACAAGATCCGCGCCGAGATCGAGTGCAGTCCGGATGCCGCTGGAAACAGACATGGCAGTTCTCCATCAGATAGGGGACAAGGTGCAGCTACTCCGGCGCACGGCACAGGAGCGGGTCGGGGCGGTGTGCGGTACCACGCTTACGTCATCCGATGGCTTGCCCCCCGTTCGCTTGCCCCGCCGTTCAGCGGCGGCCGAAGCAGAGGTAGAGCGATGGCACCCAGCAACCGGTGATCGTCAGGTGACAGGTGGCACATACGCCAGGTTCAGGTACACGGAACGGCCGTGGGCCGACGCGGCGGAGCGGGGCCTCGATGAGCGTAGAGCTGCCCCCGATCACGTCCGGGGCGGCTGGTACCAGGGCAGCGCCGGCTGCCTGCCCGGCGCTGGTCAGCGAGTCGTGTCCAGCCGCGTCGCCTTGACGGTGACGGTGACCACGCCCGACCTCTTGATCGAGGACCACCGCGGAGCCTTCGGCGTCAAGCGGCTGTGCCGGGTCTGTCGGGGCCGACCGGCCGCCGGAGCCGGTTGGCGGCCGTGATCAGCGGAATTTGGGATGCCACACGTCCAGCGTGTGACCTTGGCTGTCGACCACGGTGATGTCGGGCCAGCGGTCGAAGGCGGAGCAGGGGTGGGAGATCCCGAGGTCGACCTCGTCGCCGACGTGCAGATCGCGTACATCGGTGAGGACAAGGTGGTGGTCGTAGATCTGGTCCGCGGTCGCTGTGGCGGCGGTCCGCCGTGCGCCGTATGGATCGCGGGCGGCGATGAGTACGGGAAGGCCGGCGTCGTAGGGCAGCTCGCGTTTCCCGGCGCCGACGACGGCTCGCCCTGGTTCCGGGGTGGAGAGCACGACCGCGCGCACGGTCAGCGCCGCTTTCAGGCCAGGCAGGCGGGAGACATGTTCGTATGTGCCGTGGTCATGGGTGACGTAGCAGCCTGACCGCAGGACGGGCACCATCGGCAGGTCACCGGGGTGGCGTGCGGCGTTGGCCAGGGCGTGGACGACCCGGTCGGGGAACGCCGAGCCGCCCATGCTGAAGACAGGCCGCGTGGTCTCGAAGAGCGCGGTGAGGTTGCGGAACACCGTGATCGTCCGATGGCAGTGCTCGTCGACGGCCGCAAGGGTGGTGGTATCCCTCCGGTTGGGCCGGACGCCTTCGAAGCCGGCGACGCCGGCAAGGAGGAGTCCGGGCGCTGCGCGGACGGCCCTGGCCAGGTCAGCCGCCTCGGCCGGCCCCTTCACGCCTGTGCGGCCTGCGTCCGTTCCGACGTCGATCAGGATGCGCAGGGGGGCGCGTGCGCCGGCCATGAGCGGCTGGGCGAGGCCGATACCAGCCAAGGAGTCGACGAAGCAGTACAGCTCCGGTTCTGGTGCCTCGTCGAGCCACCGGCGCAGCAGGGAGAGGTCGTGGGGGTGGACGACCTGGTTCGCAATGATCACACGCCGCGCTCCCCACCCAAGGGCGATCCTGGCCTGCGTCACGGTGGCGACCGTGACGCCCCATGCCCCCGCGGCCAGCTGCCGTTCGACGATGGAGCGCGTCATGGTGGTCTTGATGTGCGGGGCCAGCTCAACGTGGTGATCGCGGCACCAGGCCGCCATGAGCCCGACATTGTGCTCCAGCGCCTGCTGGTCGAGGCGGAGCTCCGGCAGCTGCCCGGTTGAATGTCCGCCTAGTGGCATCTCGTGGTCCATCGGCTCCTCCGAGCGCGGCGTACCGCCGCAGGGCGAGGGGGACGTGTATATGCGACGGAGCGTAGATTATTTATGACGAGTTGCAAATACCATGCTGGATGGAGCGTGGTGGTCAGTGGAGGAGGAGCCTGTGGCGAACGATGAGTGCGCGCCCGACACATCCGAGTCCTCAGCCGGCGAGGGGATCGGTAGGTTCCTGCGGCGTGAGCGGCTGGAGAGAGGCTTCACCCTGGAGAAACTGGCGGAGAAGACGGGTCTCTCCCGCAGCTACCTCAGCAATGTCGAGCGGGACGTGAACAGCCCGACGATCAACACGTTGCGTACGATCGTCGACGCCCTCGGTACGACACTCAGCCGACTGTTCCACACGATCGAGCGGGAGCGCCGTGTGCTCACCCGCCCCGAAGAGCGCGTCGAACTCACCCGCGCGGGAGTAGAAGGGGTGACGTACACCCTCCTCAATCCAAAACACGGCGGCAAGCTCGAAATGATGATGCTGGAGGTCGCCCCGGGAGCCTCCTCCGGCACCAATCCGCACACCCACGGGGGAGAGGAAGTCGGCCTGCTGCTGAGCGGGGAGCTGGACTACTGGGTCGACGGAGTCCACCACCGCCTCCAGCCCGGCGACTGCGTCAGCTTCGATTCCTCCCTGCCGCACCGCTACAGCAACCCGGGCAACGTACCCGCAGTCTGCGTCTGGGCGGAGAAACTGCCGGGCTTCTGAGCAGCGCAGCAGAGACAAAGGCTGCACGGACCCGCACACACCAGGACTCATGAGGGGTCCGGCCGAGCACGCTGGCCTGGTCCCCCATGAGTCCTGGCAAGTTGGTAGAGCTTCCCCCTTGTCGCCGGAGCCGGCGAAGTTGCGGAAGTCCGCACGCTGATGCCCCGAACACCGTCATCCGGCCGACCGCCTGCACAACGCTCACGGCTTGGGACCACAGGTGTCCACCCGCGCCTACGCAACGGAGGAGACCCGGCACCCGTTCTGGCCGCAGGGCTTCGGCACCCTGTATGCCGCCGCTGACGCATGCATGGGCCGCTCACATGCGCCTGACCCCCGTGACGGAGCCCGAGATCTGACGGCCCCCGACGCCTCGTAGCGCCCGACCAGCGTGGTTACCCGGCCGGTGGACGCACGTCGACGGCTTCCAGGGCCCGGAACGTGCTCAACAAAGGAATACTCCTGACGGTACGGAGGCAAATGGGCATGTCCTTTCGGCCAATGTTGGGCATGCAGACTTTGCCGGTTGGGACAATCCTTCTGAGCAGTCGGAGCTGCGAGTCTGTGCCGCATGGACATCTCAACGAAATTGTCCGAGCTCGTGGGCTTGGCGGTGCGTCCGGGAGACCCGGGACTGGCCATCGGGATCTACACCGACGGGAAGCTGATCCACCAGGCATCGGCGGGGCTGGCGAGTGTGGAGTTCGAGGCGCCGATCGACACCCGCACACGGTTCGACATCGCTTCCATGAGCAAGCAGTTCACTGCCACGGCGGCGTTGCTGCTGTGCCGGGACGGGCGACTGTCTCTGGACGACGACATCCGGACCCACCTGCCCGAACTGAAGTTGGCGGTACCGGTGACCGTCGGACAGTGCCTGCGGCACACAGGCGGTCTGCGGGAGTGGTTGGCTCTGACAACGATCGCCGGCCGCCCGCTGACCCGGATCACCCAGGATCAGACGCTGGCCTTCGTGGCAGGGCTGACTGAGGTCAACTTCGAACCGGGGACCGAGTTCTCCTACTCCAACACGGGTTACGTCCTGGTCGCCTCGCTCGTGCACCGGCTCACCGGCCAAACGCTGGGGGAGTTCACCACGGACCGGATGTTCACGCCGCTGGGCATGACCGAGACCATGTTCCGCGAGAACAGCCAGGAGCCGTTGCCGCGATTCGCTTACGGGTACGACGTCACAGGCGATGCCGTCCGGCGCGCCGACACCGAGGAGTCCGCGGTCGGCGATGGCGGCCTGGCCACCAGCGTCGCCGACCTGGGTCCGTGGTTCGGATTCCTGCAGGACGGCCGGGTTCTGGGCGTCGACATCCGCGACGGGCTGTTGCAGCAGGTCGACTCCGCGGACGGAGAGGAGTGGCCGTACGCGCTGGGTCTCTACCACACGACGATCGCGGGCCACCCGGCGTTCGGCCACGCCGGCGGCGTCCCCGGGTACCGGTCTCAGCTGCTGTTCATGCCGGGCTCCGACCTCGGTGTGGCGTTGCTGAGCAACAACTCGTCGATCAACTCCACGAAGCTGGCCACCCAGGTGCTTCGGCTGGCCGCCGGGCTGCCCGAGGACGATCCCATCGAACTGGTGGCGGACCCGGTGGCCGGCGAGCCCGCTGCCCAGCTGACGGGGGACTGGCTGGATCCGCAATCCGACCTCACCATCCGGATCGACGCCGTGGGCAACGGACGGATCAAAATCCGTGGTGGGTCGCCCACCGGCGAGTTCGCGCCGGCTGTCGACGGAAGCTGGCAGGGCTTGGAGGACAGCGCCGCCTTCTGGGTGCAGGCGTCGGCCGGCACCGTCCGGATCGGGTCGGTGTATCGCCCGGGCCGAGCCACGGAGTACTGGCGTTGTCCACCCTCGGTTGCCGGCCCCACGCTGCCGCCGGCCGTCTACCGCAGTCCCGAGCTGGGCATCCTGGCGACAGTCACCGCGGACGGCAAGCTCGCGCTCGGCCTGGAGTTCGTCGAGACGATCGAACCGGCACCGGACGGTGCGTTCAGCGCAGGCGGCCTGATCAGCCTGCGTCCCAGCGGTGACGACCTCCTGATCAGCACCCACGGCGTCCACCGGATGCGCTTCGTCAGACAGCCTGACGACACCGCCCCCGTGGGTCTTCCCCCCGGCCTCGACGTCGCCACCTGACAGCCCCCACCCACTGCTCACTCTCCGCCGACCGTCCCAACGTGTCCCTCACCGGCGTCCACTTCACCCGATCCATCCCACGACGAGGACTCCCCATGACTCCAACGCTGCTAAGCCGCCGGACGGCCTGCGGGCTGCTCGGCGGTGCTCTGACCGGAAGCCTGCTGCTGACCGGATGCGCCACGACGGCCGGCAGCAGGGCAGGCGGCCCGGACACGCTCACGATGGCAACCACGAGCCCGCCGAACGTGCTGGACGTCGCCCATGGCTTCACCGGTCCGGGCACCCTGGTGCAGTTCGCGATCCTGGAGTCGCCGGTGACGAGGGACGAGAACGGCAAGGTCATCCCGCAGTTGGCGGAGTCGTGGACCGAGCCGAACCCGGTCACGTACGTGTTCAAGCTGCGCAAGGGCGTGGTGTTCTCCGACGGCTCTGCGATGACCGCCGAGGATGTCGCGTTCTCACTGTTGCGGCACACCGACCCGAAGGTGGCCTCCGAGGCGGCGAGCATGGTGACCGCCGTCAAGTCGGTGCGGGCCACCGGCCCGGGCGAGGTCACCGTCGTGCTGAAGTCCCCGACCCAGACGTTCCTGCCGAACGCAGCTGTGGTGTGGCAAGTGGTGCCCAGGAAGCTCGCTGCGGCGCACCCGCAGGACCTGGGTACGCCGGCCGTCGGGACCCTGGGCACCGGGCCGTACAAGGTCACCAAGTTCTCCAGCACCGAGGGCATCACCCTGAAACGCAACGAAAAGTACTGGGGCCCCAAGCCGGCCATCGGCACGGTGAAGGTGACCACCATCACCGACCCGGAGACGCTGCGGTTGGCTGTCTCCTCCGGGGAGGTGGACGGGACCATCCAAGTTCCGCCGCGTGATACCCGCAAGTGGGCCCCTCTGAAGAACGTCAAGACCCGGTTCTATGCCGGAAATTCGATCGCTTACCTCGCCCTCAACGTCAAGTATGCGCAACTGTCGGACGTACACGTCCGCAGGGCCATCGCGCACGCGGTGAACCGGGAGGCGATGCAGCGGCTGGTGGTCGGGGACAAGGCAGCACCCGCGACCACGATCCTGACCCACCCGATGCTCAAAGCGCTCTACGGGGACGGCTTCCAGAGCGCGATCGACCAGTTGCCCCAGTATCCGTACGACCTGGCCGCGGCCAGGTCGGAGCTGGCGAAATCCAAGTACCCCAACGGCTTCGAGCTGCCAGTCAACTACAGCAGCGGTAACAACACGGCCGACGCGATGCAGGCGCTGGCGGCAGACCTGGCCAAGATCGGCATCAAGCTCAAGCCCAACCCGTTGCCCGACGATGCCTACCGCGCCAAACGGATTCGACACGATGGACTCACCCTGGGACTGAGCGACCTGGCCTACGCCACCCCGGATCCGGGCGAGCTGCTACCGGACCTGGTGTCCAGCGTCGGGGCGAAGCCCTACGGCTTCAACTTCGCCCGGTTCTGGACCCCCCAGCTGGACGCCAAGGTGAACAAGGTGCTCGGCCTCAAGAACGGCGAGGAGCGCAAACAGGCAGTCACCGAGATCCTCACCGAGACCGCCGAGCAGGCGCCGTACATCCCGCTGTACAGCGTGGACTCCGGGATCGCGCTGAACAAGCGGTTCGCCGAGAACGTCGGGGTGTGGACGCTGAACATCTTCACCGAGATCAAGCCCGCGGGGGCCTAGATGAACACTGCCAAGTTGGTTGCCCGGCGGTTGGCGTCCGCCGTGGTCCTGCTCGGGGTGATGTCGGTGCTCACCTACGGGTTGCTGTCCCTCACCCCGGACGGACCCGTGCAAGCGCTGCTGGGTGATCGCCCGTCGACCCCGCAGACCATAGCCGCGATCCGCGCGCAGTACCTGCTGGACGAGCCGTTCCCGGTGCAGTATTGGCACTGGCTGAGTGGTGTGCTGTCGGGTGACTTCGGATCCTCGGTATTCGCCAGGCAGCCGGTGCTGTCGGTGATCGCCGAGCGCCTCCCGGTGACCGCCACGCTGGCCGGCTACGCGATGGTGCTGACCCTGCTGCTCGGAATTCCGGCGGGCATGGCGGCCGGGCTGCGCCGCGGCAAGCTGCTCGACCAGGGCATCACGCTGGTCACGCTGGTCGCGCTGTCCTTCCCGCCGTTCGCGCTGGGTCTGCTGCTGCTGTACGGCTTCGCCGTCGCGCTGGGCTGGTTCCCGACGTACGGGGGCGGGGATCTGAGCCACTACATCTTGCCGGCGATCGCGTTGTCGCTCGGTCAAGCGGCTGTACTGGTGCGGCAGACCCGCGCCGCCACCCTTGATGTCGGTGCCCAGGACTACGTCACGTTCGCCCGGGCCCGGGGCCTGAGCCGGATGCGGACCTGGGGAAGCTACTCCCTGCGCAACGCCGCTCTGCCCGTGCTCACCGTCACGGGACTGCTGGCCGCAGCGAACCTGACCGGAGCGGTGTTCGTGGAACAGACCTTCAGCTTGCCCGGGCTGGGATCGCTCCTGGTGCAGGCGGTAGACCAGAAGGACATCCCATTGATCCAGGCATTGGTACTGCTCGGTGGCGCAGTGGTCATCGGGGTGAACCTATTGGTGGACTTGATATACCTGGTGGTCGACCCCCGGGTCCGACACGGAGCCCCCGCATGAGCGCGGCGACGACGACCCTGTCGGGCGTCCGAGAAGGTGGCCGGCGGCCCAGGCTCGCCGGCGGCCGCATCCTGACGGTGACAGCGCTGCTGGCGCTCGCGGTCATCGTGCTGGCCGCGGTCCTTGGAAACTGGCTGGCTCCGCACGACCCGGCGCTGCAGAACGTCGAGCTGGGCCCCAGTGGCCCGAGCGCGACCCACCTGCTCGGTACAGACGATCTGGGCCGTGATGTGGTGTCCCGGCTGTTGGCAGGCGCCCACACCGCGTTGGTCGCCCCGGTGTTGATCGCCCTCGGGACCACCCTGCTGGGTACCACCCTCGGCCTGCTCGCCGGCTACCACCGCAGCTGGCTGGACGCGGTCCTGATGCGACTCAGCGACCTGTTGTACGCGCTGCCCGGGCTGCTCATCCTGATCGTCCTGGTGGGCATTGCCGGCGGCGGAACCACGATCGCCGTGCTCGCACTCATCGTCCTGGGCGCCCCGGTCGACATCCGGATCATCCGCAGCCTGGCACTGGGCCAGCGGGAGCTGGCGTACGTCGATGCCGCCCGTACTCTGGGCCTGCCGGACCGGCGGATCATCTTCCGGCACCTGCTGCCCAATCTGGCGCCGACTGTGACAGCCAACCTGCTGCTCAGCTTCGTCAGTGCGTTGGTGGCGCTGACCGGGCTGTCGTTCCTGGGAATCGGACTGCCGGCGGGCACGCCCGACTGGGGCCTGATGATCCAGGAGAACCGCACCCTGCTGGACCTCAATCCGTGGGCGTCCGTGGCACCGGCATTGCTCATCATGATCACCGCCATCGCGGCGACCCTGCTGGGCGACAGCATCTTCGAACGGCTCAGCGCCGGGAAAGGCGTTCCGGAATGAGCGAGCTGCTACAGGTGGACGGGCTCACGATCACCCTCGGGGACCGGCGGATCGTCGACGACATCGGCCTCACCGTCGGACCCGGCGAAACCGTCGGACTGGTCGGCGAATCGGGCAGTGGCAAGTCCCTGACTGCCCGGGCGATAGCCGGACTGCTGCCCCCGCCACTGATGGCCCACGGCTCGGTGCAGCTGTCCGGGACAGAACTCGTCGGGGCGCGGGAGAAGGCGCTGCGCAAGGTGCGGGGCCGACGCGTCGGCCTGCTCATGCAGGACCCGTTCGCCCAGCTGAACCCGCTGCTGACCGCAGGTGCACACATCGCCGAGTCGCTTCCTCGTGGTGCCGGCCGCGACCGCGCCGAGATCACCCGCCGACTCGCGGAGGTCGGCATCAACAACCCGCACGTGGCCCAGCAGTACCCATTCCAGCTGTCCGGCGGGATGCGGCAACGGGTGGCGATAGCGGCAGCGCTGGCCGGGGATCCCGAGCTGCTGATCGCCGACGAGCCCACCACAGCCCTCGACGCCACCATTCAGCACGAGATCATGCAGCTGCTCGCCAGGATTCAGGCGGCCCGGGGGATGGCCGTGCTGCTGATCACGCATGACCTGCGAGTCGCGTTCGCGCTGTGCGACCGGGTCCAGGTGATGTACGCCGGTCGGGTGCTGGAGGCGGGCCGCAGCCACACCGTCGCCGCTGCCCCGAGCCACCCGTACACCGCCGGGTTGATCGGCGCGCTTCCAGCGGTGGAACGCACCTCCATGCAGCTGGTAGCCATTCCCGGCTCGGTGCCGCGCGCGGCCGACGTAACGGATCGGTGTGCGTTCGCCGACCGGTGCCGACAGCAACAAGACGATTGCCTCACCGGTCGTCCACCGCTACGAGAGGTTGCGGCCGCCCACCGCACGGCTTGCCGGTACGACGTGCAGCCGTCCGCGCCCCTGACCATCGACGAGCCGATCGCGGTCAAGCCTGCGAAGTCGTCGGGCGGCCCCCTCCTACTGGTCGAGGGATTGCATAAAAGCTACGGCAGGGTGAAGTCACTGGACGGTGTCGACCTCCGGATCGCCCCGGGCGAGCGGCTGGGATTGGTCGGCGAGTCCGGCTCCGGCAAGACGACCCTGGCCCGGTGCCTGCTCGGCCTGGTCGAAGCGAGCAACGGGCGGATCCTGCTGGACGGCACGGATACGACCCGGCTGCGACGACTGTCCACGAGCCAACGGCGAACTGCACGGACCCTGGTGCAGTGTGTGTTCCAGGATCCGTCCACCTCGCTCAACCCGGCGATGACGGTTGGCGCCACCCTGGCAGAGGCGGCCGGTCAGGCACGGCCCGAGGACCGTCTCCCCGTCGGCGAGCTGCTCGAGCTGGTCGGCATGCCACCGGCGTACTCCGGGCTGCGGCCGCACCGGCTGTCGGGCGGCCAGAAGCAGCGGGTGGCGATCGCGCGTGCGCTCGCCGTGCGTCCCGCGCTCTTGATCTGTGACGAGCCGACCGCCTCGCTGGACGTGTCGGTCCAGGCCCACATCCTGGAACTGCTGCGTCGCATCAATACCGAACTGGGCACCGCCCTGCTGTTCATCACGCACGACCTGGCTGTGGTCAGACAGATCACTGACCGCATCACAGTGCTACTGCACGGCCAGGTGGTCGAGTCGGGTGACACCGAAAAGGTGCTCGATTCCCCCACCCACGAATACACCCGACGCCTCGTGGCCTCCGTGCCACCGGCGCCGACCGGAAAGGCAGCCCATGCATGACCTGATCATCTCCGGCGGTGAGGTCCACGACGGATTCGCCTCCACGCCGGTCACCGCCGACGTCGCCATCACCGCCGGCCGCGTCACTGCCGTAGGCAAGGATCTCGGGGCAGCCAGACGGACCATCGACGCGGCCGGCCTGGTGACGGCCCCCGGGTTCGTCGATCCGCACAGCCACTCCGACAGCGTTCCGTTCCTGCCCGACGCGCAACCCTTCAAGCTGCTGCAGGGCGTCACCACGGAGGTCGTCGGCAACTGCGGCTTCTCGATGGGACCGGCAGATCCCGAGACCGCCGGGCTGAGCCCGATCCAGCTGGGCGAGCAGACGTTCAAGACCTTCGCGGACTACCTCGATGCCGCGGAGGCCGCCGGGCTGAGCAACCACTTCGCCCCACTGGTCGGCCACAACACGCTGCGGCTGGCGGTAGCCGGCATGGAGAAGCAGTTGCCGCCGGGGGGCCTGGACCGGCTGTACGCGCTCACCGACGAGGCCTTCGCAGCCGGGGCTCGCGGACTGTCCAGCGGTCTCGAGTACGTGCCCGGCGCGTACGCGGACCTGGCCGAGCTCACCGCCCTGGCCCGGATCGCGCGCCGGTACGACGGGGCATACGCCACCCACAGCCGCAGCGAGAGCGAGGGGCTGGCCGATGCACTCGACGAAGCGGTCGCGGTCGCCAGAGCAGCCGGGATCAGGCTCCAGGTGTCGCACTGCAAGGCTTCCGGCCGCGCCGTCCACGGCGCGGCCCGGCTGATCCTGGACAAGCTGGCCGAGGCCCGCCGCATTGGCGTCGACGTACGTGGAGACCAGTACCCGTACCAGGCCTTCTGCACGAGCCTGTCAGCGATGCTGCCTCCAGAGGCCTGCGAGGGCAACGTGGACGCGCTGCGCGCCAGACTCTCCGATCCGGTGACCCGGGCGGCGCTCAGAGCGACGGCCGAGGGGCCGGGGCCGGGGATCGGCGTCGGGTTGTGGCGGGAGATCCACCCGGAGGACATGCAGATCCTGCGGCACACCGATCCGACGGTGAAGGGGCGTCGGCTCGCCGAAGTGCTGGCCGGACGAGATCCATGGGATGTGCTGTGCGAGCTGCTGATCGCCGACCCGCACGCGTTTGTCGTCTGCCACACCATGGACGAAGGTGATGTACTGGCGATCATGGCCGATCCGTTGGTCGCCATCGGCTCGGACAGCGACATCCCGATCGGTCCCAACCATCCCCGGACCTTTGGCACCTTCCCCACCTTCCTCGGCAGCTATGTACGTGACGGCGGTGTGGTGGACCTGCCCGAGGCGATCCGGAAGGTCACCTCCGCCACCGCGAGCCAATTCGGGCTGTCCGACCGCGGCTGGATCGGCCGCGGCTCCGTCGCGGACCTGGTGGTCTTCGATCCTGCGCGGATAGGCCACGCCGGGACCTATGAGAATCCCGAGCTGCGGCCGACCGGCATGGCGCATGTGTTCCTGGCTGGTGAACAGGTGATCGTCGACGGTGAGTTCACCGGTGAGCGACGGGGCCGGATGCTGCGATCGGCGAGGCGATGACAGCCCCGGCCGGGATCACGCTCGGGGTCGTGCTCGACAGCCTGGGAACCGAAGTCGTACGACCGCTCGCGCTGCCACAAGGCCGGTCGGTCGCCATCGGTGCGCCCACGATCTATGACACCGACGCCCCCACGACGGGGCTGACCGATGCGATCGTACTGGTACCCGGCCGACTGACCGCCGACGTACTGGAATGGGCCGCCAAGCAACACGCCATGGCGGTGGTCATGCGAGCCGGCACCACGGACACGGCAGCACTGACACAGGCTGCCGAGCGGACCGGGGTGGCGCTCCTGGAACGCAGTACCGAGATTTCCTGGGGACAGCTCTACACCTTGATCGACGCGCTGCGTGCGATCACGAGCCCGGTATTCGAGCCGAACGGCCATCGATCCGTCGACTTGTTCGCCCTGGCCAACGACATAGCCGTGCGCGCCGGTGGCGCGGTGGCGATCGAGGATCTGTCCATGCGCGTGCTGGCCTACTCCACGGTCCCAGGTCAGCTGGTCGACGACCCGCGTCGTGACGGCATCCTCGGCCGCCGGGTGCCGGACCATCCGACCCACACCGAGGAGTACGCCGCCGTCCTGCGGTCCGATACCGCGGTATGGAGCTACGAGCCGAAGGAGTACCGGCCGCGACTCGCCATCGCAATACGAGACGGTGGTGAGGCGTTGGGCACCATCTGGGTGCTACAGGGTGATGAACCATTGGCAGAGGGGGCGCCAGACGTCCTTGCCGAGGGTGCACGGCTGGCCGCGCCCCACCTGGCCCGGGTGAGCCTCGCGGCGGATGCCGAGCGTCGGCAACGTGTGGAGCGCCTTGGCTGGTTGCTCCGAGGCTTGGGAGTGACCCGGGAGCTCGCCGACTCGTTCGGGATGCGCTTCGATGCCCCGGCGACCGTGCTGGTGATCGGCCGCTCCAGTAATCCGGCCGACCACGCGCGAGGAGTGTCGCTGGATTCGGCCGCGGAGCACGTCGGAGACCTGCTGCGGATGGGACTCTCGGCGTACCGGCTGGGAGCCGCCGCAGGAGCGCTGGACGGTCAGGCCGTGGCAGTGGTCGACACTGCGTCCGACGCGCCCGTGATCCAGCTGATCATTGCTACGGTGCTGGCTCGGGCGAGGGACACCCTGGGCGGCGGCTGGCGGGCCGGGATCAGCCGCACCCTTACCGGCCTTGCCGACATACCAACGGGGATGAGTCAGGCCAGGCAGGCGCTCAAGGTGGTGTGCGGACCGTTCGGCAAGGCGGAGATCGGACGGCACGACGAGCTGGCAGCCTCGATGTTCCTGCGCGACGTCTACGAGGCGCTCCGGTACCGCCCGGCCCTGGACGCGGAGCCGCTGTCGACGGTGCTCGACCACGACGCCCGGCACGGAACGGACTACGAGAAAACGCTGCGTTGCTGGATCGCCGAGCACTACGACGTGCCACGGGCCGCCGACGCCTTGACGCTGCACCCCAACACATTGCGCCACCGGTTGCGCCGGCTGGCCGAGCTGATCGACATCGACGATCCGGACCTGCGATTGGCGCTGGCGCTGCAGCTGCGGCTACGGCTGCCGGACATCGGCACAAAGGAGGCCGAGTGAACTTGGGCCTGGACGCCAATGGTTCGGAGCGGTCCGCCAAGCAGACTCGTCACATGGTCGAATTTCCATCCGCCGTCGCGGAGCGGCTAGACGTCCGGATCCAGTTGCTTCGGACCGTCCCCGAACTTCAGCAGGCCGAGGCGTTGCTACGTGCCGTGTGGAACACCCCGGACACCGCCGAGCCACCACTGGCTCTGGACGTGATGTGCGCGCTCGCGCACACCGGCGGCTACGTCGCGGCGGCGTACCTCGGGACGGCGATGGTCGGCGTGACCGCCGGGTTCCGAACCGTCGGAGACAGCCTGCACTCGCACGTGGCCGGCGTGGTACCGGCAATGCATGGGCGTGGGATCGGCGCGGCGATGAAGTCGCACCAGCGGGAGTGGGCTGCCGAGGCGGGCTTGTCGTCGATCTCATGGACGTACGACCCGCTGATCCGCCGCAACGCCTACTTCAACCTGCACAGGCTCGGGGCGGCCGCAGAGGCGTACTTGCCTGACTTCTACGGGCCGTTGGACGACGGCATCAACGACGGCGACGAGTCCGACCGGCTGTTCGTCAGTTGGCCGGTGCACGCGACGTCGCATACACCGGAGCCGTTGCCGAACCTGGCCGCTGCGGTGCCCGTACTCGAGCCGGACGGCAACGAAGAGCCAGTACTGGGCGCCGCGACCGGCGGCGTACTGCGTTGTGCCACCCCGGCGGATGCGGAGTCCTTGCGGCAAAGGGATCCAGCCTGCGCCCGGCGCTGGCGGTCCGCGATGCGCGAGGCGCTCGGTGGCGCCTTGGAGAACGGTTATCGGGTCGACGGGTTCGTCCGGTCGGGCTGGTACGTCCTGCAACGAAAGGAAGTGTCGAAATGAAGCTGCAGCAGGTGGAGTTGCGTGAGGTGGCCCTGCCCTTGGTCTCGCCGTTCCGGACCTCACTGGGCACCCAGGAACACCGGAACTCGTTGCTGGTCAAGGTGACCACGGTCGAGGGAGCCGTCGGCTGGGGCGAGTGTGTGACCGACGACGACCCGACGTACAGCGCGGAGTACCTGGCCGGGGCCCGGGAGGTGTTGCGTTCGTTCCTGCTGCCCCGGTTGTTCCCGACACCCGAGCTGACTGCCGCGCTGGTGCCCGAGCTGCTCCGGCCGATCAGGGGGAATCCGATGGCCAAGTCGGCGGTCGAGATGGCAGTGCTGGACGCCGAACTGCAGACCGCCGGCATCAGTCTCGCCCAGTACTTCGGGGCGACGCGGACCGAACTCGCAGTCGGAGTGTCAGTCGGCATCATGGACACCGTCGACGAGCTGATCAGTGCCGTCGACGGCTATCTCAGCGCGGGCTACGCCCGGGTCAAGCTGAAGATCGAACCAGGCTGGGACGTCGAGCCGCTGCGAGCGGTGCGGGAGACGTTCGGCCCGGAGACCCCCTTGCAGGTGGATGCCAACACCGCCTACAGCGCGGCGGATCTGCCCCACCTGCGACGGCTCGACGACTACGGGCTGACGCTGATCGAGCAGCCGTTCGCCCCGGACGACCTGCTCTCGCACACCCGGCTGGCAGCCCGGATGGACACCCCGATCTGCCTGGATGAGTCGATCACCTCGGCCCGGGACGCGGCCACCGCCATCCGGCAGGAGGCGTGCTCGATCGTGAACATCAAGCCCGGCCGGGTCGGCGGATACCTGGAGGCCCGCCGGATCCACGACCTGTGCCTGGCCAACGGCGTACCGGTGTGGTGCGGCGGCATGCTGGAGACCGGGCTTGGCCGGGCAGCCAACCTGGCGCTGGCCGCACTCCCGGGCTTCACCCTGCCCGGTGACATCTCGGCCACGGCCCGCTACTACAGCCGCGACATCACTGCCCCCTTCGTCCTTCACGATGGCCACCTGACTGTTCCCACCGGCCCAGGAATCGGCATCGTCCCCGACCCCGACGCCCTGCAAGCCGCCACCACCTCCACAGAACTCCTCAGTGCCTGACCAGCCGACGGAGGTACGCTCACGAACGCTGACGCCGACCGGCCGGCCTTCCTGCTGGTCCACGGAGCCTGGCACGGCGCCTGGTGCTGGGACCCCGTACGACGGGCCCCTCCGCTCCGCCCCCTCCGCTTCATCCTCCGCGTCCTCAGCCCCTCCGCCTTCTCCGCCCCCTCAGCGACCGAGGAAGCCGCCCATCCGCTCCCGCAGTCCCCGCGCGTCCAGCCCGTGCGCGGCGAGATGCTCGTCCATCTCCCCGTACTTGCGCAGCTCGGCCCGCCCGACGCCGAGCCCGAGCACACGGTGCGGGAGATCCGCCAGCGCGTCATTGGCGGCGGCCGTCGAGGTGCCCGCCAGATACGGCTCGACGATCACCACGTCCGCGACCCCGTGGCCACCGACCGCCCGCCGCAGCCCGGCGCCGTCGAACGGGCGCACCGTCGTCGCGTACAGCACGGTCACATCGAGCCCGTCGGTCGCGGCGAGCACGTTGTCGAGCATCGGCCCGACCGCGATCACCACCCCGCCCGCACCCTCCCGCACCGCGGTGAACCCGCTCCCCGGGGCGACCGGCCGCGCCCGCTCGTTGGACTGCACCGACAACCGTACGTACACCCGGCCGTCCCCGGCCGCGGCCCGCCGCAGCAGCTCCTCGGCCTCGTCCGGGTGGCCCGGCACATGGACCGTCCAGCCGTCGAGGGTGTCCAGGAGCGCGACATCGCCCGGCGACATATGGGTGAAGCCGCCGGCCGGCCAGTCGTACGAGGCTCCGGCGCTCACCAGCACGCCACCCACCCCCTGATGGCCGAAGTCGAGTTTCACCTGCTCGAACGGCCGCTCCACCAGAAAGCTGGCGAAGGTGTGCACGATCGGACGCATTCCGGCGAGCGCCATCCCGGCACCCGCTCCGACCAGCAGCTGCTCCCTGATTCCCACATTGACCACCCGGTCCGGATGGGCTCGCGCGGCGGGGCCGAAGCCGTCCCGGCTGATCTCTGCCAGGACCAGGGCGAGGCGCGGGTCCTCGTCCAGCAGCTGTGTCGTGGTGGCGATGAAGCGGTCACGCATCGTGTCCATTTGAAAGGTCCCTCTCTCCGGTCCTCGAGCGGTGTGTTCAGTTCTTCGGGTCGACATGCACGACCACGGCCCTCGGCCGCCCGGGGTGCGGCGCGGTGAAGGCGGTGTACAGCGCCTCGTGGTCCCGCCCGTCGACGGAGTCGACCGACCAGCCCGCGGCCTCGAACCGGGCAGCGATCCCGCCGGGCCGGGCGTACGAAGCCGAAGCGTTGTCGATCACCACGGTGTGCAGCTGCTCCAGCCCGGCCGGTCCCGCGAAGGCGAGCGCCTCGTGGTTGCTGCCCTCGTCCAGTTCGGCGTCGCCGATCAGCACCCACACCCGCGGATCGGTGAGTCCCTGCGCCCGCAGCCCGAGCACGCTGCCCACGGCCAGCGGAAGCCCGTGCCCCAGTGACCCGCTTCCGATCTCGGCCCCCGGCACCAGCATCCGGTCCGGGTGGTGACCCAACGGTGAGTCGTACGACCCGAACCCCGCCAGCAGCTCCTCCCCGAAGAATCCGCGCGCGGCCAGGACCGCGTAGTACGCCATCGGCCCGTGCCCCTTCGACAACAGGAACCGGTCGCGGCCGGGCGCGTCGACGGTTTCGGGCGTCACCCGCAGCACCCGGTCGTACAGCACCCAGATGGCGTCCAGGGTGGAGGTCGCCGCGGGGCCGTGCTTCTCGTCCCCGGTCATCCGGCTCATCAGGTTCATCAGGCGGTTCATGGAGTGGTGGTCGCGCGCCGGTGCGGCGGTGGTGTTCGTCATGCGACCAGCGTTGAACATCAAGCTCGGTTGAGGTCAAGCGGTAAAGGCGTTCGTGACCACCCTCCCGAGTGCGGTATTGTTCTCATGCGCGTTCGGCCAGGAGGAAACCCCAGGTCAGGCGGGCATCGGGACGTGGCGCAGCTTGGTAGCGCACTTGACTGGGGGTCAAGGGGTCGCAGGTTCAAATCCTGTCGTCCCGACTGGAGACAGTCGCAGGTCAGGGCCGGTTTCGGAGCAATCCGAAACCGGCCCTTGATCATTTCTGGGGACCAGTTGGGGACCAGCGTCCTTGACCGGGTCAGCGGGTCATGGCGATGGGGCTCGGTAGCGAGCGCGGTGCGCGTAGCACGCTGAAGTGGGCCGAGAGCGCTGCCCCGGCCGCGGTGATCTTGTGGATATCCGGGTGCAGGTAGCGCTGGGTGGTGAGTGATCCGTGGCCGGCGATCCTGCGAAGGACGTGTACTTGGACCCCGGCGTCGGCGAACCAGGTCAATCCGGTATGCCGGAGGTCATGGCGGCGCAGATGCTCGTAGCCGAGCCTGGTGACCACGTCGTCCCAGTGGGTCGCGTCGCGCAGGACGGCGGTGGAGATGCCCCCGCCTCGCGGGCCCGTGAACAGGCGGGCGTCGGGATTGGGGCCGGCGGACAGGATGCGCTGGGCGACGAGGGGGCGGATCTCCTCGACGATAGGAACCTTGCGGGCCCGCTTACCCTTGTTGCCTTTATCGGTCAGCCCACCGGGCGCGGGTGTGGTCTGACGCCGCACGGTCCAGATCCACTGGGTGGTGTCGATGTCTCCGACGCGGCATCCTGAGATCTCTCCGATCCGTGCGGCGGTGCACGCGGCGTCTTCGGCCTGCTTGTAGAGTTTCTGCCAGCCAGTCACCCGGGCGGGGTTCACCTTGATGATGCCGTCGCGAACTGCCTGCTCCATGACTCGGACCAGGACGGCGATGGTGTTCTTCACTGTTGAGCGGCTGTGCTCGTCGGCGATCCAGTTCCGCACGGTGCGGTCGACAGCACCGTTGGTGATCATCCGGACCGCGAGATGGCCCAGGGCGGGGACGACACGCATCCGCCAGCCCGCGAGATACGGGTCGAGTGTTTTCAATTCCAGGCCCCGCAGGGCAAGATCCATGTTCGCGTCACCGTATTCGGCGAGTTTCATGGTGGCGAGCGACGGGGACAATCCTGCCTCCGGGGCCTCGATGATGGACTGAAGCCACTCCTGTGCTTCGTCCTCCGGAGGGTGGATACCGCTGGCGATGTGCTTCGTCGTATGCGTCAGCGGTCGCGTACGCGACTGGGGTATCAGAGATTGTGCCCTTTTTCATGTTTTCCCGATGACGCACCATGTGGAGTGCGTGGCGATCCTTGAGCCGGTGGCTAAGGGTTCCTGACCTGCGGTTTTGCCCGCGCGTTAAGTGCAGTGGGGGCGTTGCAGGCGATATCTTGACGCTGAAATGACGCTCGTTCTGATGAGGCGTCAGGTGCATGTTGGGCACGTCAGGCGGCGTCAAGGCTGCGAGTGACGATGCAACGCCGAGGGCTGGAGACGCTCAATGCGGAGTCGCCGGGTCCTGTAGATCAGAAGTCCCGGAAGAGACCAGTGAGCGCTGTGACCTGCGATGTCTGGCCGTCGCAGGTCGTTGACCTGCATGAATGCCCTTTCGGTTGTTTCACGCTCGTACTGGTTGATGCGGCCGGAAGTCCCAGGAAAGTCCCAGAGAACCCCCACGGGCAGGAGCCGCTCTTTCTGCTCTGTACAGGGCATGCGAGTGCGCTGTGGGTTGGTGATCGTGGATCGATGGTCTGACCCGAATGAACGGCGACGCGCACTGCTCGAACGGCTCGCAGCCGGTGATGAGGCTCCGGTCGCCTGGGCACTGGGGCATTGGCGGTCGGCTTATGCCTTTGCGTAATCGAGGGCTGTAGGGTCAGTCGGAGTGGCAGGTAGGCGCTCGTGAAGGTCACCGAGGATGGCCTCTCGCCAACGGCCGCGGGGCCTCGGGCATTGGTGGAGGCCGCCGCCCTCAGGTGCACGCTCCTCAATCGTCGTGACGGCGCAGGGGCGGCACGGGGAGCCGGGTGAGGAGCGGCGGGTGGGGAACCTGACGGCACCGAGGACGCGGACGGTCGACCGCCGGGCGGAAGTGGCAGAGATCGAGCGGCTGTTCACCGACGCCTCCGCTGGGGAGCCGACGCGGCTGATCACGCTGACCGTGGTCGGCGGCGTGGGCAAGACGAGGGTGGCGCTGAACGCCGCCGCCGCGCTCCAGCCCCGCGTCCGCGACGGGGCCTGGCTGCGGGAGCTGCTGCTGGTCCTCGACACCTGCGAGCACTTGGTCCACGACTGCGCGCTCGTCGCCGAGGCCCTCCTGGGGGCCGCGCCTGGCCTGCGCATCCTGGCCACCAGCTGCGCAATTCCGAGATTCGGGGAGGGGAGGATAGATGCCCGTTGCATGATTGGCATTGGGAAGGCGTGGACCTGGCGGAGCTATGAGGCGCGGTCGGGGCTCGGTTGGCTGGGGCTATTCCGGGGCCCAGATACCGCTGTTGGGGCGCCCGGGATACGCGGCAGTGAGATGGTTACGGAGCGTGGCCAGGGCTGGGTGGGTATTGTCGGTACGCCACACCAACTGGCCGGGGTAGACGGGGGTCGGATCCACCAACGGGATGCGGCGCAGTGCGTGCCTGACGGGCCACACCAGCCGCGTCTCCTGGCCGACGAAGGTGGCCACTGTTGAGGAATCCGCGATGGTGTCGAAAATCATCTCGATGCCGAAGTCGAGACCGATCGTGTCGATGGTGAACCCGAACTCGGCGGCGAGCCGGTCGTAGTAGGCCGTCCACTCGGAGCCGGGGGAGTTGCCCGGCATCCAGATGTGGTGGCCCGCGAGCTGTGCAGGAGTGACCGAGCGGGCCTTGGCGAAGGGGTGGCCGGGCCCGGTGAACAGGTGGAGAGGCTCGTCCAGTACGCGGGCGGACTCGACGTCGTCGGGGAGTGGCTGGTCGAGGAAGGTAACCGCGCGGACCGTCGCGTCGATGACGCCGGAGCGCACGGCCTCGACCGCCTGGGCGCCGCCGTGCAGTGTGACGATGTCGAGCGCAGTGTCGGGATGCGCCTCGCGGAAGGCGCGCAACAGCCCGACCGTAGCGACCTGCCGGTGTACGACGTCCACCCGCAGCGCCCTGCTACCAGGGCGCACGGAGGCCGCCGCGCGCTCCATGGAGTCCAGGAGTGCCCGAGCGTGCGGCAGGAGCGCCTGGCCGTCGATGGTGAGACGCGTGCCACCGGGGGCGCGCACGAAGAGTTTTGCGCCCAGGGAGTGTTCGAGGGCTGTGACTCGTTTGGATACGGCTTGCTGCGTCACCGAGAGGTCGGCCGCGGCTTTCTGGAACTGCCCCGCGTCGGCTACGGCGACGAAGGTGCGTACGGCGTTGACGTCCACGATCGCTAGCGTACAGGTACAACTTGTCGCTTCTGTAAGGTGGTTGTCTATTCTTTGATCTTCCCTCCTTGCAAGGCTTTCATGACGCCAAACCGAAATCCTTCGACCATCTGCACAACCACACCGAGTACTCGCTGCTCGAAAGTGCCCTGTAAATCGCGCCTGGTCGCCGATGTCGCCCCCAGCAGATGCCCGCTATCGCCATGAGTGATCACGGCAACATGTTCGGAGCGTACGAGTTTGCGCAGGTCGCCAAGGGCTACGACGGCATCAACCCGAGCATCGGCATCGAGGCGCATGTGGCTCCTTCGTCGCGCTTCTCGTGTAAGCAGGAGTTCTGGGGGTTGGGCGGGCGCCGCGCCATGAGCGAGTTCGGAGAAGGGTCCAAAGACGTCTCGGGAGGCGGGCGCTTGACGCATATGTCGATGTGGGCTCAGGGTGCCGGACATCTACGCAACCTCTTTTGGTTGGGTACCCAGGCCAGTTACAAGAAAAGGGGCAGCTCCCGGCCGGCCAGCCCCTTACGGACCGTGATCTCATCGCCGAGCGGCCCGGCATCATCATCGACACCACCGGCTGCACATCTGGGGAGATCCAGGCCAGGCCGCGCCTCGACCAGTACGAGGCGGCCAGGAAAGCGGCCGCTGCTCACCAGGAGATGTTCGGCCACGAGAACTACGGCCTCGAGCTGATGGTCCACTGCCTGGACACCGAACGCGACGTCCGCGACGCCCTGTTGCGACTCGCCCGCGACCTGCATATCCCGCTCCTGGCCACGAACGATGCCCACTCGCCACCGAGGTCCAGGCCGATGCCCACGACAGCCTGCTCTAAAAAGGTGCGCTGCCTGCTGCACGAGGGCGAGGAGCTGCAGACTCACGCCGAACAGCTGGCGATGGGCGAAGAGGTCGAACCGCGCGTGGGGCTGGAGGCCCTGTGCCCTCTCCCGCCGGTGTTGGAGATGCGCAGAGGCTTCTTCGCGGGGTGCCCGCAAAGACGACTGCCCCTGCAGTTGGAGACGGTCACCGGACCCTGTGAGCGGCGGTTGGAGGACGACGCCGCCCTCATCGATCACCGCCCCCAAAGCGACGTGCGTATGGAATGGATAGATCTCGGCCTCGTCGCGCTGGTCCCTGTTGTAACGCCCGGTTCCCGGACCTTCCCTCCAGACACCGACATCACACCGCAGCGGATGCAGGCCTCACTCAGTGCATGGTCCGAGAAGCAGCTCACCAGGCCGTGACCGCCGAAGCGTGGGCCAAGGCCCGCCCGTGGGAGCAGCGTGCGAACAGCAGGCTGCCGCCTGTCGGCGTACCCGAGGTTCACGTGTACCACGACACTGCCCAGCCCAGCCCCGCGCTGAAGTCGCCGCCGCAGCCGGTCGACGACGTCCCGGCCGCACCGGTGGCCCCGTCGTGCGACCCCCGCTGCAGTCGCCCTGAGCGGCGACTGCAGCGGGCGGTTGGCGCGGCTGATCCCCGATCCGGTTGGGTGCCATGCACGGCGGTATGGATGGCGTGTTCTACGCGCAGTCAGCTTGGCTTGGACGCGACGATGATGGCGAAACCGATCTCCGGTGTGGCTATGAACTGATTCATTCCCGCGTCCATTTGCGAGGCCAGTTCCCCAGGTGCGAGCGACTCGGTATGCCCTTCGGCCCGGGCGGCGTGTGTCCGGCCGATGGCGTCGAATGTCGGGCGGGTGGTGTCCTCCGAGATATCCGTCAGCTCGGTGAGGACAAGACCGCTGTCACTGAGGAGCTTCGGGTAGTCCTCCAGAGGGAGCAGTGCAGCAACGT
Source organism: Streptomyces sp. NPDC102437 (assembly GCF_044765565.1). Taxonomy (NCBI): domain Bacteria; kingdom Bacillati; phylum Actinomycetota; class Actinomycetes; order Kitasatosporales; family Streptomycetaceae; genus Streptomyces; species Streptomyces sp. NPDC102437. The sequence goes on along the minus strand of NZ_JBIWKI010000034.1, from coordinate 16,196 downwards.
TTCCGACCTTCCAGTACTCCTCCAGGGCGGCGTTCTGCTCCTCGGTGAGGGGGACCCGCTGCACCAGGTTGGCGATGGCCAGACGTCCGCCCGGGCGGAGCACGCGTGTGATCTCCTTTAGGACCCGGGACTGGTCTGGCATGTGGAACATCGACTCGAACAGCCAGGCCGCGTCGAGTGTGTCCGCTTCGAAGGGGAGGCTCATCACGTCGGCGAGCTGGAAGGTGAGCTTGTCCTGCAGGCCCTCTGTCTTGGCGAGCTCTGTTGCCAGTTCGACCTGCCGCGGGCTGATGTCCACGCCGACGACGTAGGCACCGGTGGCTCGCGACAGGTCCGCAGCGGGACGGCCGGCGCCACAGCCGACGTCCAGAACCCGCTGCCCGGGACCGACCGACAGCTTGCTGATCATGAATTCAGTCATCTGCCGGGAGGCCTCCTGCATGGAACTGTTTTCCGGCAGGCCATGCCAGTAGCCGAAGTGGAGGCTGCCACCTAGATCTGCACTGATCAGTTCGGTGGCTAGGTTGTAGTACTCCGCCACGGTGGCGGCGGTCACGGCGTGGTCTCCACGGATCAAGGGGTTCCTCCAGATATCCGGGTCAGTGTCAGGGGGCTGGGCTGGGCAGAGAAGCGGCAGGCGGGACGGCCACGGCTGCGAAGGCGGGTTGGTCAGATTGGAGTCGGCACGCTCTCTGCGGTCCTGCGGTGCGATCTTGGGGTGGGACGAAAGAGCACGGGCAGCGACCTGGTGCTGCGGGTCACCCCGGGCGGGTGGACGACCACGCCGCCAGGATTCAGTTGCAGTTCAGGTAGCCTTGCCACCATCTCGGAGGTGGCCACCTTCAGCATGCTCTTCGCGAAGTTGGCGCCCATGCACCGGTGTGGTCCGGCCCCGAACGCCAGGTGTGCGTTGGGTTTGCGATGAATGTCGAACCGTGCGGGTTCCGGAAATACTTCAGGGTCGCGATTGCCGGAAGCCCACAGGAGGAACACTCGCTCACCGGCCGGGATGACCTGCCCGCCGACCTCGACGTCGCGTGTGGTGACGCGGGTCAGACCGAAGGAGATCGAGCCATAGCGCAGGAGTTCCTCGATGGCCATCTCGACTGGTGCTTCGGGTCCCTGGAAGTAGCGGCGGAGCGAGGGGTCCTCGATGAGATGCATGGCGATCGCACTGATGCTGCTTGAGGTGGTTTCCATGCCCGCCAGGACGAGGAGGATCAGGGTGTTGACCTTTTCCTGGAGGCTCAGGGGCTTGCCGGACACTTGCCCGTGGAGCAAGGCGTCGGTGACATCGTTGATGCGCGGGCGATCCAGCCGCCACTGGAGGAAGCCACGGGCCCACTCGTTCAGATCGGCGAAGGCCTTGTTCTGCTGCTCGAGCAGACTTTCGCCCCCAGCGCCCGACTGTTCGTCCAGGTCCTCGAACGACACCACCCTGTGCACCAGTCGCCTGGTGAGTTCCACCTGATCCACCGGCACCCCAAGAAGCACCTGGAACAGGGACGTAGGGACGAACTGCCAGGCGAAGTCCGTGGCGAGATCGCACTCCCCTCGCTCAACGAACTGATCCATCAGGTCCACGGCGATGCTGCGCATGGCGGGTTCATGCCGAGCCATGGCCGCGGGTGACATCGAAGGGTTGAGCATGCGGCGCCACTCGCGGTGCACGGGAGGATCGACCTCGATCGGTGCGAGTTTCGGCACGTCGGGGTTGCTGGGAATGGTCACTCCCTGGGCGGATGTGTAGGTCTCCCAGTCCTTGTTGGCGCGTAGCACCTCTTCATGGCCGGTGATGACCCAGAATCCCCCCTGGGCGGTACTGCGCAGCACTGGGCCCTTTTGTCGCATGCGTTCCACCACAGCCCAGAACAGATCGGAGTCGTCGGCCAGGCGTGTGTCCCAGGGGTCGAAATTCTCGGCCAGTTCGTTGATGTCCACCACGTGCTGCGTACCTCGCCTCTGTCGGATTTGCGGGGAAGGTGATTTCAGGGCCGCCATGTCGGGCTGTTGCGTGCCGACTCATGGTGGTTGTAGTCGCGGTGGTCGAAAGAGTGGTACTCGAAGATCTGGTCTGCCCAGGCCGGGTCGAACGGCAGATGGCTTCGCAGGGCGTTCACCCTGCCGATGTATCCATGCTTGCCCTCGTCGTTGAAATCGGTGATGGCGGCGAGTTCTCCTGTCCTGTCCAAGATGGTGATGATGTCGTCGAAGTAGCTGGTGATGCGGGGCAGTAGCTGCTCGTCCTGCGCGCTGCGAAATACCTCGAAGGCAGAGGTGGTGGAGGAGTAGTAGTCCAGGTCGAAGGAGATGAACCCCAGCGGGTTTCGCGCGAGGTGCTCGCTGTGTGTGCGCAGGAATTCCGGCACAGTTTCGGCCACGTCGCCGAGCACGAGTTCGGCAGATCCTCGAAGCTGGTTGCGCAGGTCCGTGCTGTCCATGGGGTACTGGCCCTGGCTCCACACGTAGAGCAGGTCCCGGAAGTCGGTGGACTCGGGCAGGCCGGCTCCCGAGTCGAAGCCGACTACGTGCACGTTGAGGCCGCTGCTGCGGGAGTAGTGCCGGGCGTGCCGGCTCAGCGCCTTGAGGCCGCCGCCGGATCCGACGCCGAACTCCAGGAGTGTCACACCGCTGTAGCCCAACGAGGAGGCCAGCTCGACGGCCTTGCGGGCACCGTAGGCGTACATGGGTCGGTCGACGAGCCCGAAGGAGTAGCGAACACTGTCCGGGACTGCTGGGACGCGCTCGGCGGCCCGGATCATCGACTGCAGCCGGAGCCCCGACATGGACCAGTCGCGCAGGGTGTGGAGGAAGTCGGGCATGGTCAGTCCCATTTCTCTGGTGTTCTGGTCGGTAGGGGGGCCGGGAGCCAGTCGCTGTGCAGTGCTGTGGACAGCTGTTCCAGGTGTACGAGGGTGAGCGCCCGCAGAGCCCACAGGTCCTCCGGGTGCTGCCGACTCCAGACGCGGTTGACCACGCGCATGGCGCCGCAGACGGCTGCCACCAGGACTCGGGGGCGCAGATCGAGGTCCGGGTCGACGCCTTCCCTGCGGGCGATCTCAAGTGCCAGTTTTTCTTCAAGGACGATGGCTCTGCGCAGGTGGGCGCCGAGCAGCCCCGGCGAGGAATCGACCAGACGGGGCATGCCCATGCACAGTTCATAGGTGGCGACTTCTGCGAAGAGGCGCTCGAGGTTTTCCCAGGTGACCAGGGAGGCCTGGCGCAGTGCCGTCAACGGAGGCTCTTCGGCCGGGCGGGCGCGCAGAGCTTGGATCAACTGGCGCTCCAGCGCCTCCTGGAAGCTGAGCGCGACATCTTCCTTGCTGTCGAAGTAGCGGAAGAAGGTGCGCTGCGATACATCGGCGACGGCCGCGATCTCATCGACCGTGGTCTCGTCGTAGCCGTGCCGCAGGAAGAGGTCGAGAGCCGCGCGGACCAGTGTGTCGCGTGTCCGCTTTTTGTTGAACTCACGCGTTCCTGGGGAAGGCGTGGCCGATGCAGGCAGGTTCATGTCCGGTGCTCAGTCCGTCTGGTTTCAAAGGGAGGGGGTGCTGAAAGAGCCGGGGCAGCCCGAGACCTGGGCACCGTGATGCCTGGGGCCGGGCTGCGGCAGTTCACAGCTCAGGAGCGATCTTCCGGCCGGTGCTGTCGTGGACGGAGATGGCCTCGACGGGGCAGTTGTCCGCCGCGTCACGGACCAGTTGGTCCTCGTCGACGCGTTCTTCGATCGGCTGGGAACGCCCGTCGACCAGCTGGAAGTGGTCAGGAGCGATTCCCACGCAGATACCCGAACCGATGCACACCTCGGTGTCGGTCGAGATACGCCAGCAGTCCTTCGCCATGACGTGACTCACCACCCGACCATGAGCTGTTCGGGGCCGCGCAGCAGCCCTCCGGTCTTCCACGGGATGTCGTCCGGGGCCGCTGCCAGGTGGAGATCGGGGAACCGGGCGACGAGGGATCCCAGCGCCACCTGCAGCTCCACGCGGCCGAGCTGTGCACCCAGACAGTGGTGCACACCGTGCCCGAAACCGATGTGCTGGTTGCGCTGCCGCCCCAGGTCGAGCCGGTCCGGGTCGGTGAACACTGATTCGTCACGGTTGGCCGCGAGAAGTGCGGGGAGCACTGCCTCGCCGGCGCGGACGGTGACCTCCCCCAGCTCGACGTCGTCCGTGGCGATGCGTGCGAAGCTCGCTGAGTCCAGGGGCACGTACCGCACGAGTTCTTCGACCGCGGTGGTGATGAGGGAAGGGTCGGCCTTGAGGCGGGCCATCTGCTCGGGGTGGGTCAGCAGGACGTAGGTGAAGGAGGCGATGCGGTTGGCGGTCGTCTCATGGCCGCCGATCATGATGTCCTCGGCCATACGTACCAGTTCGCTCTCGCTGAGCCGCTCCTCCTGGTCCCTGGCCCGGACCATCATGGAGATGAGATCGTCGGCGGGCTCGCGCCGCCGCTTCTCTATCAGTTCAGAGAAATAGGCGCGCAGTTCCTGGCGGGCCTGAGTGATCTCCTCGGCCGACCGTTTGGTCGTTGACAGGGTGGCGTCGGCCCATTCGCGGAACTTGGGGCGGGCCTCGGCAGGCACTCCGAGCAGTTCACTGACCACGGTCGCGATGGGGATGGGCAGGGCGAATTCCTGCACCAGGTCCAACGGGCCGCCGCGCAGCTCCATCTCGTCCAAAAGCCGGTCGGTGATGGTCTGGATACCCGGCCGCAGCCGTTCGGCGTGCCGCTGAGTGAAGATTCGGGCGACGATTCGCCGCAGACGGGTGTGCTCGGGAGGGTCCGTGTCGAGGATCCCGCCCTCTTCCGCGAGGTTGTTCGGCTGGATGCGCGGCACGTCCATGCCGACCACTGCGGCTCGGCTGAAGCGGGTGTCGGCCAGAACCTTCTTGGTCTGTTCGTGGCCCGTGACGAGCCAGGCGTCGCCGCCGTAGGGGAGTCGCACCCGGCTGACGGGGCAGGCGCGGCGCAGTTCGCCGTACTCCTTCTCCACCCCGGGGCCGCGCAGTGGGGGGAAGGGGAAGTCGACGGGGTCCGGAGGTGAGGTCGTCATCTGTGGTGTGTGCCTCTCATGGTGTGAGGAAAGGGGCCGGGCGGGTGTTCGCGGCTCAGCGGCCCAGGTGCGTGCCCCCGTTGACGTGGATGGTCTGGGCCGTGGTCTGTGCGGCTGCGGAGGTGGTGAGGAAGGCGACCATGGCGGCAACGTCGTCCACCTCGGTGGCCCGCTTGGTGGCGCCAGATTCGATCACCGGGCTGGCGTCGCCGCTGGCCATGAACTCACGTGCGCGGTTATTGCTGATGGTGAAGCCGGGCGACACGACGTTGACGGTGATCCCCCGCGTGCCCAGTTCGTGGGCGAGGTCGGTCGCCCAGGGTTCCAGGGCGGCCTTTGCCGGTCCGTATCCGTAGCCGCTCGCTCCGAAGCCGCGTGCGGCGATCGAGCCGATCACGACGATCCGGCCCCCCTCGGGAATACGGGGCTCGAGGGCGGAGGTCATCAGGACGGCGGTCATCAGGTTCGCGTCGATGTTGCGCAGCCAGGCCTCGCGCAGCTCCTTGAGCTGCTGCCGCGGCGGCATCGCGTGGTCGTATTCGGTGGCGCCACCGGCGTTGTTGACCAGGACGTCGATTCGCTCGGGAAGCTGTGAGAGCGCGGCCTCAACGGCGTCGGGATCGGACGCGTCGAAGGCCAGAGGGGTGACGAGCGGCCCGAGTTCGGCCGCAGTCCGCTCGAGGATCTCGGCACGGCGGCCGGTGATCACCACCTCCATGTCCTGAGTGAGGAGATGCTCGGCTACGGCTCGGCCGATGCCGTATCCGCCTCCGGTGACGATGGCTGTGCGTCGCATGACGGTGCTCCAAGTGGTGCGGGCCGTGGTGACCCGCTCGGGGTGGTGGGGTGGTCAGGCCGTCGGGTGCAGGCCGTCGGGGCGCGGCAGCCCGAGCCGGGCGCGCAGCGTGCTGCCGGGCGGAACGGTCGGGAGGGGGTTCTGGCGGCGCAGTGACGAAGCCAGGTTCACCAGCGCGGTGTGAGCGGCATCGTCCGGTCCCTCGGGCGGCAGCAGGACGAAGCCGTCGGCGGCTTGGGCCGCGAAGAGCTCCTGCAAGTGCGCCGCGGAGGCGTCGGTGTCGCCGGCGCGTACCCGGTGTTCCAGGACGACCAGGACGTCGTCCTCCTTACGTCCTGCTTCTCGGGCATGGCCTCGCACCGTGTCGCGGATGGTGCGGGCGGTGCCCTCTGGGTGCTCCCCGCTCGCTGGTATGACCGCGATGTCGGCCCTGCGACCGATGAGGGCCAGGTCTTCGGAATCTTGCACCCGCCTCAGCAGAACGGGGTGGCCCTGCGGAGGGCGGGCGATATTCAGCGGTCCCGCCACGTCGAAGTGAGTCCCGGTGTGATCGAGTTGGTGCAGACGCTCTGGCACGAAGTAGATGCCGGATTCCCGGTCGCGCAGGAAGGCATCGTCCTGGAAGCTGTCCCACAGCCCCCTCACCACGTCGATGAACTCTGCTGCCCGGTTCTGCCGGAGAGCGGCCGGTGCGACGTTCTGGTCAGGTTCGTGTGCCGGCTCACGGTAGTTGGCCTGTTCGGCTTGCGCGGTCTCGTCGTCCGGCGCAGCGGCTTCCCAGCCGGACCGGCCTGCACTGAGAAAGTCGACGGTGGCCAAGGCCCGGGCCACGTGGTACGGCGCGAGCTGCCCGGTGCAGACGGTGCTGATCAACCCGATGTGCCCAGTGGCCACGGCCAGGGCGGCCGCGAGCGTGCCCGCCTCGAAATCCGGGAGGCGGTGCGCGTGCCCGGCGGTGGATTGCTGGTCGTGGAGCAGCAGTGCGTCCACCTCGGCCTGTTCACAGGCCAGGGCGCGTTGCCGCGCACGAGTGAAGGCTGCCGCGCCGACGGGGCCGCCTGCGGTGAGGAGAGGGGTGAGGAGGACCGGCCGACCGGTGCGTATGCTCACGCCGCACCTGCCCCGGCCGCGGCGAGCGGTGCGTTCAGGCTCAGGTTGTCGCGAAGCGTGCCCTCTGTGTACGCGGTGCGTACGAGGTTGCGCCGGCGCAGTTCCGGGATCACCTGGTCCACGAAGTCGTCGAGTGCTCCGGGGAGATAGGGGAAGTCGACGATGAAGCCGTCAGCTGCTCTCTGGGTGAACATCGACTCCATATGGTCCGCCAGTTGTTCGGGAGTGCCCGCGATGATGTCGCCGGTCTGCCGCATCGCCAGCTGGCGCAGCGTGAGGTTCTCCCGCCGTGCGAGGGAGATCCAGCGTTCGGACGTACTGTGCGAGTGGTTCGATGCGGGGATCTCGGGGACGGGGCCGTCCAGCGGGTAGCCCGTCAGATCGAGGTCACCGAGCTGGTCCTGGAGGGCCCGCAGAGCGACGATGTCGGGCACGAGTTCCTGCAGCTCGTGCAGGCGTTCCTGGGCTTCGGCCTCGGTGCTGCCGACGATGGGTTGGAGTCCGGGCCAGATCTGGATGCCGTCGGGTCGCCTACCGTGTTTGACTGCGCGGTCCTTGAGGTCGGCGTAGAAGTCCTGTGCGTCTGAGAGCCGGGTATGCCTGGTGAAGATCACTTCGCCGTGGCGGGAAGCGAACTCTCGGCCCACCGGTGAGGCACCGGCCTGGAAGATGACAGGGGAGCCTTGCGGCGTGGGCGGCAGGTTCAGCGGGCCGCGGACGCTGAAGAACTCGCCCTCGTGGTCGATCGGCAGTCGGTGGGTGCCGTCGCTCGTGGTTTCCTGCGTCCACAGTTGCCGGGCCACGGACAGGAACTCCTCGGCCCGGGCGTAGCGCAGGTCATGTTCCATGTGCTCGGGGAAACCGAAGTTGCGAGATTCCCAGGGTGCTGCCGAGGTGACGACATTCCAGCCGGCCCGGCCTCCGCTGATGTGGTCCAGTGACGCGAACTTGCGGGCGAGATCGTAGGGGGCGTTGTAGGTGGTGGTCGCCGTTGCGGCAAGTCCTATGTGCTCGGTCGCCGCGGCATAGGCAGCGAGCAGACTGAGCGGTTCGAGGTGCTCGTTGCGTGCAGTGCGGCTTAAGTGCTCGACGTCGGTGCCCCAGACCGCCACGACATCGGGGACGAAAAGACAGTCGAACACACCTCGTTCGAGCGCCTGGGCATTGCGCCGGTGGAACGCGAAGTCGAGCTGGGAGTCGGCCGGAGCCATGGGGTGCCGCCAGGCGGCGACGTGACCGCCTGGCCCGTCGATGATGGCTCCGAGCCGCAGCACTCTTCCCTCATGCGCCATAGGTGGTCCTTCGCTGATGTGGGTGTGTTGGCGGGGGCCGCTTCAGACCGGCAGGGCGCGCAACTCGGCCGCGCTGGATACGTCAGGACCCCGGCGTGGTCCGGAGGTGAAGCGGGCGGGCATCCTCACGAAGCCGTTGACCTGACCCACCGTCGGATACCGTTGCGCGGCTCCTTCGACGAGCTGGTAGTCGGGCAGACGTGCAAGCACTTCCTCGACCATGACCTCGAAGTCCATCCGGGCGATGTGCCGGCCGATGCACCGGTGCGCGCCGATCCCGAAGGCCGCCTGCCGCCGTGCGTCGCGGTCCAGGTCGATGATGTCGGGGCGTGGGAAGACCTTCGCGTCGAGATTGGCGGCCGCCCAGGAGACCAGGACACGCTCCCCCTGCTTGACGGGACAGCCGCCGACGCTGTCATCCCGCATGACCGTGCGTCCTGCGCCAACCACCGGTGTGAAGTAGCGAAGGAACTCATCGCAGGTGTCGGGGATCTTCTCTGGGGCTCCGACCAGACGCTGTCGGGTCCTGCGATCGCGGTCCAGGAACTCGAAGGTGTTGGAGAGCAGCGCGGTGGTGGTGTCGACACCGCCGGGGATGACGGCGTTGCAGACAGCGACGATGTCTTCGTCGGGGATCTTCTTCCCGTTGATCTCGAGCTGGGTGAGGAAACTGATCAGGTCCGCACCCGGGTCCGCCCGCCGCTGGGGTATCAAATCCCTTACCGTCTGGATGAGTTGAGCGAATCCCGCCTCAACGCGGTCGTATTCGTCGGTCCCTGGATGGGTGTAGGCCAGCGCGTGCACCACGTCGGCGTACAGGCGCCAGTCGTCCAGCGGCAGGCCCACCAGATCCAGGGTGATCAGAGCTGGCACGGGGTTCGACAGGTCGAGTACGAGGTCGATCTCGCCGCTCTCAATGTGCTGGTCGACACACCAACGTGCGTACTGGGCGATACGCGGCCGCAGTTTTTTAGCTGCCGCCGGCGAGAAGAACTCGTTCATGGCACGCCGCCACTGCAGGTACTCCGGCGGGTCGATCTCCAGCGGCAGGCCGCGGAAGGACGACGCCGGGACCACGGTGCCCTGGGGGCGTCCCGGTGCGTTGGGCAGTTCGTGCGCCGAGGAGAAAACCTCGGGACGCCGGGCCACGTCGGTTACTTCGTCGAAGCCCGTGACGATGTAGAAGCCGCCGTGGTGGCTGCTGTAGGCCACCGGGCAGTGGGTGTTCATAGCGATGTTCGCGGCCCAGGGGTCGCGACCGTATTCTGCGGAGTGGTGGTCGAAGTTGGTTCGTGGCGCTTCACCGGCCACAGGAATCTCCCTTCGGATGGCAGGCGGGGGCTCGGGGGCGCCTTTGGTCATGCGCGGACCGCGGTCAAGAAGAGGTAGCCGTTCTCCGGGGTAGCCGCGGCGCGGCGCATGAAGTCGATGAGCGAGGCGACCTGCTCTTCGCCGGCCTGTTCGACGAGCTTGTCGCGGACGGTCTCCACCACATCGGCGAGGATGGCGCCGGTACGGGAAACGTTCTCGCTGATGTCGCGGATCTCCACGTCGATGAATCCGTTGGCCGACAGCGTCTCGCGGTATTCGTCCATGGTACCGAGGGAACGCACCTTGTAGGTCTCGCAGATGTGGTCCAGGACCACACGTCCCCCGGGGCTGACCGGCCCGCGTTCGATGATGTCGGCAATGGCGAGGCGGCCGCCGGGGCGAAGGACGCGGGCGGCCTCAGCAAGCACACTGCTGCGATCGGGCATGTGCAGCATCGACTCCAGTGCCCAGGCTCCGTCGAACGAGCCGTCGGGGAAGGGCATGTCCATGGCGTCCGCGAACTGGAAGGTGGCACGGTCGGCGAGCCCGGCCTGCTCCGCACGTTCCGTGGCCTGCGTCACCTGGACGTGACTGACGGTTATTCCCACCACGTTCACGTCGCGGGCACCAACGAGCCGCAGCGCGGGATTGCCAATGCCGCAGCCGATGTCCAGGACACGCTCTCCGGCCCGGGGAGCGAGACCCGAGATCATCAGGTCGGTGAGGCGGTGGGTGGCCTCCTCGATGGAACTGTCATCCGCGCCGTTCTCCCAGTAGCCGTAGTGGAGGTTCGGGCCCCACACGGTGTTGAGGACCTGACCGATCCCGTCGTAGAAGCTGGCGACGTCATTGGGGGCGGGAGCCTGGCCGAGAGACATGAGGAACTCCGTATCTGGGGAGTGATGGTGGTTTGTGGGCGCAGTCGCTCACTGCAAGGTGAGCGCGTTCTCGGGGCAGTTGGAGACGCAACGCGACACCCGTTCCGCTGACTCCGCGGGGACCGGGCCGCTGAGGACAACGACGCCGTAGCCAAGGTCGTCGCAGTCGAAGACGTCGGGAGCGATGGCCATGCAGCGCAGATGACCTTGGCATTTCTCGGTGTCAAGCCAGACTTCCATGTCTGCCTCCGAATTCGACGTCGAGTCGGCGTGGCCCCCAGACATGGCCGGTTGACCAGGTCACAGGGTCGTCTCCGGCCAAGGAAAAGTCCGGAATGGCCCGCAGCCACTCCTCGAGGGCAACACGCATTTCAAGACGAGCAACGGTGGAGCCGATGCAGCGGTGAATGCCGACGCCGAAGGCGAGATGCCTGTTCGTGGCGCGATCGATCACCACCCGGTCAGAATCAGGGAACTCGCCGGCGTCACGGTTGGCAGAGGGTATCCCCATGAGGATGGAATCGCCTCTACTCAGCCGGGTTCCGTAAAATTCGGTGTCGCGCGTGACGACTCGAGCTATCTGGACCGGAGAATAGGATCTGAGGAATTCCTCCACGGCGGATGGAATCAATTCGGGGGAGGCGGAAAGGCGAGTGCGGTCTTCGGGGGTGCGTGCCAGATGCCACAAGCTGCTGCCAATGGCGCTCCAGGTGGTGTCGATACCCGCCGTAATGATCAGAACAAGTGCGCCGAGGAGCTCTTCGGGATTCAGCTGGCTTCCGTCAATCTCGGTCGATAGTAGCAGTCCGACCAGATCGTCCTGAGGGTACTTCGTCCGATCTTCGATCAACTCCTGGAGAAACTCCTGGGTTTCCGACATTGCGTTCTGGATCTCGTCCATGTCGTTGGAATCCAGGATGGCGCGCATCCGTTCACCGAAGGCCTCTTGCTGCTCCGGCGGACACCCCATCATCCGGGCCATGAACCGTAGCGGGATCTTCTTCGCGTACTCCGCCGCAGCGTCGCAGCGGCCCCGCGGCTCGATCTCCCTCAGCAGTTCCCGGGCGTGCTCGCGGACCAACGGCTCCATGCGGCGGATCTGTCGCGGGCCGAAGGCGGGCAGCAGCAGCTTTCGGAAAGGCCCGTGCCGGGGCGGGTCCAGGGTGATCGGTGGGCGTTCGGCCAACTCGTCGCCGAAAGCATTCTTGGGCACGCTGATGGAGGAAGAGGAGAACAGATCGGGGTTCTTCGCGACATCCTCGACGACCTGGTGCCGGGTGGCGATCCAGTAGCCACCGAGTTGCTCGCTGCGGGCCACTGGGCACCGCCCGCGCATGCCGTCGTACACAGCGAATGGGTTTTCCCCGGAAGGTGGGGAAAATATGTCGAATTCGGTGTCGTGTTCCCTGTTTTGAGACACGTCTTCCCCTTGGGTGGCAGAATTCGGCCAGTGTCTGGTGTGATGGTCGACTGCAGGAGCTGTGCTCGGAAAGGAAAGTATCCGGAGTGGCCGGCGCAGCGGGCTGGACGCGGCCCACTGCGCCGGCCTGTTCCGATCTAGAGGTAGCGACGTTCCCCGTCACCGCTGAGCGGTGACCACCACTGGTCGTAATTGGTCGCCCCGGCGCCGAATATTCCGCCGAATCCCTCAACGACCCTACCGTCACGCCAATTTAGCATCTGAACTCCGGAGATGTCGAGGACATCGTAGGGAGACTTGCTTCCCGTCGGCGCCCCATTTCGGACCGCGTGGATTTTGTTGACGTCGATCGAGTAGCCGTCATCGTTATTGATGAGGAGTGTGACCGGCTCCATGCTCCAGGAGCCTCCGGAAGCCTCCAGCATTCCCTGGACGTATGCCAGGAAATCATCGATTCCGACCCTCCAGCCGGCGTGGTGGTGGCTGCCCGGAGCCAGGAAACGCAGATCCTCCGACCAGTACAGGGCGGTCTTCTCACGGTCCCCGGAACTCACTGCCTCGTATGCGGCGGCGACCAACTCAGGGGTTATTTCAGTCATGTGCGATCTCCTTGTGGGTGGAACGACCAGGGCAGGCTTGCCCGGACATCAGAGGGAGGGGCGGTCACGCCCCCGTAGCGGAGCCCGGGCCATCGAGGCTGATGAGCCACTCGTCCACGGCTCGTGCCGTGCTATCCGCGTGGTCTTCCATGACGGTGAAGTGATCGCCGGGCGTCTTGAGGGACGCATCGGCCGGCAACCACGACGGGCCCCAGTCCGCGTCAGCCAACGGGCTGCCGTCGGAGTCGGGCAACGCGTCGGCAGCACGGACGAACAGCGTGCGAGTGGGCAGGGTACGAGGCCCCCAGGCGCCGAACACCTCGAAATAGCCGGCCATGGCCGTCAGGGACACGTGGTCCATGGACACGAACTGCTCACGCCGGGCAAACAGCCCCTGCGTAAAAGCCCGTTGGAGACGGGGGGTCATCTCGTGCGCCAGATAGGTGTCCACCATGACGGCGGCGTGGGCCGGGTGCCCCATCTGCTCAAGACGGTCTGCGACTGCGTGGGCGATCCACCCTCCGGAGGAGTAGCCGAGAACGGCGAACGGCACGCCGTCCGCATACTCGAGTGCGGCGTGGGCCTGCATGTCCACCAGGGCGTCGATGCTGCCCGGTATTAACTCGCCGTCCAGGAAGCCGGGCTGCGGCAGAACGATGGTGTCGCGCGAATCACGCAGCGCCGCCGCGAAGCGCGCGTACTGATGGGCCCCTGACATCGCCACCACGGCGGGAAAGCAGATCAGCAGCGGATCGCGCGGACCGCGCGCCAGCGGGACCGGATGGGGGCGCTGTTCGAGTTCGTCCTGGGTCTTGAACGTGCTTCGGAAGTGCGCGGCGAGCCGGACCAGTTCCATGCCCTCATCGATCCGGTCTGACGCGCAGGCCTGACGGAACAGCTCTCCGAGTGTGTCGCCTGCCGTGCCATCCTTCGGCGTGAAGTCGTCATCCGTGGGCTGGGTGCTGGAGACGGCCTCCTCCTCGTGCGAGGCGTGGAGGCGATCGAGCGCAGTTCGAAGGAAGCTGGTGAGCGCAGGCGGTGTCGGCTGGTCGAAGACCACCGTGGCGGACAACCTCAAGCCCGTGGCCCGCTCAAGCCGGTTCCTGAGCTCAACTGCGGTCAGCGAGTCGAATCCGAGTTCTGTGAAGGCCCGGTCGCCGCCGACGGCGTCGAGCGAGGTGTGGCCGAGTACCGCGGCGACCTCACCGCGTACCAGGTCGAGAAGAGCCTTCTCCTGTTCGTCGGAGGCCAGCCCAGCCCACCGTGTCCGGAGGTCGGGCTCGGGTCCGTCGCTGGCCGCCGAGGCCCGACGCGGCCGGGCCTTCGGCCGGACAAGGGCATGCCACAGGGGCAGCAGCGGCGCACGCGAGGACAGGGAACGCAAAGCCTCCGTGTCGATGCGGGCGGAAAGGAGCAGCGGCTCGGAACGATGCTCCAGCTCATAGGCGAGGGCCGCGTCGAAGAGCGCCAGGCCCTGCTCCGTGGAGAGCGGCAGTAGCCCTCCCCGCTCCAGCCGGTGCCGGTCCTTGGCACCGAGTTCCCCCGCCATGCCGCTCTCGATGTCCCAGGGCCCCCAAGCCAAGGACACGCCGGGGAGACCGGAGGCCCGGCGATGCGCGGCCAGCGCATCCAAGAATGTGTTCCCCGCCGCGTAGTTGGCCTGACCCGCGGAACCCAGTACGCCGGCCGCCGACGAGAACAGAACGAAGGCAGAGAGGTCGTGCTCGCGCGTCAACTCATGCAGATGCCATGAGGCGTCCACCTTGGGGCGCAGCACGCGGGTAACCCGCTCGGGGGACAGTAGGTCCAGGACTCCGTCGTCGAGAACGCCGGCGGCGTGCACCACGGCTGTCAGCCGCTGGTCTGCGGGTATGGATTCGAGGAGCTTCACCACGTCGGAGCGCTCGGCCAGATCACAGGCAGCGACCGTAATCCGCGCCTCAGGACCGGCCAGGTGTTCCAGCTCCTCCCGCAGAGCCACCATTTCGGGAGCCCGCTCGCCACGGCGGCTGGCGAGGAGCAAGTGGCTTACTCCGTGGGCGGAGACCAGATGACGAGCCACCGCGCTGCCGAGCGCCCCGGAGGCGCCGGTCACGAGCACGGTCCCGCGCGGGTCGAGGCCGGACGGCTCGGCCGCCGTGTGCGAGGGGTGGGACACCAGCCTCGGAACATGAACGGATCCCGCGCGTACAGCGGCCTGCGGCTCCCCCGAAGTGAGCACCTCGCTGAGCGGGCGCCACGGTATCTCAGCAGTGCCGGCTTCGAGATCGACGATGGTCACCCGACCGGGATGTTCCGATTGGGTGGTGCGCACCATGCCCCAGACTGCGGCCATCACGGGGTCGACCTCCGACGCCCCGTCGGTCGCTACGGCGGCGCAGGTGATCAGCACCAGGTGCGAGCCGAGGAAGCGGTCATCACGCAGCCAGTCCTGCAGCAGACCAAGAGTGTTGAGAGCGAGGCTCGATGCCGCCTCGGGCGCGGTGGCACCCGATGGAGCTTGCAGTCGCATCATGACGGTGTCCGGTGCCGAGCCCGTGCCGGCGACAGCGGTCGCGAGCTCCGAGAGCTCGCGGTACGCGTCCACATGAACGCCGATGTTACGAAGCGACTCGTGGGTCCGGTGCGTCCGCCGTTCGGAAGCATCCAACAGCGCCCACCAGCCGGGAGGCACAGTATCGCGGGAACCCGGCATCTGCTGCCAGTCGATGCACAGGAAAGACGGGTGAGGCCCGTTGGCGGAGCCGACGGGGAGCGACCTGAGTGTGAGCTCCCCAACGGCACCCAGAGATGCCCCGCTCCCGTCGAACAACTGCAACGCCACGGTGTCCTTGCCGACGGCCGACAGCCGGACCCGCAACGTGTCCGCTCCTGCTACGGCAATCCGCACATGACGCCAGGCGAACGGCAGACTGGGGCCTTCCCTGTTCGCGTCGACGAAGCCCCCAAGCCCCACGGCGTGCAGAACCGAATCCAGCAGCGCCGGATGGATGACGTACTGTTGCGCGACGTCACCGGCTGCTTCCGGGAGGGAGACTTCTGCGAACACCTCGCCCTTGGACCGCCAGACCGCGCGAAGGCCCTGAAAGGCCGAACCGTAGTACAACCCGCTGTCGGCCAACACGTCGTAGACACCGTCCAGTTCGACACGCACGGCATCCTTCGGTGGCCATGTACGCATGCCGCCCGAGTCTTGCGAGCCGTGATCGGGGGAGGCTGTGACTGTCCCGTCCTTGGCCAAGGTCGCGCTCGCGTGTCGCTCCCAGCTGTCGGATTGGCGTGCGTGCACGTAGACGTTGCACCTTCCTCCCTCGTCGGCGGCTGCGACGGTGACGCGAATGTCTACTTCTCCCTGGTCGGGGATCGGGAGCGGCGTCTCTAGCATGAGATCGTCGAGGACGCTGTAGCCGCTCGTCTCTCCGGCGTGAAGAGCGAGTTCCACAAAGGCGGTTCCGGGGAACAGGACCGTCTCGCCCACGGCGTGATCGGCCAGCCACGGATGGCTGGCAAGAGAGATTCGGCCGGTGAAGATCGCCCCGCCCGATTCAGGATCGGTGACGACAGTGGACAGCAGAGGATGGTGCGCAGCCTCCAATCCCAGTTCAGCCGGTGCGTTTTCACGCGGTGCGTCGTGGTTGAGCCAGTAGGTGTGGTGTTGGAAGGGGTAGGTGGGGAGGGGGGTGTGGTGGGTTTTGGGGTGGTTGTAGTAGGTGGTCCAGTTGGGGGTGTGTCCG
>NZ_JBIWKI010000033.1:0-78148 GCF_044765565.1 Streptomyces sp. NPDC102437 | reverse complement strand
ATCCGTCGCATACTCGATCGTGATGTCCAGCCCACCAGGCCGCCCATCCACCGAACGCCGCTCCGCGAAGGAGAACGTCAGATCGAACTTGGCGAACCGCAGCCAGGTGAACTCCGACTCGGTGTCCAGGTCCCCGGCGACGAGCGTCGGTGTGGCTGCGTCGGTGAGTGTGAGCATGACCTGGAACAGCGGGTGCCGGGCGGCGGAACGGTCGGGGTTGAGGGCCTCGACCAGCCGGTCGAAGGGCAGGTCCTGGTGGCTCCAGGCGGCGAGGTCGGTCTCCCTGACCCGGTTCAGCAGTTCGCGGAAGCTCGGGTCGCCCGACAGATCCGTACGCAGGACCAGGGTGTTGACGAAGAAGCCCACCAGGTCGTCGAGCGCCTGGTCCGTCCGGCCGGCGATCGGTGAGCCGAGCGGGATGTCGTGCCCGGCCCCGGAACGGGACAGCAGCGTCGACACCGCCGCTTGGGCCACCATGAACACCGATGCGCCGGATTCGCGCGCCAGCTCCGCGAGCGAGGAGTGGACGGCCTCGGGGCAGTGCACGGTGTGGGTGGCGCCGCGGTAGGAGGCGACGGCCGGCCGCTGCCGGACGGTGGGCAGGGTGGCCTCTTCCGGCAGGTCGGCCAAGTTCCGTCGCCAGTAGCCGAGTTGGCGGGCGGCGACGCTTTCCTGATCCGCCGGGTCGCCGAGCACGCCGCAGTGCCAGAGGGTGTAGTCGGCGTACTGGGCGGGCAGCGGCTCCCATGCCGGGCGCTCACCGCGTGCGCGGGTCGCGTAGGCGGTGCTCAGGTCGCGCATCAGCGGCTGGTAGGACCAGCCGTCGGAGACGATGTGGTGCATGACCACGAGGAGTACGTGGTTGCGCTCTCCCTGGCTGAACAGCCGTGCCCGGAACGGCAGATCGGCCGCAAGGTCGAAGATCCGCTCGGACTCGGCGGTGAGCAGTGCGGCGATGTCCTCCTCGGTCGCCGGGGTGACGGGCAGCTCCACCCGGACGCTGTCGGCGGGCAGGATCCGCTGGTAGGTCTGCCCTTCCGCCTGCCCGAACACGGTGCGCAGGCTCTCGTGCCGTCCCGCGACATCGGTGAACGCGGACTCCAGGGCGGCGACGTCCAGGTCGCCACGCACCCGGACAGCGAGCGGGATGTTGTACGTCGCCGACGGCCCCTCCAACTGGTCGAGGAACCACAGGCGTTGCTGGGCTGCCGAGAGCGGCAGCGGCTCCGGGCGCTCCTGGGCGGTCAGAGCCGGGCGGGTGGACTCGCCGCCGCCGGTGGCGACGTACTCGGCGAGCAGCGCGACGGTCGGGTAGTCGAAGAACTGTCGCAGCGTCAGCTGGACGTCGAGGACGGTGCGTACCCGGCTGACCAGCCGGGTCGCCAGCAGCGAGTGGCCGCCGACGGTGAAGAAGTCGTCGTCGATGCCGATCGTCGGCAGGCCGAGGGAGTGGGCGAACAGGCCGCAGAGGACCTCCTCGACGGGGTTGCGCGGGGCCCGGCCGTCGGCTGCCGCGCCGGCCCGGGGTGCGGGCAGTGCGCGCCGGTCCAGCTTGCCGTTCGGGGTCAACGGCAGGGTTCCCATCGGGACGACCGCGAAGGGCACCATGTACTCGACGAGCTGCTCGCCCGCGTACCGGAGGAGTTCGGCCCCGTCCAGGACGCCCTCCTCGACGGGTACGGCGTAGGCGACCAGGCGCTTGTCGCCGGGCCGGTCCTCGCGGACGATGACCGCGGCCTGGGCTACGGAGGGGTGGCGGACCAGCACGGTCTCGATCTCGCCGAGTTCGATACGGTTGCCGCGCAGCTTGACCTGCTGGTCGGCGCGGCCGAGGAAGACGATCTCGCCTTGTTCGTTCCAGGCGGCCAGGTCGCCGGTGCGGTACATGCGGGTGCCGGCCGGTCCATAGGGGTCTGCGGTGAACCGTTCGGCGGTCAGGGCGGGCAGCCGGCCGTAGCCCTGGGCCAGGTGCGGTCCCGCGACGTAGAGTTCGCCGGTCTCGCCCGGGGCTGTGTGACGCAGGTCGGCGTCCAGGACGTACATGGCGGTGTTCGCCATCGGGATGCCGAGGTGGAGCCGGTCGAGGGCGCGGACCTCGGGGGCGAAGGCCTGGTAGCTGCAGAAGACGGTCGCCTCCGTGGGCCCGTAGACATGCACGAACGTGGTGTCCGGGCAGTGGTCGAGGGCCCGTTGGAGGGCGGTGGCGGACAGTACGTCGCCGCCCGTCCAGATCTCGCGCAGCTGCCCCAGGGCGTCGATCGCCTCGCTGGCCATGGCGTCGAAGAGGGCGGTGGTGAAGTACGCGGCGGTCGCCCGGTAGCGGGTGATGGCCTCGGCGAGCTCACCGATGTCGATCTTCGGGGCGGGCAGCACGACGGCCAGTCCGCCGCGCAGCAGCGGCACCCACAGCTCGTAGGTGGAGGAGTCGAAGGGCAGCGGCGAGTAGGCGAGCACCCGCTCGTGGGCCGTGGCGCCGAAGCCCGGGTCCAGGGCCAGTTCGACGACGTTGCGGTGGGTGTTCACGACGCCCTTGGGGGTGCCGCTGGAGCCGGAGGTGAACATCATGTACAGCGGCTGGTCCGGGTGGACCGTGACGTCGGGGCCGGTCGTGGCCGTGCCGGCCGTGGCGCTCGTGTCGTCGAGCCGCAGGGCGGGCAGGTCGCCCGCGAAGCCGGTGTCCCTGGCCGGGCGGTCGGTGACCAGGAGAGTGGCCCCGGTGTTGGAGAGGATCCAGGCGAGGCGGTCCTCGGGCTGGCGGGGGTCCAGGGGGACGTACACGCCGCCGCTCTTCAGCACGGCGAGGACCGTGATGACGTAGGCGAACGAGCGGTCGAAGAGAAGGCCGACGGCGTCGCCGGGCCGGACGCCCTCGGCGACGAGGCGGTGTGCGAGGGCGTTGGCCGCGCCGTCCAGCTCCCGGTAGGTCAGGCTGCGGTCCTCGCGGACGAGGGCGACGGCCTCCGGGGTACGGGCGGCCTGCGCGGCGAAGAGAGCGTGCAGCGCACCCTCGGGGAGGTTCTCGGCCGTGTCGTTGTACGTGGCGACGTGCGCGGGAACGACGACGTTGAGGGAGAGAGCTGGATCTGCTTGCGGCTGGGACATCTCGACACCTTCTTGGTAGCTCGGATCTCGTGGTCTCGCGGCGTGCCGGGAGACCGACGGAGCCACGGTGGATGACGTGCGGATGGTGCGAATGGGGCGAAGTGGAGCGGTGGGCAAGTGGGATGGGGAGTCAGCCGGTACGGGAGTGCGTCGCGGCGTCGTGCGGCAGCAGGACGTCGTCCGCTTCCAGTGCGTTCGCGTGGTACTTGCCGACGGAGCTGATCAGCAGCCTGAGTTCCAGCGCGATGGACTCGACCAGCCGGACCAGCCCGGCTTCGGCGTCCTCGTCCACGGCGAGCAGTGCGGCCCGGCCGAGGCCGACGGCGCGGGCGCCGAGCGCCAGAGCCTTCGCGGCCCTGCTGCCTTCCCAGATCCGCCCGCTGGCGAGCAGGCAGTGGCCGGTCCGGCCGATGCGGGTGAGGCACTCGCCGAGCGGGAGCCCCACCTGGCCGAGGAAGGCGGTCGGCGCCCACGCGGTGCCGCCCTCGGCGCCGTCGACGGTGACGGAGTCCGCACCGGCCGCCCAGGCGGTGGCCGCGGCGTGGGCCACGTCGCGGCCGGGGTGCAGTTTCACCCACACCTTCACGCGGGGGAAGTTGTTCCGCATGAGCCGGATCTGCTGGCGCAGGATCTCCTCGGTGAAGGTGCCGGGGCTGCTGATCCGCAGCACCGAGTCGCTGTCGGCGCCGAACACCGGGTCCATGGCGTACTGTTCGGCGACCCTGCCGCCGGCCTCGCGGCCCAGGACGGTGAGTCCGCCGAGCCCCGGCTTCGCGCCCTGGCCCACCTTCAGCTCGAAGGCGAGCCGGCCGGTGGCGAGCAGCGGTCCGGACACCGGGTCGCTGTAGACCAGGTTCCACACTTCCGCGTCGGCGTCCTCGGTGGACTGCTGCACCACCACTCCGCCGTGCTCGTCGTCGGCGGCATACGTGTAGGCGGCGATCCGGCCGAGCAGCGGGGAGACTCCGGAGTCGGCAGCAGCGCGAAAGCCGTTGACCGGCACCACGTTCTCCCCGACGACCATCGGGATGCCGAGCTGTCCGGCCTGCCGTCCGGCCGCCTCGCCCAGGTCGTGGCTGGCGACCTGGGTCGAGCCGAACGCGGACACGTAGAGCGGCAGCCGGGAGGCGAACCCGCCGATGCGCGTGTCCAGTCCGACGTCCGTGTACAGCGGTTCGCGGGCGAGGTCGATGAGCTTCTTCAGCCGCTCCGGCATGAACACCGGGGGCACGATCCTGGCGCGCTCCAGCAGGTCGTACGGGTCCTGGCCGCCCGGGATCGCGCCCAGCAGGCCGCTGCCGTAGGACTCCAGCGCGGGGAAGGCCCCCGCCGCTCCGGCCCTGGCCCGGTGCCGGACCTGTTCCTCGGGGAAGCCCGCGGCGCTCAGTACGGTGCTCATGCGGACACCACGCCGGGGAGCTTCGGGTAGGCACTGGCCTCCCAGGCCGCGGTGCGGCCCGTGACGTACCGGGTGAAGCGCTCCAGGCCGATGCCGAAGCCGGAGCTGGCGGGGATGCCGCGGCGGGCCAGGTCGAGGTACCAGCCGTACTTCGCGGGGTTCTCGCCGGTCTCGCGCATCCGGGTGACCAGGGCCGCGTAGTCGTGCTCGCGTTCGCTGCCGCTGGCCAGTTCGCCGTAGCCCTCGGGGGCGATCAGGTCGAAGTTGCGGAGGATGCCGGGGCGGTCGGTGTCCTCCTGGTCGTAGAAGCCTCGCGAACCCTTGGGGTAGTCGACGACGAAGAACGGGCGGCTGGTCTTCGCGGAGAGGATCTCCTCGCCCTCCCAGTCGATCTCGGCGGCCGGGTCCTGCGGGTGGCCGAGCGCCACCAGGTCCGCGGTGGCCTCCTTGTGCGTGGTGCGGTCGAACGCCCCCCGGACCACCTCGCAAAAGGCGTCCCGGTCCCGGCCGAGGAGCTCCAGGTCCGCGGGCATCTCGCGGACGACCTCGTCGACGACATGGGCGACGAGCCGCTCGGCGAGCTCCATCGCGTCCTCGCGGCGGGCGTCGCGGATCTCCACGTCGATCTGGTGGAACTCCGCGAGATGCCGGTGCGTGACGGCCGTCTCCAGCGGTTCCAGGCGGACGTTGGGCGCGATGTAGAAGATCTTGTCGAAGGCCAGCAGCGACGCCTGCTTGTAGAGGATGGCGCTGGTCATGAGCTTGTACTTGTGGCCGTAGAAGTCGACGTCCACCTGCTTGGAGCCCCGGATGCCCGGGTCGGTGACCGGTCCGATGACCGGGGGCAGCAGCTCCTGGAAGCCCTGCGCGGTCAGGAAGGCGCGGGTCGCCGCGAGCATCCGGCTCTGCACCCGCAGCGTGGCGCGGGTCGGCTCGGCGATCAGGTGCTGGTCGGGAGAGGACGGGAACGAGGGCGCGACGCGGCCGTCGGACTCGGCGATCGTGCTGGTCATGGTGCTACCTCCTGGGTGTGCTGCCGATGGGCTGCCGGGCGACGGGCCGCCGGGGGAAGCGGGGAGCGGGGAGCGTGCTGGGGAAGGGCGTGGTCGTGGCGGCGCTGTACGAACGACAGGGCGTCGAACAGCCCGGCGGCGGTGAGCCGCCGGCCGCGGTCGCGGACGGGCCCGAGGGGCATCGCCCCGATCTCGGACCAGGTGAGGCGGCCGGACCCGTCGATGTGGCTCCGGGTGCGGCCCGCGTTGTCGGGGTGCAGGCAGTAGGGGACGTCGAGGTATCCGCGGGCGAACGCCTTCAGCAGGGCCTGGCCCAGGTCGTCGTCGAGGTTCAGCACCGCGTCGACCAGGGCACGGGCCTCGGCGTACACGGCGTTGTCCGCCGGGTCGGTGTACGGGTCGGAGGCGATTCGGGGGTGTGCGCCAGTCGCCGTGCGGTGGCGGGCGGCGGCCCGCGCGGCGACCCGCAGGGCCTCGACGTTCTCCGCGACGGTCGGGATGCGGTGCGCCTCGGCGGCCGTCTTCACGATCAGCCGGGCCGCCCCGGTCTCCACGGCCAGTTCGGCCGAGCGCTCCAGGAGGTCCAGGGAGCCGTGACGGGTCTGCGGATAGAGACCCATGTAGGTGTAGAGGACGATGTGCCAGTCGGTGTCCGGCAGGAACTCGCCGGCCAGCCGGTGCAGGGCGTGCATCGCGTCGCGGTCCTGGTCCGCGTTGGTCTGCTGGGCGTAGCTGAGCGAGATGCTGCGCAGGCCCGCCCGGTGGAAGAAGAGCGCCTCCAGCGCACTGATCGCGACGAGCAGGCCGGGCGGGCAGAGCTGGCCGAGCATGCAGCCGCCGAAGGTCTCCAGGTGCGGTTCCGCCCCGGTGCCGCGCAGTCCGGCCAGGAAGTCGCAGCTCTCCTGCCAGTTGCGTACGGAGTCCAGGAGCGGGGTCCGTCCGTAGGGCAGGCAGTAGGAGACCGGGCCGCCCTCCGTGGCGTCCAGGCCCAGTCGGGCCAGCGCGGCGACGATGCGCTGGGGGCGGGCCGAGCCGTGCCGGATCTGCACCGGGAAGCCTGCGTCGCGGACACCGTCGAGGACCCAGCGCGAGGTGTGCGGGCTGTAGGAGGTGATGGGGAATCCGTTGAGCGGGACGCCGCCGTTCAGGGCGCGGGCCGCGGACGCCTCGTCGTTGACCCGGGTGTAGCTGTCGATTGTCATGGTGCCGACGACCGCGTCGGCCGCCCCCTTGGTGGCCAGCAGGCCGGCCCTCATGAGCGCGGGGTCGGAGAAGCCCATGCGGGGCTGCACCACGAGGGTGCCGCGGGCCTGTGCCCCGGCGACGAAGCGGCCGAAGGAGAGCGGTCGCCGGTGCACGGTGGTGCGGCTCCCGGGCGCCTCCTGGACCGGCGCGGTCACCGTTCCACCTCCTTGGGCAGCGAGTCGACGTAGGACTCGAAGGCGGCGATGTCGACGCCGTCCTGGAAGACCGCGTCGAACCCGGCCCTCATCAGGGCGTCGGCCTCTTCCTCCCCGTCCCCGGAAACACCGAGCTTGCCGCCGATGACCGCGGGCAGGCCGGTCAGCTCCCAGCGCGAGCGGATCGCGCCGATCAGCGGTTCGGCGTCGTTGAAGCCGTGCCCGTTGACGCTGCTGACGACCAGGAGGTCGGGCTGGAACTTGCAGCAGGACTCGACGATCTCGTCCTCGGGCACGCAGGAACCCAGATTGACGACCTTGTGCCCGAGGTCTTCGAGCAGCAGTTGGATGTAGATGAGATTCCAGGTGTGCGCATCGGATTGCAGTCCGGTGACAACAACATCCAGCGGCCCGGATCGATGACGAGCCGCCCATTCCGCAGGCTTCATTGTTCGCTTCGTCCACATCATTGGATGACAAGGGGAGAAAGAGGTCCGAGCTGGCCCGGAACTTCCTTTCGGCCACAACCGTAGATTCGCTCCGGCGCCGTTTCCGGCGTGAGCGGCGGCAACTGGGCGGCAGCAGAGGAGCAGTTGACCGACTGCCCGATGCCGGGCGGACGGTGGGACGTGAGACTGGCCGCACTGCATTTGCAGAATTCAGCGCCCGGCCCGTTGCACAACGCGCGCACCGCGCAGACCGCGCACACCGCCGGCGAACGACCGAGGAGTCATGACATGGCAGAGACCGGCCACAGCGTCCGTGCGGCGGACGTGCTCGCGGACGTACTGGCAGAGGTACGGGAACGGGTCGACCGGCGGGAGGCGCTCGGCGAGGCCCAGGTCGCCGTGCTCGAAGCCGCGGTGAACATTGTCCGCGCAGGTCAGCCCGGGTTCGAGGTGATGCCGGTGGAGCGTTCGGAGCTGGTGCGCGAGGCGCTCGGTGCGGTGCGCGCGGCCACCGTGGCTACCGGGGTGGCCCTCACGTACGCGCATCGCACGGCCCGGGTGCCCGCCTGATCGCGCGGGCCGTGGTGCCGCCGATCTGCCTGGGCTTCTGCCCGGCGCACCGGTCCGCGGCTCCTAGTCTCTGATGCAGACGAAAAACTCAGGCACATCTGAAGACTTCACGAATAACTTCGTCCAACCGAGGTGGAAATCATGGCAACCAACCCGTTCGAGGACTCCCAGGGCCGCTATGTAGTGCTGGCCAACGAAGAGGGTCAGTATTCGCTGTGGCCGGCCCGGATCCAGCAGCCGGCGGGCTGGGAACTGGTGAAGGACGAGGCAAGCAAGCAGGAATGCGGAGAATTCATCGAGGCGAACTGGACCGACATGCGGCCGCGTTCCGTGGTTGCGGCCATGGGTGGCTGAACCCACCGGTTCTCCCGTTCCGAAAGGGCGGGTGCGGGGTGCGATTCGCGCCCGCACCCGCCCTTTCGCACGATGACCGGAAGCTGTCGACCGGTAGAGGGCAAGAAGAAGACCCGGCGGACATGGGGTGTGAGGCTGATCCCATGTCCGCCGGGTGCGGAGCCGTATGGCGCGGTGAGGCGGTCAGCTCTGGATGCCGCGCACGCACCACTCAAGTACCGCCGCGGCGGCCGTCATCTTGTGGTGAGCCTGGCGCCAGGCCCGGCTCGACGCGCCGTCGAGCACCTCGTCGGTGACCTCCTCGCCCCGGACCGCGGGCAGGTCGTGCAGGAAGACGGTGCGTGGGCCGGCGAAACGGTCCAGGAACACGCGATTGATCTGGAAGCCGTCGAACTCCTTGAGCCAGTCGGGGTTCTCCTTCGTCACCCCCATGGTCTGCCACCGGCTGGTGTACACCGCGTCCACCGGGCCCTCGACCTCGTCGGCCGTGACGACCTGGCTCACCAGGGCCTTGCCGCCGCTGAGTTCGGCCGCCAGGTCCAGTGTCTCCTTCGGCACCTCGTACCCCTGCGGGCACAGCAGGGTGAGGCGCAGCCCGGGGGTGAGGGCGGCGGCCAGGGCGAGGGCGGCGCCCGAGCTGTTGCCCTCGCCGACGGCGAGCAGGTGCAGACCGTCGAGCGAGCCGAACTCCTCGGCCAGCGTCGCGAGATCGGCGATGGCCTGGGTCGGGTGCTCGTCCAGGCTCAGGGCGTTGACGACGGCCAGGTTCGCGCTGCTGCCCAGCCGGCGGATCTCCTCCACGTCCCCGTTGGTCCGTACGACCAGGGCGTCCAGGTACTGGCCGAGGACCCGGGCGGTGTCCTCGACCGTCTCGCCGGTGGTGAGCTGGAGTTCGTTCGGCCCGAAGGTGATCACGTCGGCGCCCAGACGGGTCGCCGCGGTCCAGAAGGACGTCCGGGTCCGGGTCGAGGACTTGCGGAAGTACAGACCGACCTGTCGTCCGGCCAGCGGCTTCGGCACGATGCCGTCCCGGCCGAACGAGACGGCGCGCCGGACGAGGTGGTCCAGCTCGGCGGGCGTGAGGTCGGCGAGGGAGATCAGGTTGCGCATGGGTGCGGTGCCTTTCATGAGGGCGGGAACGGGGTGGGTGCGAGGGGTGGTCCTCAGTCGCTCAGGGCGGCGGCGAGAGCGGCGGGCGCGGCCTCCCGGTCCTCGTCGAGCACCGCGCGGACCAGGTTGAGCACGGTGAAGCCGACCGGGTCGCCCGCCGTCGTGGGGAGCCGGCGGATCAGACCGCGGACCAGCAGGGCGTGGACATCCCGGGCAGCTTCGGCCAGCGAGGTGCCAAAGGCTCGCGCGGCACCGTCCACCGTCCACGGGTCGTCGAGCGTCGCCAGCGTGCGCAGCAGCTCGGCGGCCTTCGGGTCGAGCCCGGTCACGGAGGCGGTGAGCCGCTCGCCCAGAGTGGGGCCCGCAGCGGGATCGGCCGGGGTGACGCCGTCGAGCAGGACCAGCGGTGAGGTGCGGGCTATGTCCAGGAGTTGCTGCGGGGAGTACAGCAGCAGCCAGGAGGCCGCGGCCTCCAGCGCCTGCGGCATGCCGTCCAGGGCCCGGCAGATGTGGGCCACGGTGGTGACGACGGAGTCGGTGGGGAGGAAGTCGGGCCGCATATAGCTGACATGGGAGAGCGTCAGCTCCACGGCGTGGCGGTCCGCGACGAGGGAGCCGCCCACCGCCTCGACGAGATCGGCGGCAGTCGGCACCGGGAGCGGGGCCAGCGGCAGCAGTCGTCCGCCGGGCAGCTGGACCGGCCGGTCGGTGGTGGTGAGTATTTTCAGGCGCTCGCAGACCCGCAGCAGACTGAGCAGCCGAGGGGTGACAGAGGGTGACGCATCGTAGCCGTCCAGGACGATCAAGGTGGCCTTGGTCCCTATGAGCGCGGCCAGTTCCTCGAATTCCTCGCCGTCGCGGACGAGTGCGCGCACCCATCCGGTGACGGTCGACTGCGGGGTGTTGGGAGCGGCCACGGTGGTCTCCGCCGTGTCGTCCAGGGATACCCACAGCACCGGAATCCGGTCCCGGGCGTGGATCACCGAGGCGGCTTCCTGGGCGAGCCGTGTCTTTCCCGTTCCCGGCAGCCCCACAAGGGTCAGCAGCCGCTCGTGATCCGTGCGCAACCGGGCCGTCAGCGCCTCCAGTTCCGGGCGCCGCCCGATCAGCGGGCGCAGCGGAGGGGGCGGCGTGGCCAGGCCGACTCCGTAGATGTCCTGGAAGACACGCCCCACCGCCTTGGCGTCGACGGCGAGTTCGAGCTCGACACGTCGGGCGTCGCTCAGCCGCATGGCATTGGCGAGGAGCTTCAGTGTTTCCCTGCGCGGGTGCTGAACCCGCCCGAGTTCCAGGTCGCGAATGGCCCGTACGCTCACGGTGGAAAGGCCGGCGAGCTGTTCCTGGGTGAGTCCCGCCCGCCTGCGCGCATTCTGCAGCAGAACGTCGAGCCCGGCTGAGGGCTGGGAATTCATCATTGTCTCCTCGGTCTCCCCATGCATAGAAAACGCAATGGCCGGTTACCCGGCCGCCCGGGACTGTCCGGAACTCGCGGCGCGGCGAGAGATCCTTCTCGTTCCGCTCACGCTCCGTACGCTCCGCACCCCCCGTGGCAGCGAAGGCCTGCCGTCGATGAACAGCTTTCATCGAGCCATTCCCGAAATCTTCCCGGTGCGTTACCGCGAGTTCCTCGTGGCAGGGACTACGATCGCCTCGCGCTGGGGAAGCGCTGCGGGTGCGCAGGAGCTGAGGGGGAGAATGCGTGTCATCTACGGAAGAGTTTCAGCTGCGCTTCAACATTCTTGGCCCGTTAGAGGGTTGGTCCAACGGGACTCGGCTCCGACTCGGCGGAGTCATACAGGAGCGAGTTCTGGCCACACTGCTCCTGGAGCCCGGAAAAGTGCTTCCGGTATCCCGTCTGGTCGAGGCGGCCTGGGACGAGGAACCGCCCACGACGGCTCCGCACCAAGTACGCAAGGCAGTCGCGGATCTCCGAAGACGGATACCCGGGGGCGCCGACGTTCTCCTCACCGACGGCCCCGGGTATCGCGTCGCCCACGAACAATGTGAAATCGACGTGGCCGAATTTGGTCTGCTGATACGCAAAGCGAAGCTCGCGGCGTCCGACGGCCGTACGGCCGAGGCCGCGGAGATATTGCGCGCCGCCCTGGCTCTCTGGCGGGGCCCCGTTCTGTCGGGCAGCGGCGGCCCGGTCATCGAGGCGGCGTCGACCTCCATCGAGGAGCGCCGGCTGACCGCGGCGGAGCAGCTCTTCGATCTCCATCTCGCGCTCGGCGAGTCCGCCGAACTCGTCGTCGAACTGAGGGAACTGGTCCAGCAGCATCCCTTGCGCGAGTCCCTGCGCGGCCAGTTGATGATCGCCCTGTACCGGTCCGGGCGGCAGGCCGAGGCCCTGGACGAGTACGGCAAGGTACGCGCACTCCTCGCCGAGGAACTCGGCATCGACCCCGGCCCCAACCTCACCAAGCTGTACGAGGGAATCCTGCGGGAGAGCCCCGAACTGGCCGGCCCCGAGCCGGCCGCCGTACCCGTGGTGGCCGTGGCGCTGCCCGCGGAGCCTCCCAGCACCCTCCCGTACGACCTCGCGGACTTCACCGGACGGGACCGGGAGCTGGCCGAAATCCTGCGTGGTGCCGAGGCCGGCGGCGAGCAGGGCCCCCAGATCGTGGCCATCGACGGCATGGGCGGCTGCGGCAAGACCTCGCTCGCGGTGCGCGCCGCGCACCGGCTGGCACCCGAGTACCCGGACGGTCAGCTCCACATCGATCTGCGCGGACACACGCCGGGCGACCAGCCGGTGACCGCGGGCATCGCGCTGGACAGCCTGCTGCGTGCCGTCGGTGTCCCGGGCAACCTCATCCCGGACGACGTGCCCGCCCGAACCGCGCTGTGGCGTGCCACCCTGGTCGGCAAGCGGCTGCTGATCCTCTTCGACAACGCGGCCGACGCCGCCGCCATCCGCCCGCTGCTGCCCGTCTCCCCCGGCAGCCTCGTCATGGTCACCAGCCGGGCCCGGCTGGTCGATCTGGACGGCGCCCGGTGGATCTCCATCGGAGTGATGCCGCCCGAGGACAGTGCGATGCTGGTGGCCGAGACGCTCGGGGCCCAGCGCGTCGCCGCCGAGCCCGAGGCCGCCGCGGAGATCGCCCGGCTCTGCGGTCATCTGCCCCTCGCCCTGCGGATCGCCACCGCCCGGCTGCGCAACCGCCCGCGCTGGACCCTGCAGTACCTGGCGGAGCGGCTGCGCGACGAGACCCGGCGGCTCGACGAGCTCAGCTCGGGCGCCCGCAGTGTCTCCGCCACCCTGCGCCTGTCCTACCAGGCCCTGGACGAGGAGTGCCGGAACGCGTTCTCGACGCTGGCCCTGCACCCGGGCAGCGACATGGACATCCACGTCGCCGGTGCGCTGCTCGGCTCGGGCGCCCGGGACGCGGAGGACCTGCTGGAGATGCTGCTCGACGTGCATCTCGTGCAGCAGCCGGAGATCGGCCTCTACACCTTCCACGACCTGGTCCGCAGCTTCGCGCACAGCCTGCTCGTCGAGTCCCCCGAGGACTCCGCGGCGGTGGAACGGCTGCTGGGCTACTACCTGACCGCCACCGAGGTGGCGTGCGATCTCCTGTATTCCGGGCGGCGCCGGCGCAGTACCGGCATCGAGCCCTCCAAGGCCGAACTGCCCGCTCTCGACACCCTCGAGACGGCGCGGAAGTGGTTCCTGCGCGAGCAGAACTCGCTCCTCGCGGCGGTCACGCTCGCCGAGCGCCGGGGACACGACCGCTTTGTGGTGTGCCTGGCCCGCAATCTCGTCTTCCAGCTCAACGACCTGGGGCTGCTGGAGGAGTTCGGTGAGTTGAGCCGGGTCGCGGTCGCCGCCGCCGGCCGGCTCCAGGACCTGGCACTGCTGGGGGTGAGCCTGTCCAACCTGGGCGTCGCCTGCTGGAAACTGGGCCGCCTCTCCGAGGGGCTCGAAGCCGCCCGGAAGAGCCGGGACGTCGCGGTCCGGCTCGGCGATCTGCACACCCAGGCGCACAGCGAGAGCATCCTCGGCCAGTTCAACAGCCTGCTCGGCGACTTCTCCGCGGCCCTGGGCCACATGGAGACGGCGATCGCGCACGAACGCGATCTGGACATGCCGCGCGCGGAGGCCGAGAGCCTGACCATGCTCAGCACTCTCTACGAACAGTGGGGACGGTACGAGGAGGCGCGGGACGCGGCCCGGCGGTCGGCCGAACTGAGCCGGCAGCTGGGGCAGCACGAGGGACTTCCCGGCGCCATCACCGACCTCGCCTTCGCACATGTCGGCCTGGGCGCGTACGAGGAGGCCGACCACTGTCTGACGGAGGCCCGCGCACTGTACGGGGACGCCGGCAACGAGGTGAACCTCGCCCTGACCCTGGCGTTGTCCGCCGATGTGGAGAACCGGCTGGGCATGGCGCCGCGCGTCCCTGACCAGGCGGAGCTCGCCCTCGACATGATGCGGACCAACCCCTCGCCGCTGCGCCGGGCCAAGGTGGAGAACATCGTGGGCCGGCTGCGCCGCCGGCAGGGCGATACGGCGGCGGCGCTCGCGCTGCACACCCATGCCCATGAGCTCGCCTCGTCCCTCAGCTACCGCATCGAGCAGGCCTACGCCCTGTCGGGCATGGCCGACGCCCTCGGCGACACGCCGGATTCGGCCCGGTACCGGGCGGAAGCCGAGCAGCTCTTCGACGGGATGGGCGTTCCGCCGGACCGCCGGCGCGGCTGACGACCGGCCGCCGTCGCCGCGGGCGGAGCCGTCGCCGTATTCCGGGACGGACAGCGACGAGCACCGCACCGTGGTCCGGTGCGGGGCTCGCGTGTCGAGGCGGTGGGCTCACATGACGGGGGACGTCGGACCCTTGTCGTCGTCGGTGCCGGTGGTCCCGATGACCGTCGGACCCTTGTCGTCGTCGGTACCCGTGGCCCCGATGACCGTCGGACCCTTGTCGTCCGTGATCGTCTGAGCGATGACCGTCGGGCCCTTGTCGTCGGCGAGCACGTGGGTACCGGCGATGGTCGGGCCCTTGTCGTCGTCGGTGCCCGTGGTGCCGATGACCGTCGGGCCCTTGTCGTCCGCGAGAACCTGCTGAATGCTCCGGGCGTCGTGCGCCTGCCCCGCCTCGACCGCCGTGCCGATACCGAAGGCCAGCGTCGCGGCGACGATCCCGAAGATTCCAGCAAGCTTGCGTCCCATTATCCCGCCCCTAAGTGGTGTTTGTGTGGTTCTGCGGTGTTCCGCTTCCCGACACCACTGATGTTGCTGATCGGCGTTCCCGGTCCGTTCCTGCCCCGATACCGCCTCCGGGAACTGCCGCGGGAACGGGACCGGAAGCCGCCCGCTCCGCTATTCCGCGTCGAGCTGGCAGGCGGCGACGCGGGGGCCGAGCGGGGTGAGGACCACGCGCGTACGTGCCGCTCCCGACTCGTGGCCGGCCAGGTCGAGCAGCGATCTCACCAGGGAGCGGAGCACCGC
Organism: Streptomyces sp. NPDC102437; assembly: GCF_044765565.1. Taxonomy (NCBI): domain Bacteria; kingdom Bacillati; phylum Actinomycetota; class Actinomycetes; order Kitasatosporales; family Streptomycetaceae; genus Streptomyces; species Streptomyces sp. NPDC102437. Next base: position 63,299 of record NZ_JBIWKI010000033.1, on the reverse strand, counting down.
GCGCTCCGTCTCGTCCAGGACCGCCGCAGGGGCACCGTCCCCGGGCGGCCACGTGACGATCCCGGCCACCGTGTGCATGCCGTTCTCGGTTCTGGTCTCGACGCTGATCTGGGGCCCCTCCCAGGACTCCGGCGCGGTGTACGGATGGGACTGGACACCGGACGCCACCCGCTCGGCCCACCGTTCCACGGTGGACAGGTCCTGGAGGGCCTGACGCAGTTCCGTCCCGTCGGGCGAACGATCCCTGGGGTCCTTCACGTGAGTACTCCTTCTGCAGACAACTACAGAAGGACCCTTGCCTTCCCGGCTCCCGGTTCCCTCCCGATCCGTTCCCGCTTTCTTCCCGTTCCCGCGTTCGCGAAGGGAACGCAGCGGTAATCGGCCGCCGCATGATGACCCCGTTCGATTCAGACAGGGATCCGTGGTGATCCGCAAAGGACGCGACATCCTGGGGGATTGAGGCGTGGCAACCACACCGTTCGACGGCTCCGGCACTGTGTGCCGGATGCCGGTGCACAAGGGATCCGGGTCTTGATGGGCGCCCGGATATCAGCGGACATTCCCGGCCGTTTCTCGGGAATGGGCCCCTTTCTCCTCGTCTGGTCCGGTCAGGCGGTGTCCCTGGCGGGCAGTGCGGCGGTCCGGTTCGCCTTCATCGTCGAGGTCTGGTCGGCCGGCGGGAACGCGACAGCCGTCACCATCCTGTCATTGTGCGCCATGCTGCCGCAGGCCGTGTTCAGCCCCATAGCGGGCGCAATCGTCGACCGTATACCCAAGCGCTCCGCGCTGCGGATCGCCGATGCCGGCGGGCTCCTCGTCGTGGGCACCCTGGCCCTGCTCCACTACCTCGGTGCCTTCCATGCCTGGCAGGTCTATCCGGCCACCGTACTGCTCGGCATCTGTGCCGCCTTCCAGTTCCCGGCCCTGTCCTCGGCCGTTCCCCTCCTGGTCCGCAAGGACCAACTGGACCGCACCAACGGACTGTTGGCCGGCGCGAAGAGTGCCGCCGGAATCGGCGGCCCCGCGCTGGGCGGTCTGCTCGTCGCGCTCTTCGGGATCGGCCCGACGCTCCTGGTCGACCTGGCCAGCTACGCGTTCGCCCTGATCGGCATCCAGATCGTGCGCTTCAACGGCGACCGGGTGACGAAGAACCCCGACGCACCGCGCCGGCGGATCACCGCCGATGCCGTCGAAGGGCTGCGCTACCTGTTCCGGGTGCCCAGCCTGCGCGATCTGATCGTCAACTTCTGTGTCGTCAACCTCGTGATGGTCTTCGGTTTCGCTCTCATCTCGCCGATGGTGCTGCTGCGGGCCGGCAACGGCGCGCTCGCCGCGGTCAACACCTCGGTCGGCATCGGCGGAGTGGCCGGTGCCCTGCTCATGGCCGCCTGGGGCGGACCGGCGAACCGGGGCCGGGGCATGATGCTCGGCGTGGTCGGCATGTGCCTGTCCGCCCTGGTGGTGATGGGCCTGATGGGGACTGTGACCGGCTGGTGCCTGGCCATCCTGGTCGGCGCCCTGCTCATGACGGTGGTCAACGCCTCGATGCAGACGATCGTGCAGACCAAGGTCCCGCACGAGTGGCAGGGCCGGGTATTCGGCGCGGTGATGTTCCTGTCGCAGATCTCCGTGCCGCTGGCGATGGCGGTCTCCGGGCCGCTCGCCGACCACGTCTTCGAACCGATGGCCGCCCGGGGCTCCGGGCTCTTCACCGTGCTCGGTCCGCTCGCCGGCGACGGTCCGGGCAGCGGCATGGCCGCCATGTTGTTCCTGGCCGGCATCGGCGGGACCGCGGTCGCCCTCTGGGGACTCGCCAGCCGATCGATCAGGGACATCGACACCCTGCTCCCCGACCTCGACGCACCCAAGGACCCGGTCGGGCAGAGCGAGCGCCTGGGAGGTGAGCGGGATGAGGTGCGTGCATGAACTGTTCGAGGAGCAGGCGGCGCGGACGCCCGGCGCGACGGCACTGATCGACGGCGGCGAACGGATCGACTACGCCGGACTCGACGACCGGGCCGACCGGTTGGCGGGACTGCTGGCCGAGCGGGGCATCCGGCCCGGCGACACGGTCGGCGTGTACCTGGAGCGCTCCGCCGCACTCGTCGTGACGGTCCTCGGCATCCTCAAGGCCGGGGCGGGCTACGTGATGCTGGACCCCGGCTTCCCCGCCGAACGGCTGCGCGCGATGGCCGAGGACGCGGGAACCGCCGTGGTCGTCACGGCCCGCGACACCGCGTCCGGGGCGCTCGGCCCGGCCCGGGTGCACATCGAGGACGCCGCCGGGGCGCGGCCGCTGCCGCGCGGCTCCGTCCCGGTCCGGCCCGACGACATCGCCTGCGTGATGTTCACCTCCGGTTCGACCGGGCGGCCCAAGGGCATCGCAGCGCCGCACCGGGCGATCGTCGCCACCCTCACCGGGCAGGGCTTCGCTTCCTTCGGCCCCGGCGCGGTCTGGCTCCAGTGCGCGCCGCTGTCCTGGGACGCGTTCGCCCTGGAGCTGTGGGGGCCGCTCATGAACGGCGGTACTTGCGTACTGCACCCCGGGCAGCGTCCCGAACCCTTCCTGATGGCCCGGCTCGTCGCCGAGCACGGCATCACCTCCATGTACCTCTCGGCCTCCCTCTTCAACGTCGTCGTCGACGAGTACCCGCAGGTGTTGGACGGGCTGCGGGAACTCGTGGTGGGCGGCGAGGCGATGTCGGTGCCGCACGCGGCCCGCGCCCTGGAGCGCCGGCCGGAACTGCGGCTGAGCAACGGCTACGGCCCCGTCGAATGCATGGTGTTCCTGACCGTCCACCCGGTGAGCGCCGCCGAGCTCGGCGCGGGCCCGGTGCCGATCGGCCGGCCGCTGGCGGGCAAGCGGCTGTACGTCCTGGACGAGGAGCTCCGTCCGGTTCCTGACGGGCAGGCCGGTGAGATCTACGCCGCCGGGACGGGCCTCGCCCGCGACTACTGCGGACGGCCCGCGCTGAGCGCCGAACGCTTCGTCGCCTCCCCGTCCGGTGAACGCGTCTACCGCACCGGTGACCTCGGGCGGCGACGTGCCGACGGTGTCCTGGAGTATCTGGGCCGGGCCGACAGCCAGGTGAAGATCCGGGGCTTCCGGGTGGAGCCTAGCGAGGTCGAGAGCGTACTGACCCGGCACCCCGGCATCGACCGGGCCGCCGTCGTCGCCCATGAGCACCCGGCGGGCGACCGCCAGCTCACCGCGTACGTCGTGCCGAGCGGCGGCGGCCGACAGGGCTTCCGGGAAGCGGAGTTGCGCGCCTACGCCCGCGATGTGCTGGCCGACTACCTGGTCCCGGCGGTCTTCGTACCGCTGGACGAACTGCCATTGACCCCCAGCGGAAAGCTGGACCGGGCCGCCCTGCCGGAGCCCCCAACCGCGACAGCGGCCACCGGCCGGGCGGCGGTGAGCGGCACCGCGGCCACGCTGTGCGAGCTCTTCGCCCAGGTGCTGCACACCCACCGGGTCGGCCCGGACGACGACTTCTTCGCCCTCGGCGGCCACTCCCTGCTGGCCGCCCGGCTGCTGGGCCGGATCCGTACCGTGCTCGGCGCCGAGATCGATATCCGGGGGCTCTTCGAGGCGCCCACCCCGGCGCTCCTCGCCCCGTTCGTCGACACCGCTCCCCCGGTCCGCCCCGCGCCGGGTACCGTGCCCGGCAACACCTCCGGGACACTCCCGGTGTCGCACGCGCAGCACCGGTTGTGGTTCCTGGACCGGATCGGAGCCGGTGCCGCGTACAACCTGCCGATGCTGGTCCGGCTGCGGGGCGCGGTCGACGCGGCCGCGCTGGACGACGCGCTGGCCCTGGTCGCCGGGCGTCACGAAGTGCTCCGTACCGTCTTCGAGGAATCCGACGGCTCCCCCGTGCGCCGGGTACTGAGCGGGGCGGCCGCACGGCCTGTGTTCCGGCAGCTGCGGACCGCCGGGGATTCAATGGACCGGGAGATCGAGCGGGAGGCCCGTCACCGCTTCGATCTTTGTAGCGAACTCCCGGTGCGGGCGACGCTGTTCACCTCGCTGGAGCGGCCGGACGAGCATGCGCTGCTGGTGCTGGTGCATCACATCGCCGGGGACGGGTGGTCACTGCGACCGCTCTTCCGTGACCTGTCCCGCGCCTACGGTGCACGGGTCGACGGTGCGGACACGGCCGGGCTTCCCCCGCTCCTGGTCCAGTACGCGGAGCACGCCCGTCACCAGCTGGACCGGCTCGGCTCGCCGTCCGATCCGCACGCGCTCGCCGCCCGTCAGCTCACGTACTGGCGCAAGGAACTGGACGGGCTGCCGGCCGACGGACCGCTGCTGCCCCGCCGCGCCGGGCGCCCCGCCGTACCCGGTCCGGACGCGCGGGTCGTGGTGCGCCGGATCGACGCTGCGGCGCACGCCCGGGTGGTGGAGTCGGCCCGCGCCCGGGGCGCCACGCTCTTCATGGCCCTGCACGCCGCGCTGGCCACCGTGCTGGTGCGGGCCGGTGCGGGCGAGGACCTGGCGATCGGCGCCCCGGTGGCCGGACGCGCCGGGGACGCCGGCGTCGAGGACGTCGTCGGGTTCTTCGTCAACATGCTGGTGCTGCGCACCGATCTGTCCGGCGACCCCACCGCGGCCGAGGTGCTCGCCCGGGTGCGGGAGACGGACCTCGCCGCGTTCAGCCATCAGGACGTGCCGTTCGAGGACGTGGTCGGCGCGCTCAACCCGCCGCGGACCCCGGGCCGTCAGCCGTTCACCGATGTGGTCCTGGCGCTCCAGAACAACGCACGGGCCGAGGTCGCACTGCCCGGTGCCGAGGACGGCGTCGAAGTGGTACGCACCGGTGCCGCCCGGTTCGAACTCCTGGTGGACGTCACGGACTCCACCTCGGCCGAGGGCGCGCCGGACGGGCTGACGCTGACGTTCGAGTACCGCGGGCAGGCGCTGGAGGCGGAGTTCGTCCAGTGGCTCGCGGACGCCCTCCCCGAGGCCCTTGAGGCCGCCGCGGCCGCCCCCGACACCCCTTTGTCGCGGCTGGGCCTCACCTCACCGCCGCGGCAGGCCGGTGAGAGCGACCGGATCGCGGTACCGGTCAGGCGCCGGTCCGCCCCAAAGCGCCCGATGACCGCCATGGAACAGGAGATCGCCGCCGTGTGGTGCGAGGTCCTCGGTGTGCCGAGCGCCGGCCCGGACGACGACTTCTTCGCCCTCGGCGGCAACTCGCTGCGCGCGGTACGCGCCGTGGCCCGGCTCGGCGCCGGACGGCAGTTGACCGTGGCCCAGCTGTTCGCCGCGCCCACGGTCGCCGCCTTCGCCGTCGAACTGGAACGGGCGGTCGCACTCCCCGCGCCCGCCGCCGCTTCCCCCATCCCGCGCCGCCCCCGGGTGCCGCGCCGTCCGCAACCCCAGCCCCAGACCGGCAGAAAGCAGGAGGAGTGGCAGTGGACCTCAGTGTGATGTTCTTCGGTGCGGACAGCACCACCGCCGGCGGGGCCCGGCACACCGAGACGTACGAGGACATCCTCGCCGTGGCCCGGACCGCCGACCGGCTGGGGTTCCACGCCGTCTGGACCCCCGAGCGCCACTTCCAGCAGGTGGGGCAGGTCTTCCCGAGCCCTCCGGTGCTCAGCGCGGCACTCGCGGTCGCCACCGAGCGGATCGGGATCCGCGCGGGCAGCGTCGTCCTGCCGCTGCACCACCCGCTGAGCGTGGCGGAGGACTGGGCGGTCGTGGACAACCTCTCGCACGGGCGGGTCGGCCTCTCCGTCGCCACCGGCTGGCACTCCAAGGACTTCACCCTGGCCCCCGAGCGTTACGAGGACCGCCGGCGGAGCGCCCTGGAGACGATCCCGCGGCTGCGTTCGTTGTGGGCGGGCGAGCCCGCCGAGTACCCCGACGGCACGGGCACCCCGGTCTGCGTCACGCCCCAGCCCCGCCCGGTGCAGGACACCCTGCCGCTGTGGATCACCACGTCCGGCAACCCGGAGACCTGGGAGGCGGCCGGACGGCTGCGCGCCGGAGTGCTCGGCGCGACCGTCGGTCAGAGCCGGGACGAGCTGGCCGAGAAGATCGCCCGCTACCGCACCGCCTGCGCCGAGGCCCCCGACCAGCGGGGCACCGACGCCCACGGGCGGGTCACGCTGATGGCCCACACCTACGTCGGCACCGACGACGCGGAGGTCCGCCGGATGGCGGGCGCCCCCCTCAAGACCTATCTCGCCTCGTACGTGCGCCAGACCGCGGCGAACCGCTCCGCGGACGCCACGACCGCGGGCCTCACCGAGGAACAGACCGCGATGCTCGCCGACTTCGCGTTCGAGCGCTATCTCAGCTGGGGCAGCCTGCTCGGCTCCCCGGGCCACTGCGCCAAGATGCTCGCCGATCTGGCGGAGCTGGGCGTCGACGAGGTCGCGTGCTTCATCGACTTCGGCATCGGACGGGACGACGTACTGGCCGGGCTGCACCGGTTGGCCGAACTGAAAGAGAACCTGTGATGAGCGCCCCCACCGTTTCGCGCACCGTCCCGGTCGCGGCAACCCCCTCCATGGCCGACCGGTTCGTCGCACTCGGCCGGGAACAGCGGGTCCGTCTGCTGCGCCGCATGCTGGAGGCGGGGCGGGCCCGCGAGATACCCGCCGTCATACCGCCGCGCGACCCGGCCCGCCGGGTGCCGCTCAGCCCCGCGCAGCACGACCTGTGGGTGTACGACTCGCTGTATCCCGGTACCCCCGCGCTCAATCTGTGCGCCGCCTATCACTTCGAGCGGCCCGTCGACCCGGCGCATCTGGAGGCGGCGCTGACACTGATCCAGCGTCACCACGACATCCTGCGGACGCGGATCGTGACGGACGAGTCGGGCGGACTGCATGTCGAGTTCCCCGACGACGGGCCCTTCGACCTGGAGCGCGAGGATCTGCGAGGCACCGACGCAACGATCGGCGAGGCGTTCGAGACCTTCCGCAGCCGCCCCTTCGACCTCGGCCGGGACAAGCTGATCCGGGCCCGGTTCGTCCGGGTCGACGAGCGGCGTTCCACACTGATGCTGAGTCTGCACCACACCATCAGCGACTGGTGGTCCTTCGACGTGCTGCAGAACGAGTTCGCGCAGGCGTACGGCGCGCTGCGCGACGGGCTGGAGCCGCCCCTGACCCGCCCGGCCGTGCAGTACGCCGATTTCTCGTCCTGGCAGAGCGAGTTGGCGGAGTCGGGGGTCTTCGCGAGCCGGCTCGACTTCTGGCGGCGCTATCTCGCCGACCCGCCCGGTCCGCTGACCGTGCCGGGCAGCACCGGCGGCGTCACCGGGGGCGAAGGCATCGCGCAGGTGCCCTTCCACATCGACGCCCAGACCACCGCCGCCGTGCGGGCCCTGGCCCGGGAGCGCGGCGCCTCGGTGTACGTCGTGCTCATGGCCGCGTTCGCCGTCCTGGCGCACCGGGTCAGCGGCGCCGAGGACCTGGTGATCGGCACCCCCATCGCCAACCGGGCGGCCAAGGGGCTCGACCAGGTCATCGGCTATGTCATGAATGCCGTGCCGACCCGCTGGAAAGTGGAAGCGGACCGGTCCTTCGCCGATCTGCTCACCGGGTTCGCGGTCGACTTCCCGGATCTGATGGCCAACGCGGACGTGCCCGTGGGCCGGATCGTGTCGGCCGCCGCGCCCGAGCGCAGCGCGGGCCGGGCCCCGCTGTACCAGTGGGTGTTCATGCACCTGACGCAGCAGCCGAGCGTCTCGGTGATGAAGGAGTTCGCGGAGCCCGAGCGGATCCACACGGGCGGCGAGCACGACCTGGTCGGCGTGGTGAAGGACAGCGGTGACGGCATGGAGGGCAGCTTCGGGCTGCGCACCGACGTCTTCAGCCCCGCGACGGTGGCCCGCTGGACGCAGTGCTACGTCGAGCTGCTGAAGCGGATCACCTCCGACCCGGCCGCGCTCATCGGGGACATCGACGTGGTGCCGTCGGCCATGCACGCTGAGCTGCTCGCCGGCTCCGCCGGGCCCGTCGCCCCCGCCGCCATCCCGCTGCCCGAGCTGGTGACCCGACTGGCGGCCCGCACACCGGACGCGCCGGCCGTCGAGTCCCCGGAACACACCCTGAGCTATGCCCAACTGGACGACCGGGTGGCCCGGTTGGCCGGGATTCTGGTGAGCCGGGGTGCCGGTCCCGGGCGGATCGTGGCCCTCGCCCTCCCCCGCGGCAGCGACTGGCCGGTGGCAGCTCTGGCCGTGCAGCGCGCCGGCGCCGCCTATCTGCCGGTCGACCCCTCCCACCCGGCCGAGCGCATCCGCCGGGTCCTCGCCGAAGCCGCACCGGTGCTCCTGGTCACCGAACCCGGGGCCGCGCCGCTGGACACCGGTCTGCCGGCCCTGGTCCTCGACGAGGACGCCTGGGCCGGGGAGCCGCTGCCGCCGGGAGGTCCGGAGCTCCACGACACCGCCCATGTCATCCACACCTCCGGCTCGACGGGCGCCCCCAAGGGCGTCGTGGTCAGCCATGCCGGCGTGGCCGCGCTCACCCGGTCCCTGGTGGAGCGCATCGCACTGGGCGCCCACAGCCGGGTGCTCCAGCTCGGGCCGCCCTCCTTCGACATCTCCGTCGGCGAACTGTGCCTGGCCTTCGGCTCCGGCGGAACGCTGGTGCTGCCGCCCCGGGGCCCGCTCGTGGGCGAGGAACTGGGGGCGGTGCTGACCGGGCGGCGGATCTCCTGCGCGTTCGTCCCGCCGTCGGTGCTCGCGACCGTGCCGGCCGGGCCGCATCCGGATCTGCGCGCCCTGGTCGTCGGCGCGGAGCCCTGTCCGCCGGAGCTGGTGGCCCGCTGGGCCGTCGCGGGGCGGCGTTTCCACAACGCGTACGGGCCCACCGAGTCGACCGTCGTCTCCACCGTCTCGGCGCCGCTGGACGCCGATGGAACGGCGCCGCCGATCGGCACGCCGGTGGCGGGCACCACCGCCTACCTCCTCGACGAACGGCTCCGGCCGGTACCCGCCGGGGCGGGCGGAGAGCTGTATCTGGCGGGTGACGCGCTCGCCCGGGGCTACCTGGGCCGTGCCGCGCTCACCGCCGAGCGGTTCGTCGCCGATCCCTACGGTCCGCCCGGCAGCCGCATGTACCGCACCGGCGACCTCGCCCACCGGGACGACCACGGGAACACGTACTGCCTCGGGCGCGGCGACGAGCAGGTGAAGCTGCGCGGGCTGCGCATCGAGCCCGGTGAGGTCGCCGCCGCTCTCGCCGAACTTCCCACCGTGGAACGGGCGGTTGCCGTCGTACGGCACGACCGGGGCGGTACGGCGCAGCTCGTCGCGTACGTGGTGCCCGCGCCGGGAGCGGCGGTCGACGAGGACGGGCTGCTGCTGCACGCCTCGGGGCGGCTGCCCGCGGCCATGGTCCCGGCCGCCGTGGTGACGCTGGACGCGCTGCCGTTGTCGTCGCACGGCAAGATCGACCGGGCCGCCCTGCCCGCGCCCGCCGCCCGGACCTCGGACACCGTCCGGCTGCCCGGGTCGGCGCGCGAGGAGGTGCTGTGCGGACTCTTCGCGGAGCTGCTGGACGTCGAACAGGCCGGCATCGACGACGACTTCTTCCGGCTCGGCGGCGACAGCATCATGGCGATCCAGCTCGCCGCGCGGGCCCGGTCGGCCGGTCTGGTGCTCTCGCCGCACGACGTGTTCACAGTACGCACCCCGGCCCGGCTGGCCGTGCTGGCCCGTACGCCCGAGGGCGACGCCCCCGAGGCCGAGGACACCGGGACCGGGCGGCTGCCCCTCACCCCGGTGATGCACTGGTGGCGCGAACAGGTCCGGGACACCGCCGCGTTCACCCAGTCCATGCTGTTCCCCCTGGGCTCCGGCACCCGACTCGCGGCGATCGAGGAGGCCGTCTCCGTACTGACCGCGCGGCACGCCGCGCTGCGGATGCGGCTGGTGCGCGAGGACGACACCGGCTGGGAGCTCCAGGTACCCGAGGAGGGTGAGCCGTGCGGTGCGCGGGCCGTCCGGGTGGCGGTGCCCGCGGACGCCGATCTGCACTCCCGGGCGACCGAGCTCGCGCGCACCGTGACCCTGCGCCCCGAGGACGGCGAGATGGTGCGGGCGGTGTGGCTCGACCCCGGCCCGGACCGGCCCGGCGCCCTGCTGCTGACCGTGCACCACCTGGCCGTGGACGGGTTCTCCTGGCGGGTGCTCGGGCAGGAGCTCGCCGCGGCGCTGGAGGGCGGACCCGGGAGCGACGCCGCACCCGCGAGGACCGCCTCGTTCACCCGGTGGGCCCGGCTGCTCTCCCAGGAGGCCGGACTACGGCTCGGTGAACTCCCCTGGTGGGAAAGCCAGTTGGCGGACGATACGGCCCGGCTCACCGATGGCCGGGGGGCAGGTGGCCGGCGGGAGACTCTCACCTTCGATCTGGCCCTCGGGCTCACCCGCAGTGTGCTCCTCACCCTGCCGGGCGCCTTCAACTGCCGCCCCGACGCGGTGATGCTGACCGCTCTGACCGCCGCGGCCGTCCAGCGGCGCGGCACCGGCTCCTCGCTCGTCGTCCATCTGGAGGGCCATGGCCGCGAGGCCGTCTCCACCCCGGTCGACGTGTCCGGCACCGTCGGCTGGTTCACCACGCAGTACCCGGTCCGCCTGGACATCGGTGCGGCGGCGGTGGCGCCCGGCGGCCGGCCGGGAGAGGCCCTGAAGTGTGTCAAGGAGCAGCTGCGGGCGGTGCCCGCCGGCGGGCTCGGCTGGGGCCTGCTGCGCTACCTCCACCCGGAGACCGGCCCGGCACTCGCCGCGCTCCCCGCACCCGATGTCCGCTTCAACTATCTGGGCCGTTTCGCCGGGACCGACGCGGCGGGCGGGCGGCTGCTGGAACCCGGCCCGGACGCCGTGCCGCTGGCGCACGCCCTGGAGGTGGATGTGCTGGCCCGCGAGGAGAACGGTGAGCCCGTGCTGGAGGCGAGCTTCTCCTACCCGTCCGGCGTGTTCACCGAGGACGAGGTGCTCGCGCTGGCCGGGGCGTGGTCCGAGGCGCTCGGCGTCCTCGCCGACCACTGCGGGTCGGATGGCGCAGCCTCCCACGCCCCGTCCGACTTCCCGCTCGTCGACCTGACCGGGGACCAGCTCGAACTTCTGGCGCTGGAGATGGACTTCGGCGACCTCGACGCCACCGACGAGGAGGGACGGCGATGAACGCGCGCATCGCGGACGTGCTGCCGCTCTCCCCGCTCCAGGAGGGCCTGCTGTTCCACTCCGCCCGGCAGACCGAGGGCCCGGACCCGTACCTGGTGCAGGCCCGCTTCAGGGTCGGCCCCGCGATCGCCGGGGACACGGTACGGGCGTCGGTCGCCGCGCTCCTGGACCGGCATCCGAATCTGCGCGCCTGCTTCCGGCACGAGCGCCTGGACCGTCCGGTCCAGGTCGTGCCGAAGGAGGTCAGGTTGCCGTGGACCGAGGTGGACCTGACGGGTCTCACCCGCGACGAGGCGGCCACCCGGACCGAGGAGGTGCTGCGGAAGGATGCGGCACTTCGCTTCGACGTGGCCCGCCCGCCCCTGGTCCGTGCCACGTTCCTGCGGCACGACATCGGCGCCGAGCTGATCGTGTCCTTCCACCACATCCTGCTGGACGGCTGGTCCATGCCGGTCGTCGAGCGGGACCTCGCCGCGCTCGTGGCGGGCCGGCCGCTGCCGCCCGCCGCGCCCTACCGGGACTACCTGGTGTGGCTGGGCGCTCAGGACCGGCAGAAGGCCGAAGCCGCGTGGTGCGAGTCGCTGGAGGGCCTGGGACGGCCCGCGCTGCTGGCCCCGGCCGGACCGGACACGGCGCCCGACCGTTCGCGGCTGTGGCTGACCACCGGCCTCACCGAGCGGCTGGTCCGGCGGGCCGCCGAGGCGGGCGTCACCCTCAACACCCTGGTGCAGGTCTCCTGGGCACTGGTCCTGGCCCGGCTGACCGGCTCCCGCGACCTGGTCTTCGGCGCGGTCGTCTCGGGGCGCCCGCACGATTTGCCGGGTGTCGAATCCATGGTGGGCCTGTTCATCAACACCCTGCCGGTACGGGTCCGGCTGAGGGACGGCGAGCAGGTGGACGAGCTGCTCCGCCGGATCCAGGACGAGCAGTCCAGGCTGCTGGAGCACCACCACGCCCGCGCCGCCGAGGTGCAGCGCGCCGTGGGGGCCGGTGAGCTCTTCGACTCGATCATCGCCTTCGAGAACTTCCCGCGCGGTTCCGGGGGCGACGACGGTCCCGGTGCCGTCCGCCTGTTGAGCGTGAACGACGCGACGCACTACCCGGTCACGATCGCGGCGGTCGCCGAGGACCGGCTGCTGCTGTCGGTCAGCTGCCGCCGGGGCATCCCGGCGACCGCCGTCACCGAGCGCCTCGCGCATGTACTGGAGCAGCTGGCCGGCTCGCCGCGGACCCCGGTGACGGACATCGACGCCCTGCCCGTGGCGGAGCGGCACCATCTGCTGGCCCTGGCCGACGGTCCGGCCCGTACCCCCGCCGGACCCGCCACGCTGACCGGGCGGTTCGCCGACCGGGTGGCCCGCACCCCGGACGCACCGGCTGTCGACACCGACGGCGAGACGCTCAGCTACGCCGGGCTCGACGCCGCTTCGGACCGGCTGGCCGGCCGTCTGGTCCGGGCCGGGGTGGCGCCCGGAGACACCGTGGCCCTGCTGCTTCCCCGCTCGGCGTCCCTGGTCGTGGCCCAGCTCGCGGTCCTCAAGGCGGGTGCCTGCTGGCTACCGCTGGACCCGGCGCACCCGGCACAGCGGCTGGCCCGGCTGATGGCGGCGGCGGGACCCGCCCTGGTCCTCACCGAGGGGACGGCCCCGGCCGCCGCCCGGCTGCCCGCCGGTGTCGTGCTGCTGGACATCACCGAGGAGTCCGCCCCCGCGGCCTTCGACCGGGTCGACAACCAGCCCGGGTCCGCCGCCTGCGCGATCTACACCTCCGGCTCCACCGGAGAGCCCAAGGGGGTGGTCGTCCCGCACCGGGCGATCACCGAACTCGCCGCCGACGGCCGCTTCGCGGGCGGTGCCCACGACCGGGTGCTGCTGCACAACCCGTACACGTTCGACGCCTCGACCTACGAGGTGTGGGTCCCGCTCCTGAACGGCGGGACCGTGGTCGTGGCCCCCGCCGAGGCGGTCACCCCCGAACTGCTGGAGCGGGTGGTACGGGAACGGCGGGTCACCGCGCTCATGCTCACCCCCGAACTGCTGCGCACCGTCGCGGAGATCGCGCCCGGCGCGCTGTCCGGACTGCGCGAGGTGTGGTCCGGCGGCGACGTCCTGGCGCCCGGCACCGTGCTCCGGATCCGGGAGCACTGCCCGGACACGGTGGTCGTCAACGGCTACGGCCCCACCGAGACGACGGTGTTCGCCACCGCGCACACGGCCGCCGGCCGGTCCGCGGAGCGGCCGGGGCCCGTCCCGATCGGGCGACCCCTGGACAACACCCGCGCCCACGTCCTTGACGCCCGGCTGTGCCCCGTCCCGGTGGGCTCCACCGGTGAGCTCTACATCGGCGGCAGCGGTCTCGCCCAGGGCTACCTCGGGCGGCCGTCAGCCACCGCGGAGCGGTTCGTCGCCGATCCGTACGGGCCGCCCGGCAGCCGCATGTACCGCACCGGGGACCTGGCCCGCTGGACGGCGGACGGTGTCCTGGAGTTCGCGGGCCGGGCCGATGACCAGGTCAAGGTGCGCGGCTTCCGGGTGGAGCCCGCCGAGGTCGAGGCCGCGCTGGCGGGCTGCCCCGGCGTGGCGCGGGCCGTGGTCGGCGCCCGGCAGGACGCGGCGGGCGGCAAGCTGCTGGCCGCCTGGCTGGTGCCGGCCGGCGGCGGGGAGGATCAGTGGCAGCGGACCCTCGCCGGGGTGCGGGCCCATGCCGCCCGGCAGCTGCCCCCGCACCTGGTGCCGTCCCTGTGGGCCCGGATCGACGAGGTGCCGCTCACTCGCCACGGCAAGGCGGACCGGGCCGCGCTCCCGGACCCCGGGCCCACCGGCGAACCGGTGATCCACCGGGCGCCGGGCACCCCGCGCGAGCGGGAGCTGTGCGCCCTGTTCGGCACGGTGCTCGGGGTTCCTGCGGTCGGACCCGACACCGACTTCTTCCAGGCGGGCGGCCATTCGCTGACCGCGCTGCGCCTGAAGTCGAAGATCGAGACGGTGCTCGGCGTACGGATCCCGTTGTCCGCCCTGTTCGACGCGCCGACCCCGGCCGGTCTCGCCGCCCGGCTCGACGCGCCGCAGTCCGCCGACGGCCCCGCCGCGCGGACACCGCTGCGCCGCACCCGCGAACGCCCCGGGTCCGCGACCGCTCCGGACGGGCCGCACCACAACAGCCTGGAGCATGTGCTCACCCTGCGGACCGGCGGCGACCGCACCCCGCTGATCTGCGTGCACCCGGGGCTCGGGCTCAGCTGGTCGTACGTGAACCTGCTGCCGCACCTCGCTCCGGACCGCCCGGTGCACACCCTGCAGAGCCCGGCGCTGCTGAGCGGGACCGGTCAGCTCCCGTCCACGATGGGCGAGATGGCGGAACTTTATCTGCGCAGTGTGCGTGAGCTCCGGCCGCACGGACCGTATCTGCTGCTCGGCCGGTCCTTCGGCGGCCCGCTCGTCCACGAACTCGCGGTGCGGCTGCGCCGGGCCGGCGAGGAGGTCCGGATGCTCGCCGTGGTGGACGCCATGCCGATGCCGGAAGGGATCAGAGGCACCTCTCTGGACCCGGCCGCCGTCGAGGACGAGATGCTACGCATCCTGCACCGCTCCCATGCGCCGGAACTGCCGTTGCCGAACGGCCCGTTGAAGCGCTCCACATTGTTCGCCCAGGCCCGCGCGGACACCTTCGACGGTCTCTCCCAGGCGCAGCTCCACACCCTCGTCGACGCCGGGATTCATCACACCCGGCTCGTACGGGACTGGCATCCGTCCCTCTACGACGGGGCGACGACGCTCTTCTCCGCGACGCACGACGACTGGCCCACGACGGCCGAGAAGACCGAGGCCTGGCAGCGCGTGACCGCCGCGCTCGATGTGCACGAACTGGACTGCGGTCACAGCGACGTACTCACTCCGGGCCCGGCGGCCGAGATCGCCGCGGTCCTCGAAACCGCCCTCCGAGGGGACTGAGAACCATGACCGTCGACGCCGTCGAGCTCATCGACCTCTACGCCGGGGAGGGCTGCCGGGACGAGGAGTACGAGTTCCCCGCCTCCGACGCCCAGAGCCGCCTGCTCGTCCTCGACCAGCTGAACCCGGGCTCCGCCCAGTACAACGTGCCGGTCGCCTTCGCGGTGCACGGCCCCTTCGACACCGACGCGTTCGGCCGCGCGCTGGACGCGCTGGTCGCCCGCCACGAGGCGCTGCGGACCGTGTTCCGGACTGCCGACGACGGCACCCCGGCGCAGCGCGTCTCGGCCCTCGGGCGGGTGCGGCTCACCCTCCGGCGGGACGTGCCGGCCTCCGACGCCGAGACCCTGGTGCGCGCCGAGGCCGCCCTCCCCTTCGACACCGCCGCGGGTCCGCTGCTGCGCTGCACCGTGTACGCCGTGGCGGACGGCAGCCACCGGGTGCTCCTCGTCGCCCATCACCTGGTCTGCGACGGCTGGTCGCTCGGGCTGATGCTGGACGAACTGTCCGAGGGGTACCGGCGCGAGGCCCGGGGGCTGACGTACCGGCCGGCCGAACTCCCGCTCCAGTTCCCCGACTACGCGGCCTGGCAGCGGGAGCGCGCCGCGGACGGCGCGTTCGAGGCGTCCGTGGAGCACTGGACCGACCGGCTGCGCGGCGCGCCCACCACCATGGAGCTGCCGCTGGACCACCCGCGCCCGCCGGTCCGCACAGCCGCGGGCGGCACCGAGCGCTTCCTGCTCGGCACCGAGGTCAGGGAACGGCTGGCCGAGGTCGCCGCAGCCTCGGGCGCCACCCCGTTCATGACGATGTTCGCCGCGTACGCCGCGTTCCTCTCCCGGCTCACGGGCGGCGAGGACCTGGTCGTCGGCTATCCGTCGTCGGGACGCGAGCGGCCCGAACTCCAGGAGATGGTCGGGATGCTGACCAACACCCTGGCGATGCGGGTGGACCTGTCCGGGGACCCGTCGCTCGACGAGCTGACCCGCCGCGTCCGGGCCTCGATGATGGCGGCACAGCCCTTCCAGGACGCTCCGTTCGAGGCGGTGGTCGACACCCTGGCCCCGGTCCGTGAGACCAGCCACGACCCGGTGGTGCAGGTGGCGCTCAGCTACGAGGACGAGGCCTCATCGGAGCTGCGGCTGACCGGCGCCGTCACCGAACGGCTGGCGCTGACGCTGGACACCGCGAAGTTCGACTTCCACCTGTTCGTGGAGCGGTGGGGCGCCGGACTCGCCGCCCAGTTCATCTACCGCAGCGAGCTGTTCGACGCCGCGACGGTCCACCGCTGGACGGAGAACTTCCGCACGCTGCTGGCCGGTCTCCTCGCGGACCCGTCCGCACCGCTGTCCTGCGTGGAGCTGGTGCCGGCCGACGAGGCCCGCCGCACCATCGCCGGTGCGGACCGCCTCGCCGAGGGCGCGCCGCTGGACCGTCTGGTGCCCGACCTGATCGCCGACCGGGCGGCCGAGCGCCCCGATGCCACCGCGCTGGTCTGCGGCGACCTCCGCCTCAGCTACGCCGAACTGCTCTCCCGGGCCGACGCGCTGGCCGCCCGGCTGCGCGCCGCCGGGGTGCGGCCCGGCTTCCGGGTCGGTCTGCTCCTGCCCCGCTCTGCCGACCAGGGCATCGCGGCGCTCGCCGTGCTGCGCGCGGGCGGCGCGTACGTACCGCTGGACCAGGCCCACCCGCAGGCCAGGCTCCGGCACATGGTGGACAGTTCGGGCACCGGCCTCCTGCTGACCTCGCGGGAGACCGCCGAGAAGGCGGCGGGCCTGGAGGTGCCGTGCATCCGGGTCGACCGGCCGGCCGTCACGGACCCCGTCGCACCGGGTGCCGTCACCACCGGCGGGACACCGGCCCCCGAGGACCTCGCCTACGTCCTGTTCACCTCGGGCTCCACCGGCGTCCCCAAGGGCGTCGCCATCGAGCACCGGGCGCTGATCAACCTCACCCGGGCGGTCCGGCACTCCTTCCCGGTGAACGCCGACGACCGGGTGCTGCAGTTCGTCTCGTTCGGCTTCGACGTCGCCGTCTCCGACCTCTTCTTCCCCTGGGTGGCCGGAGCGGAGCTGCACATCCCGGGCGAGGACGAACGGATCGGCGAGGCCCTCCTGGACCGGCTGCGGGACTCCCGCATCACCTATGTGTTCCTGCCGCCGTCCGCCGCGATGCTGCTGCCCGACCTGACCGGTCAGCTGCCCGAGCTGCGGACCGTCGCGGTCGGCGGCGAGGCGTGCCCGGCCGAGCTGGTCGAGCGGCTCAGCGCGCCCGGACGGCGGATCGTGAACGCGTACGGCCCCAGCGAGGTGACCGTCTACGCGACCACCGGGGACCTCTCCCCCGGTGAGCCCGTGGTGCTCGGCGGCACCGTGCCCGGGGCCCGGGTCTATGTGCTCGACGAGCGGCTCCGGCCGGTCCCCGCCGGGGTCGCCGGTGAGATCTATGTGGCCGGTGCCTCGCTGGGACGCGGCTACATCGGCCGCCCGTCCCTGACCGCCGAACGGTTCGTCGCCGACCCGCACGGCGCACCGGGCACCCGGATGTACCGCACCGGCGACCTCGGCCGGATCGACGCGCGGGGGCTCATCCACTACCTCGGGCGCTCCGACCTCCAGGTCAAACTGCGCGGCGTACGCATCGAACTCGGCGAGATCGAGACCCTGCTGGCCGGTGCGCCGGGCGTCGCGCTGGCGGCGGCCACCGTCCGCGGCACGGGCACCGCTCAGCGGCTGGTGGCGTACGTGGTGGGCCGGGAGGGGGCGGCGCCCCCGGACGCGGAGCTGCGCGCCCATCTCGCCCGGCGGCTGCCGGGGTCCATGGTGCCCGAGGTGTTCGTGCGGCTGGACGAGATGCCGCTCAGCAGCAACGGCAAGATCGACCGGGCCCGGCTGCCGGAACCCGCCACCGTGCGGTGCCGGCCGGACGGCTCGACCACCGTCGCGGGCACACCGACCGAGCAGCTGGTGGCCGGTCTGTGGGCCCGGGTGCTCAATCTCGAACTCGTCGCCGTCACCGACCACTTCTTCGACCTGGGCGGCAATTCGATCCGGCTGCTGAGCGTCCTGTCCGCCCTGCGCGAGATGGGTACGTACGGCGAACTCGGCCTGGTCGACCTGTTCCGTCACCCCACCGTCAGCGCCCTGGCCGCCCACCTGGACCGGGCGGCCCTCGGGGCCGCCGCCGGGGCTCCGGCCACCGGTACTCCCGCCGACACGGCCGCCGCGCGCGGCGGTGACCGGCACGCACGACGCACCGCCGCCGCCCGACGACTCAGCTACCGGAAAGGCTCCACACGATGACCGAGAACGCAAGCGCCGCCGAGCCCCTCGCAGCCGACTCCGCGATCGCGGTCGTCGGGATGAGCGGCCGCTTCCCCGGCGCGCCCGACCTGGAAACCTACTGGGAGAACCTGCTCGGCGGGCGCTGCTCGGTGACCGACTTCACCGAGGAGGAGCTGATCGCCGACGGCGCCGACCCGCAGGAGGTGCGCGGCCGCGACCACATTCCGGCCAAGGGCCATCTCACGGACGCGGACCGCTTCGACGCGGAGCTGTTCGGCTTCAACCGCACCGAGGCCGCGGCCCTGGACCCCCAGCACCGGCTGCTCCTGCAGACGGCCTGGTCCGCGCTGGAGGACGCCGGCCGCAGCCCGCTGGGCGGGCAGGCCCGTACCGGCGTGTACGTCGGCGGCGGCCCCACCGAACACATGCTGGCCGCGCAGACCGACCCGCGGCTCGCCGCTTCCCTCGGGGCGCTACAGGTACGGATCCTCACCGACCGCGAGTTCCTCGCCCCGTGGATCTCCTACCGGCTGGGCCTGGAGGGTCCGAGCCTGACGGTGCAGACGGCCTGCTCGACCTCGCTGACGGCGGTGCACCTCGCGGTGCAGTCCCTGCTGCTCGGCGAGTGCGACACGGCGCTGGCCGGAGGCGTCGCCGTGGACACGGTGCGCAAGCGGGGCTACGTCCACCAGCAGGGCGGCATCTACTCGCCGGACGGCCGCTGCCGGCCCTTCGACGAGCGGGCCGGCGGGACCGTGCCCGGCAACGGGGTGGGAGTGGTGGTGCTGCGCCGGCTGTCCGACGCGCTCGCCGACAACGACCCGGTCAGGGCGGTCATCCGGGGCAGCGCCGTGACCAACGACGGTGCCACCAAGGTCGGGTTCACGGCGCCCGGCGTCGACCAGCAGACCGCCGCGATCGTGGAGGCCTGGGCGGCGGCCGGTCTCGACCCGGCCGATGCCCAGTACCTGGAGGCGCACGGCACGGCCACCGCGCTCGGCGACCGTATCGAGGCGGCGGCGGCCACCGCCGCGTTCAAGGGGGCGCTCGGCACCGGGCGGATCGGCATCGGCTCGGTGAAGTCGAACATCGGTCACCTGGACGCGGCGGCGGGCGTGGCGGCGCTGATCAAATCGGTGCTCATGCTGGAGCACGCGACGCTGGTGCCGAACGCCGACGCCGGCCGCCCGCACCCCGAACTGGGCTTCGACGACTCGCCGTTCCACCTGATCGGGCGGGCGACCGACTGGCCGGAGTCCGAGCACGGTCCCCGGCGGTCCGGGGTGAGCTCGGTCGGCATCGGCGGCACCAACGTGCACGTGGTCCTGGAGGAGGCTCCGCGGCGTATCGAGGCCGGTCCGCCGGAGGCCGGGGGTGCGCCGGAGGTCCTGTTGCTGTCGGCCCGTACCCGGGAGGACCTCACCGCGGTGGCCGGCCGGCTGGCCGGGGCGCTGCGGGCCCCGGACGCCCCGTCCCTCGCCGACACCGCTCACACGCTCCGCGTGGGCCGTGCCCCGCTGGCCGTGCGCGGCTATGTGCGGGCCCGGAACCGGGCGGAGGCGGCGGAGCTGCTGGCCGAGCTGGCCTCGGGCGGTGCGGTGGGCCTCGGCGGGCCCGACCCGCTCGGCGAGGCATGGCTGGCGGGTGAGCAGGTGGTACGGGAGCGGGCCGGCCGACGGGTCTCGCTGCCGACGTATCCCTTCGCCGGTGAGAGCCACGGCACTTACCGCCTCGGACCCGTCGCGCCGGTCGCACCGGGCGGGGAGCAGCCGGAGCCGGGCGCCCGCTCCGCCGACCTGGAGCGGGACGTCCGCGCGCTGATCGCCGAGGCGCTGGGGCTGGAGGACGCCGACGACCCGGAGATGACGTACTTCGCGGCCGGCGGCGACTCGCTGACCGCCGTCCACCTGGTCGGCTGCCTTCGGGACGACTTCGACCTCGATGTCCCGATCACACTGTTCCTGGAGCAGCTGACACTGCACGAGATGGCCCGCCGGATCGTCGCGGCACGGGACGGCGACGACTCCCTCGACGCCCTGCTCTCCGAGTTCGAGGCGGAGTGAGTTGACGAGGCACAGGGCTTGGGCCCCACTCCCCGGCGGGTTCCGGGGGGCGGGGCCCAAGCCCTGTGCCTCGTGCGGTGTCAGACCCCCGTACGCACCGTTCGTCCGGGCACACGCGCGGCGATGAGATCCGCGACGCGGGGCAGGTGGTCGCCCAGGAAGAAGTGCCCGCCGGGCAGCACGTGCCGCTCGAAGGGCCCTTCGGTCTCCCGCTCCCACACCTGTACGGCGTCGACGTCGACCCGGGGATCGTCGTCGCCGGTCAGCGCTACGACGGGGCAGCGCAGCGGCGGCCCGGGAACGTGGACGCGCCGGGACAGCATTGCGTAGTCGGCGCGCAGCGGCGGCAGTGCGAGTTCGAGGATCTCCGGTTGGGCCAGCAGCTCCTCGTCCGTGCCGGACAGCAGCCGCATCTCGCGGATCAGGTCGTCGTCGCCGGGCTGTTCGGGCAGCCGCACGCGCCGCGGCAGAGACGGGGCCTCGCTGCCCGAGACGAACAGCGCCGCGGGCTCCCGCCCCACTGCCGCCAGGCGCCGTGCGGTCTCGTACGCAAGGAGCGCGCCCATGCTGTGGCCGAACAGAATCAGCGGCCGGCCGCCGCTCGCGGGGAGCGAGGCCAGTACCGCGTGCACGACATCGCCGAACCGTTCGGCGAACGGTTCGGCGATGCGGTCGTGCCGCCCGGGGTACTGCACGACCAGCGCTTCCGCGACCCCCGCGACCTGCGTCGACAGCGGGACGTAGGCACTGGCCGAACCACCTGCGTGCGGGAAGCACAGCAACTGTGCCGCGGCGTCGGGGGCCGGGCGGAAACACCGTATCCAGTTGTCCACGACATCCCTTCTCTCATGTTCTCGGTCCGGCCAGGGGCCGGCTACGTGAACGGTATCGGCTCATGGTGCGGCGGCGATCCAGTTCTCCAGTTGTTCACGGGTGGTCGCCGGGTCCGCGACGAGAACGGCGAGTTCGTTGTCGCGGGGTTCCAGTGTCGTCAGGGCCGGACAGCGGTGGCAGGCCTCGACACCGGCCTGGTTCCACCACTTGCAGTGCGGGCGGAGGTGGCACCGCGGCACCGCGGCCGGACCGGGCTCGGCCGGTACGGTCGTGATGCGTTCGATCAGCCCGCAGGCCTCGCCGACCCGGTTCGCGCAGTCCGACACGCAGTGCGAGGCGAACCGGAGCACCCGGTTGGGGGCGATGGCGTCCGGGATGCTGCCGAGAACATCGGCGGCGGGTACGGGTTCGGCCAGGTAGGCGACCTGGCCGTGCTCCCCGGACCGCACGCCGAGAACAACGCTCTCCGGGCGGCTCGCATCGCCGCTCGGACACCATCTGAGGGGGCTTTCCCGCCCGTCCCGGGCAGGGTCCGCAGTGCTGTCCACGGTGCTCACCTCCGATTCGTCAGCAGGAACGCGTGCCGGTCGAGCTGAGCACCATGCCGCCGATGACGCCGCCGGTGACGGCACCGTTCTCCTGCTCGGCCGCGACCGCCTGCGCGATGCTTGTGGCGAGCTGCTCCTGGCTGGTGATCCGCTCCGGACGCTCGGCGGCAGCAGCACCGGTGGTGCCGCCCACCGTGACGAGACCGGCAACGAGGGCTGCGGCGGCGGCCGCGGTACGCATGCTGTTGTTCATCCCTGTCCTCCATGGCATCGGTGATGGCTTGCAGGAAACGACGCTAGGGTCCGCCGCCCGCCGCGATCGGCAGTTGCGGCGGCGGCTCGGAGGCTTGTTCCGCGGACCTTCGGGGCCGGTTCCGCGGCCTGCGGCCACCGGTCCACCCGCCGGTTGCCCATTGGTCGCGGCGTCAATAGCATCGCCGGTATGTCGTCAAGCCCTCAGCGGAAGCGGATCCGGAAGTCCCCGTCGGACCGGCGTGCGGAAATCGTCGACGCGGCGGCGGCCGTCGCCCTGACCGAAGGGCTGGAGTGCATCACGCTGCGCCGGATCGGCGAGCAGCTCGGCGTACGCCCCGGTCTCATCAGCCACTATTTCCCGGCGGTCGAGGACCTCGTGGCCGAGGCGTTCGGCACCGCCGCCCAGGCCGAACTGAACACACTGCTCCCGGCGGAGCCGGAAGCCAAGTCGTCCGCGGACCGGCTCGCCCGCTTCTTTGCGCTCGCGACGGGCACCGCGTACGACGACATCAGCCGGCTGTGGATCAACGCCCGGCACCTCAGCCGCTACCGTCCTGCGCTCCGCGAGCGGGTCGGCCACCAGGAGACGCTGTGGCGGGGCCGTCTGGAGGACCTCGTCCGTGACGGCGTCCGCTGCGGCGAGTTCCGCACCGCCGACCCGTATGTGACGACGATTCAGATCCTGGTCGTCATCGACGGCCTGGGCGCCCACGTCAATACCGAAGCCTCCGACCGCCCCGAGGCGGTCACGCGGATGGCCGTCAGCACGGCCGAACGCGAACTCGGCCTGGAGAACGGCACGCTCACCAGGCGCGGTGCCGCGCTCGACGCCGAGGGCGGCGACCCCGCGGACCCGACCGAGGTGTCAGAGGCGGCTCGTAGAGTCCTGCCATGAGCGACTCGTTGAACAGGACACCCCTCGGGGCCGCCA
This sequence comes from Streptomyces sp. NPDC102437, assembly GCF_044765565.1. Classification (NCBI taxonomy): domain Bacteria; kingdom Bacillati; phylum Actinomycetota; class Actinomycetes; order Kitasatosporales; family Streptomycetaceae; genus Streptomyces; species Streptomyces sp. NPDC102437. The sequence goes on along the minus strand of NZ_JBIWKI010000033.1, from coordinate 40,284 downwards.
CTCCCGCCCCCGTCGCGGTGGAGGGCGGGCCGCTGCCCATCGACGTGGCGGCCGCCCGCCGGACCGCGGAGGAAATGCGCGTCACGCTGTCAGAGCTGCGTCGCGCCGGCCAATCCCAGCTCCGCCAGGACTCTGCCGCGCAGCAGCTCGTACTCCTCGCGCAGCCGCACGATCTCCGCCGGCCGTACGATCACCTCCCCGCCGACGACGATCTCCTCCGGGCGGAACTGCTCGCGGGTGAGGTCGACTTCGACGCCCATGCCCAGCCGGTTCCACCAGTGGTAGTCGACCCGCTCACCGTCCACATGGACCTCGCCGCGGATCAGATCGCCGCCCAGGAGGTCGTGCACCACGAGCGCGGTCACTCCGCACTGATCGCGCGCCGGGTTGTCCGGGGTCCACTCCGCCCGGTGTTCCGGTGTCGTGGTGTCCGCGCCCCAACTCCTGCGAACGGCCTGCTCAAGGTCGGTGAAACTGCTCAGTGTCATACCGCTCAGCGTGACAGACGCCTCTGACAGTCCACGCCCCTCGCTCCCTGCCCGGGCACACCACCTGTCATGGTGTCGCCATGATTCCGACCAGCGACGCCACGACCGACGACACGACGGACGAAACCCACCGGTTCCCGGAGCAGTTCGGGCGGACCCACCGGTTCTCGCTCGGGGTGCCCCGCGGCTTCACCGTCTCACCGGACGGCGCACGGGTGCTCTTCGTGCGTTCCACGTCCGGCACGGACCGGGTCAGCCGGCTCTGGCTGTACGAGGACGGGAAGGAACGGCTGCTCGCCGATCCGCTGAGGGCCGGGCACGGCGGCCCGGTGCCGCCGGAGGAACTGGCCCGCCGCGAACGGGCGAGGGAGACGTCGTCGGGCGTGGTGTCCTACGCGACCGACGCACAGGTGCGGCTCGCGGCCTTCGCGCTCGACGGCGAACTCTGGGTGGTGCGGACGGACGGCGGCGCGCCGTGCCGGATCCGGACCGCCGGTCCGGTGGTCGATCCCCGGCCCTCGCCGGACGGCACGCTGATCGCGTACGTCTCCGGCGGCGCGCTGCGGACCGTCACGGCTCGGGGGACGGACGACCGGCTGCTCGCCGCTCCGGACGGCGACCGGGTGACGTACGGGCTGTCCGACTACGTGTCGGCCGAGTCGATCGGCCGCTCGCGCGGCTACTGGTGGTCGCCCCGCGGCGATGCGCTGCTGGTGGCGCGGGTGGACACCTCGATGGTGGCGCGCCGGTACATCAGCGATCCGGCCCGCCCGGAGCGGCCTGCCCGCGAGATGGCGTATCCGGCGGCGGGCTCCGCGAACGCGGAGGTCTCGCTCCACCTGATGCGGGTGTCCGGGGAGCGGCTCGCGGTGCGGCTGCCGCGCGAGGCGGACGCCGACCATCCCGAGGGCGTATGGACGGACCCGTCGTTCGAGTACGTGGTGTCGGCGGCGTGGGACGGGCACGGGCCGCTGGTCTCCGTGCAGACGCGTGACCAGCGTTCGGTGCACGTGCTCGCGGTCGATCCCGGCACGGGCGGGACGAGCGTCCTGAGCCGTGCCCACGACCGGGCGTGGGTCGCCCTGCGGCCCGGGACACCGTCGCGGCTCCCCTGCGGTGCGCTCGTCGTTCCCGCGCGTCCTGGCGGCGACACCCAGGGGCTGGAGGTCGGCGGCGTGCCGACGCCCCCGGGGCTGGAGGTCCGCGAGGTGGTCGGTTCGAGCGGCGGGAGAGTCTTCTTCACAGCGAGCGAGGAACCGACCGAGGTCCATGTCTGGTCGTACGAAGCGGCGGCCCCCGGTAGTGGCGCCGCCGCCGCTCCCGTGCGCGTCAGCGAGGCCCCCGGCGTGCACACGGCCGCGGTCGGCGGGCCCACCGTGGTGCTGGACAGCAGGACGCCGGACGGTCAGACGGTGACCGTGCTGCGGGACGGAACGCCCGTGGGGCGGATCGCGGTCCTCGCCGAGGCCCCGCTGGCCGTCCCGCGGCCCGCGGCGCTGAGCCTGGGGAAGCGGGAGCTGCGCAGCAGGCTGTACCTCCCGTCGTGGCACCGGCCGGGCGACGCCCCGCTGCCGGTGCTGCTCAGCCCGTACGCCGGCCACGGCATGCAGGTCGTCCTCAAGGTGCGTACCTGGTGGGTGGCGGTCGCCCAGTGGTTCGCCGAGCAGGGCTTCGCGGTGCTGGTCACGGACGGCCGGGGCACTCCGGGACGGGGGGAGGCCTGGGAGAAGTCGGTGCACGGAGACCGGCTGACGGCTGTGCTCGACGACCAGATCGACGCGCTGCACGCGGCCGCCGCACGGTGTTCCGCGCTGGACCCGGCCCGGGTCGCCATGCGCGGCTGGTCGTTCAGCGGGTATCTCGCCGCTGCCGCCGTGCTGAGGCATCCGGAGATCTTCCACGCCGCGGTGGCCGGGGCCGCGCCGGCCGACCGGCGGCTCTACGACACGCACTGGGAGGAGCGGTTCCTGGGCCACCCGGACGTGCTGCCGGAGAACTACCAGCGCAACTCGCTGCTCGCGGAGGCGGCCGGGCTGACCCGCCCGCTCATGCTGGTGCACGGACTTGCCGATGACAATGTGGCCGTCGCCCACATGCTGCGGTTCTCCGCCGTGCTGCTGGCCGCGGGCCGGCCGCACACGGTGCTGCCGTTGTCCGGGGCCGGTCACCTGGTCACCCGGGAGGCGGCGGGCAATCTGTTGCTGCTGGAGCGGGACTTCCTCCGGAAGTCCCTGGGTGTTGAACACGGGGGTACCGACGCGCGTACACCTGGTCGTACACCGAAGCCGTGAACTCCGGAGTCGTGAACTCCGCGGAAGGGAAGCGCCAGTATGAGCACAACGCAGAACCACGAGGGCCGTCCCGGGCGGCGCGCCGTTGTCGCCGCGGCCGGGGCCGTGTCGGTGACCGCCGTACTCGCCGCCTGCGGCAACCAGAAGGACGCGGACGGTGCGGACGTGGTCGAGCCCGCCGCCGAGGGAACGGACGGCGGCGGCGCCGTTCTGGCCCGGACGGCCGACATCCCCGAGGGCGGCGGGAAGGTCTTCGCCGACCGGGGTGTCGTGGTGACGCAGCCGAAGGCGGGCGAGTTCAAGGCGTTCTCGTCGAAGTGCACCCATCAGGGATGCGCGGTGTCGAGCGTCGCGGACGGCACCATCGACTGCCCCTGTCACGGCAGCAGGTTCGACGCGTCCACGGGCGCCGTGGCGCACGGCCCCGCCACCGAACCGCTGCCCGCCAGGACGATCACGGTCTCGGGCGGTGCGATCACGCTCGCGCCCTGATCGCACCGCCCCGGTGGTGTCGGGCTTCCACCGCCTGCTCCGGCCTCTCTCCGGCCGTGTCCTCCGGCCCGGCGCTCAGGCCCAGTTCCGGGGTCGGCCGCCGGAATCCCCGGGTGAGCCGGAGGAGATGGCCGAATCCGAGGGCGAGCCGGCACCCTCCGATGACGAGGGCCGTCGCACTGAGCTGCGTCAGCACACCGGTGCCGCGGTTGCGGATCTGCGGTTCAGCCAGCAGCCGAGTACCTCGTCGGTGGTCGTGATGGTGGCGACGAGGGCGAGCGTGTTGCGGATCATCGCGGGGGTGTATTCGGCCGGCACCCCCGCGATGGCGTCGGACGGCACCACGGCGGTGTAGCCGAGGTTCACCGCGTCGAACACGGCGTTGGGAATGGCGACATTGGCCGAGACCCCGGTGATGACGAGGGTCCGGCAGCCGAGGTTGCGCAGCAGCGCGTCCACGTCGGTGCCGGCGATGGGCGAGAGGCCGTGCAGCCTGCGTACGACAAGGTCCTCGTCGGCCACTTCGATCGGTGCGGCGACCCGTACCGCCGTGGTGCCGCGGTGCTGTTGCACGGGCAGCCGGCCGGCGGCCCGGAAGAGCCTGGCGTTGTTGTTGGCACCCCGCCCGTCGGGGCGGCGTTCGGCCACCGCGTGCAGCACCTGGACCCCGGCCTCGTGCGCGGCCGCGACCAGCCGGGCGACCCGGTCCAGCGCGCCGGAGGAGCGGGCCTGCTCGGCCAGTTCGGGCAGTGCGCTCCCCGGGCCCACGACCCCCTGCTGGCATTCGACTGTCAGCAGCACGGTGGTGTTCGGATCGAGCTGCTCGGCGAGTTGGTTCCTCGAGGGCACGGCTGCCCCTTTCTGCGGCGGACGGGGCGCGCGAGGCTAACCGGCATTGCGCGACGAGGGAAGAGACCCCATGATTTCTGACACTCAGTCAGACAATGGGAGGAGGCGCGCCCATGGCCGCCATTCAGCGACGGGGCCGTCGGATCATGATGACGGACGACGAACGCGACGCCTATCTCGCCGAGCAGCGCACCTGCCGGGTCGCCACCGTGTCCCCGGACGGCCGCCCGCACGTCGGCGCCCTCTGGTTCGCCTGGGACGGGACCTCTCTCTGGCTGTACTCGATCACCCGCAGCCTGCGCTGGTCCCAGCTACGCCGGGACCCGAGGATCGCGGTGGTCGTGGACGACGGGGTGGAGTACGCGGAGCTGCGCGGCGTCGAGCTCTCCGGCGATGCCGTACCCGTGGGCGAGGCCCCCCGAACCGGCGAGCCGTGCCCCGAACTCGTCTCCCCTGAACAGCTGTTCGCGGGGAAGTACTTCGGAATGGACACCATGCCGCACGACGGCCGCCATGCCTGGCTGCGGCTGACCCCGCAGGCCCTCACCTCCTGGGACTTCCGCAAACTCACGGACCCGCCCACGGCGTGAGAGCCACCCTTTCCGCGACCTGACCCGCGATCCGGCGCGTCCGGCCCGTTCCGCGGCGTATTCAGGAGCGTCTCAGCAGCCCCCGTTCCATGGCCACCACCACCGCCCGCGTCCGGTCGCTCACGTCGAGCTTGGCGAACAGCCGCAGGAGGTGGGTCTTGACCGTGGCCTCCGCGATGACGAGGCGTCTGCCGATCTCGGCGTTGGTCAGCCCGTCGGCCACCGCGTCGAGCACGTCGGTCTCGCGGGCGGTGAGCGGCTCCTGGGCCGGGCGCCGCATCCGCGCGATCAGCTTCTCGGCCACCCGGGGCGCGAGGACGGTCTCGCCGCGCGCCGCCGAGCGGATGGCGTCGGCGAGCTGTTCGCGGGTGGCGTCCTTCAGGAGGTAGCCGATGGCGCCGGCCTCGACCCCGCGCTCGATGTCCTGATCGGTGTCGTAGGTCGTCAGGATCAGGACGCGGGTGCGCGGGTACCGGGCGGTGATCTCGGTGGTCGCCCCCACCCCGTCCAGCACCGGCATCCGCAGGTCGACCAGGGCGACGTCGGGGTCGTGCCGTGCCACCAGGTCGAGGGCGTCCCTGCCGTCCCCCGCCTCCCCGACGATCTCGATCCCGTCCTGACCGGCGAGCAGGGCGACGACGCCCGCCCGCATGACGGTGTGGTCGTCCACCACGACCACCCTGATCCGGCCGTCGGTCATCGCGTCCCCTCGCTCTCCGCGTCGTTGGCCACATCGCCGTCCCCGGGCGCCGGCTCCAGCGGGATCACCCCCAGGACCCTGGTGCCGTCGCCGACGGAGCTGGTGACCGTGAGTCGGCCGCCCAGTTCCGCCAGGCGTTTGCGCATCCCGTCGAGGCCGAAGCCCTTCGACTCCCCCGGTACGAATCCGATGCCGTCGTCGGTGATCTCCAGCTCCACCGCGTGCGGCCCGCGGGTCAGCAGCACGCCGACCGTGGAGGCGCGCGCGTGCTTGCGCACGTTGGCCAGGGACTCCTGCGTACAGCGCAGCAGCGCGATCCGGGTCCGCTGGTCGCACTCGACGTCCGCCAGATCCCCGGCCGCCGTGAGCCCGGTGTCCTCCGCGAAGCGGTCCAGGATGCGGCGCAGCGTCTGTGCCACCGACCCGGCAGCCGGACCACCCCGCTGCCGTCCCGAGCCGACCAGCTCCCGGGCCTCGGCGAGATTCTCCCTGGCCGTGGACTCGATCGAGCGCAGCTGCTGGGCACTGCGGGCCGGCTCCGCGTCGAGTCCGGCCCGCGCCGCCTCCGCCAGTACGACGATCGACGCGAGGCCCTGCGCGAGGGTGTCGTGGATGTCCCTCGCCATCCGCTCCCGTTCGTCCGCCGCCCCCTGGCGCTGGTGCGCCTCTGACAGTTCCGCCTGGGTCCGTTCCAACTCGACGATCAGCCGGGCGCGTTCGGTGCTCTGCGCGACCACCGAGTGCGCCCACAGTCCGATCAGGACCCCCACGGCGACGACGATCAGGGTGGACACCATGGTCTCGGCGAAGAACTGCAGCGATCCGCCCTCCCGGTACCAGCTCCCCGCCAGCGTCGCCGCCGTCGCCAGCCCCAGGAACCCCATCGACGTCCTGGGGGTCCGCCCGAACATCCAGTAGTGCGGCAGCGTCACCATGAACAGCGCCGCGTAGCTGCCGCCCAGATGGGCGAGCCCGCCGAGCGCGAGCACCAGCACGCAGAGGTAGACATGCGGCCGTACGACGGGGTTGTCGGGAAAGCGGTCGAGGAGCGCGTAGCAGAGCACCACGCAGCCGAGCAGCGCGAGCGACGCGTACCGGTCCCGGACGGATCCGTCCATGGCGGCGAGCCCGGCGGCCATCGCGGCGAACAGCACCCAGCACACGGCGTTCCAGCGGCGCAGTGATGTGGTCCAGAAGGCGTCGGCCGAGGTCCCGGCGAGAGCGGTCATGCCGATCAACGTACTTCGGCCAGTGGCTCGTCGCGGACGGTCCGGTCCGATCCGGCCGGGACGGGACGCGACGGCCACCAGGTCGCCTCGCCCAGCAGGAGCAGTGCCGCCGGCAGGATCATGACGCGGACGACGAAGGCGTCCAGCAGCACGGCCACCGCGAGTACGAAACCGATCTGCTTCATCTCGATGATGTGCAGCAGGACGAAGCTCACGAAGACGGTCGTCATCACGACCGCGGCGCTGGTGACCACGCTCGCCGACGTGCGGAGCCCGTCCAGGACCGCCTGCCGCGTGGGCACACCGGCGAGCACGGCCTCCCTGATCCGGCTCACCACGAACACCTGGTAGTCCATGGAGAGTCCGAAGAGGATCACGAAGAGGAAGAGCGGGACGCGCGAGCCGATCGAGCCGGTGGAGTCGAAGCCCAGCAGCCCCTCGGCCCAGGTGCCCTGGAAGACGAGGACGAGCAGTCCGAGCGCGGCCGCGGCGGAGAGCAGGTTGAGTACGACCCCGATCAGGCCGAGCACCACGGAACGGAAGGCGTACACGGTCATGGCGAAGGTCACCAGCAGCAGCGCCCCGAGGACGAGCGGGATCCTGCTGTTCTGATGGGCCGGGTAGTCGGCGTACCGGGCGACGTCCCCGCTGACGCCGTACTCCGCTCCCCGGACCCGTCCGACGGTGGCGGGCAGGTACGCGTCTCTCAGATGGCCGAGGGAGTCGCGGGCTCGTGCGGAGTTGCCGAGGTGCGGCACCTTCAGCCGCAGCACACCGATCCGGTGGTCGGCCGAGGTCTCGATGCGCGGGCCGTCGGTGAACAGCGGGTCCGCGTCGGTGAGCCGGGCCAGTTCGCGCAGCGCGCCGGTGACCTCCCCGCTGCGCGAGGCATCGGCGCGCACGACGACGTCGTGCGTCACCCGCTGCTCGGGGAACGCCTCGTTGAGGCGGTCGTACACCCGCATCGCGGGAATCTCGCGGGAGTGCGTGTCCCGGCTCATCTCCGTGACGTTCAGTCCGGCCAGTGGCAGCGCGAGTGCGATCAGGGCGAGGACCGGGACGCAGAGCGTGGCGAGGGGGTGCCGGGCCGCGGGCCGCAGCAGCACCGTCCAGATCCGGCCGCCACCCTCGCGGCGGGGGCGCGGGGCGGGCTTCCCGTGCTCCGCGCGGCGCCGTACCCGTCGCTCCGCCCGCTTCCCGAGCACGGTCAGCAGCGCGGGCAGGACTGTCAGGGAACTGGCCACGGCGACCAGTGTGACCACGATGGTGCCGGTGGCCAGCGAGGAGAAGATCACGTCGGAGGCCAGATACAGCGTCGCGGTGGAGATGACGACCGCCAGCCCCGACACCACGACCGCCCGGCCCGACGTCGCCGCGGCCAGTTCCACCAGCGCCTCGGTGCTCAGCCGGCCGCCGCTGCGGGCCCGTTCCTCGCGCTCCCGTTTGAGGTGGAAGAGGGTGTAGTCGACTCCCACGGCGAGACCGATCATCAGGATGACGTTCGTGCCGACCCCCGCGTCGGGTGAGACGTGCGAGACCACCATCGACAGGCCGATGGCCGCCGCGATCGACGTGAGGGCGAGCAGCAGCGGCACCGCGGCCATGACCACCGACCCGAAGGCGACCAGCAAGGTGACCAGGGTGACGGGAAGAGTGATCTTCTCGGACAGCGCCAGGTCGTCGCCGCGCTGCTGGTCGACCCCCTTGCTGATGGAGGGGCTGCCCGTCTCCTCCAGCAGCAGCCCGGGACTGGTCTTCCCAACGGCCGAGGTCTGCGCCGCGACGGCGTCGACCTTGTCCTTCGCGTCCCGCTCCTCGCCCTTCAGGGCCACCTCGACCATGAGGATCCGGCCGTCGCCGGACCAGAGCGGCGCGGCCACGTCCGCGACCTCCGGCAGCTTCCTCATCCGGGCCGTGAGATCCCGCGCGGCCGCTTCGGCGGCCTGCCTGTCGGGGGCTCCCGACCGGGTGGAGATCAGCACCTGCTCGGTGGAACGGCGCTCCAGGTGGCCCTCGGCCGCCATCGCCTCGGCCCGGCCCGCCTCGCCGACGCGGTAGTCGGCGGTCTTCGCGTTGTCGGTGCCGACGGCTCCGCCGACGACCAGGCAGAGCCCCACGAACACCAGCCAGCCGACGACCGCCCGCCAGGGGTGCCGCGCGCTTCGGCGCGCCATGCGCACAGTGAATGAATTCATGCCCGAAAGCCTTGCTGAACAGGGCAGTTGACGGACAGAGGTGTCAGGTTGAACCTGCCGTCCACCGATCGGTGGACCCCGGTGCTGGGGTAATCCCCCGCACACCGGGCCGATGGCCGTGGCTCACTGCGCGTCCGGCTCCAGCCCCGCCGCACGCAGGGCGGCCACCGCGGCCCTGATCGACGGACGCCGGTCCGCGTCGGTACGCCAGACGGCGTGGACGTGACGTCGCATCTTCTGCCGTACGGGCACGAGCCGTACCCCGTCGGGTACCGGTCCGCGGCCCAGCCTCGGCGCCACACAGACACCCACTCCGGCGGCGATCAGGGCGAGTTGGGTGTGGTGTTCGCCCGCCAGGTGCGCGATGCGCGGTTCGATTCCCTTGGAGCGGAGGGTGAACATCAGCCAGTCGTAACAGAATTCGCCCTCGGGCCAGGAGACCCAGTCGTCGTCGGCGAAGTCCTCCAGGTCCACCTGGTCCCGGTCGGCGAGCCGATGACCGGCCGGCATCGCGATGTCGGGTGCGTCGTCCAGGAGTTCGGCCTTGGCCAGGCCGGCGGGCACGGGCAGTCGCTTGTTGCTCCAGTCCAGCACCACCGCGAGGTCGATGTCGCCTCTGATCACCGCACGGATTCCGTCCTCGGGCTCCAGTTCCCGGGTACGTACGCGCAGTTCGGGGTGGTCCCCGCGCAGCGCGCGGAGTGCGGCGGGGAAGAGTCCGCGTGCCGCGGTCGGGAAGGCGGAGAGCCGGATCTCGCCCACCACCTCGCCGCGCTGCGCCTCGATGTCGGACTGAGCGAGCTCGACCTGGGACAGGATCCGGGCCGCGTGGTCGGCGAGCAGCCGGCCGGCGTCGGTGAGCCGGACCCCGCGCCCGTTCCTGGCCAGCAGTTGCTGCCCCACCTCCCGCTCCAGCTTCGCCATCTGCTGGGAGACCGCGGACGTGGTCACGTGCAGCCCCTCGGCGGCGCCGCCCACGGAACCGTGCCGGGCCAGTGCGTCCAGGGTGCGCAGGCGCTCCAGATTCAACATGTAAGCAATGCTACGCAGACACCCGTACAAAGTCTCGCTTGTCCTACGCGGTCGGGGCCGCCATCGTTGACCCATGAGCGCCACCGCCGCACCGGGAACCACCGCACCGAAGACCATGCCTGCCACCGAGTCCACCGCCTTGAGCCCGCCTGGGGCGCCGGCCGCCCGCCCGGCGCTGGACTGGCGGATCCGCTTCGGGGCGCTCTCGCTCATCTGGGGCTTCAGCTTCCTGCTGATCAAGGTCGGCACCGAGGGGTACGCCCCGTTCCAGGTCACCCTGGGCCGTCTGCTGTCCGGCACCGCGGTGCTGGCCGTCGCGATGGCGGTCCGGCGCGAGCGGCTGCCCCGGGGTGCCCGCACGTGGGGGCATCTGGCGGTCGCCGCGTTCTTCCTGAACGCGCTTCCGTTCTCGCTCTTCGCCTATGCCGAGCTGACCATTCCGTCGACGCTGGCGGGCATCTGCAACGCGACATCGCCCCTGTGGGGCATGGCGCTGTCGCTCGTCGCACTCTCCGAGGACCGGCCGACGCGTCGCCGGGTCGCCGGACTCGGGCTGGGCTTCCTCGGCGTGCTGACCGTGCTGGGGGCCTGGCAGGGCTTCTCCGGGCTGGACTTCGGCGGCACGGCGATGGCCCTGCTCGCCTCCCTCAGCTATCCGATCGGCTGGATCTACGTCCGCCGGACGCTGGCGGGCAGCGGCTCGTCGACGCTCGCGCTCACCGGCAGCCAGCTCTTCCTGGGCACGGCGCAGATCGCCCTGGTGACCCCGCTGTTCACCTCGGCCCCCGACGGGTTCCCGCTGCTCCCGACCCTGGCCGTGGCCGCCCTCGGGGCGCTCGGCACCGGCCTCGCGGTCCTGTTGCAGTACGGCCTGGTGGCGGAGGTCGGGCCGACGACCGCACAGATGGTCACCTACTTCATCCCGGTCATCGCCACGGCCGCCGGGGTGATCGTGCTCGGCGAGCAGCTGAGCTGGAACACCCCGGTGGGCGCCCTCGTGGTCCTGGCGGGCGCCGCCCTCACCCAGAGCAGGGCCCGGGGCGGCCGGACATCCACCGGCCGGGCCGGGACCGGCCGGACCGGGACCGAAGCCGGCATCAAGACCAGGGCCGGGGATCAGCCGTAGGCCAGCGGCTTCACCGGTCCCACCGCTGCCGCCACCGCATCCGCGAGTGGTCCGATCTCGTGCTCGGCGAGCGGCGAGACGGTGAGCCGGATCCCCTGGGGCGCGGCCAGCCGGAACCGGGCCCCGGGCGCCACGGCCCAGCCGGCGTGCAGCAGTCTCGCCACGGCACCGGTCTCGTCGCCGACCGGCACCCACACATTCATCCCGCTGCGCCCATGGGCCGCCACGCCGCGCTCCGCCAGCGCCCGCACGAGGGCGTCCCGCCGCTTCGCGTACGCCCGCGCCACCTCCCCCGGATCGACGGCGCCGGAGGTCCACAGGTGCACCACGGCCCGTTGCAGCAGTCTGCTGACCCAGCCGGGGCCCAGCCGCTGACGCCCCGCCACCCGGTCGGCCGTGACCCGGTCACCGGTCAGCACGGCGACCCGCAGGTCCGGCCCGTACGCCTTGGCCACGGACCGCACGAAGGCCCAGCGGTCCGTGGCACCGGACAGGGGATGGAGCGGCAGATCGACGATGCCGTGCCCGTGGTCGTCCTCGATCAGGAGTACGCCGCGGTGTCCGGCGAGAACTCCCCGCAGTTCGAAGGCGCGTCCGGCGGTGATGGCCGCCCCGGTCGGATTCTGCGCGCGGCCGGTGACCACGAGCGCGCGGGCACCGGCGTTCAGCGCGTCCTCCACGGCGTCGGGCACCGGCCCGTCGTCGTCCACCGCGACGGGCACGGGGCGCAGCCCCAGCGCCGGTACGAGATCCAGCATGCTGCCCCAGCCGGGGTCCTCGACGGCCACCGCGTCGCCGGGCCTGAGGTGCTCGACGAGAACGCGCTCGATCGCGTCCAGCGATCCCGAGGTCACGACCACGGGCCCGGCCGGCACCCCGTCCGCGTCCAGTGCGGCACGGGCGAGGGCGGCGAACTCCGGGTCCACCGGCGCCTGCCCGTACATCCCGGGCTGCTGCGCATACTCCTGCGCGACCGCCGCGAAGGCATCCCCCAGCGCGGGAAGCAGCACCGGATCGGGGTTGCCCGCGCCCAGATCCCGGACGCCCGCCGGCGCCTCGACCCGGAGCGATCCGCGCGCCGTACTCGCGGGACGCGGCCGCACCCGGCTGCCCCGGCGCCCCGCCGTCTCGATCACCCCGCGCTCGCGGAGCGTGCGGTAGGCGGCCGCCACCGTATTCGGGTTGACCCCCAGCTGCTCCGCCAACTCCCGCATGGGAGGCAGCACTTGCCCTGGTTCGAGCTCACCGGAGCCGATCCCGCGCTCCACACTGGCGGCAATCTCCGACGCGCGCCGCCCGACAATCCGATACTCTCCTAGCACAAACAAGATTATGCACTAGTGCAATGGAGTACGCAATGTCGGACACCGCATCGCCGCAGACCACGACCCCTGACGCCGCAGCAGCCGGATACGAGCCGACCGAGCGCACCATCCCGACCCGTTCCCGTGAACGAGCGTCATACGATCGGGAGGTGGTCCACTCGGTACTCGACGAGGCATACCTCTGCCACCTCGGCTTCGTCCGTGACGGCGCACCCGTCGTCCTGCCGACGCTCTTCGGCCGGATCGGCGACCGGCTCTACGTGCACGGCTCGACGGGCTCCCGTCCGCTGCGCGAGGCGGGCCGCACCGACCCCGGTCTGCCCGTGTGCCTCACGGTGACCCATGTCGACGGGCTCGTCCTGGCCCGCTCCGCCTTCCACCACTCGATCAACTACCGCTCCGTGGTGGTCCACGGCGTCGCGCACACGGTCACCGACCCCCAGGAGCGGCGGACCGCACTCGACGCCATCGTCGACCATGTGGTGCCCGGCCGGTCCGCCGATTCCCGGCCCGCCGACGAGAAGGAGCTCGCCGCGACCGCGGTGATCCGGCTGGACCTGCGGGAGGTGTCCGCGAAGATCCGCACGGGCGGCCCCAACGACGAGCCCCGCGACCTCACGCTCCCCCATTGGGCAGGCGTTGTCCCGCTCGCCCGCGGCTATGCGGCGCCGCTGCCCTCGGACGACCTCGACCCCGCGATCGTCGTGCCGGACTACATCACCGGACTCTGACGCACACCGGGTGACGTGCGGGCCCGCCACCGTGTGGGGCCCCCATCACCCGCCACCACGGGTGGGACGTCACGTAGCGACACGACCGGCGGACAGCTCCCCCTCGGCAGCGGTCCGGCCGGCGTCCGGACCTTCGGCAGCGGTCAGGCCGGCGTCCGCCCCCTCGGCGGCCCCCGCGCCCGGTCCTGACGCAACTGGCCCCGACGGCGTCCGCGGTGTCGACGACTGGGCGATGAAGGCGCCGATCAGCACCATGGCACCGCCGATGAGCTGGGGCGCCGACAGGTGCTCGCCGAGCATCACCCAGGCGAGCACCGTGGCGATGACCGCCTCAAGACAGGCGACCACGCCCGCCACCGCGGGTGAGAGCAGGCGCACCGAGATCACCCCGGTGACGTACGCGATCACGGTCGCCAGCAGCACGATCCAGACGAGCAGCAGCCAGGCCGGAACATCCGTGCCGTCCATGCCCGCCGTGCCGCCCAGGACGGACCAGTCCATGCCCCAGGGCTGTGCGACCACGGTGAGAACGGCCGCACCGATCAGCAGCCCGTACGCGATGACCCCGACCGGATGCGGCGGTTCGACACCGTCCGCGCCGTCCGCGCTGCCCTGGTCCGACAGAACGAAGTAGCCGACCTGACAACAGGCGGCACCGAGCGCCAGCAGCAGCCCGACCACGTCGAAGCTCAGCCCCGACCAGACCTCGACCACGCACGTCAGTCCGCCGACGGCGAGCACCACGCCGACCGCGGCCCGCCGGGTGACCGGCCTTCGCTGGACGAACCGGACCCAGCCGAGCACGAGCGCGGGCGCCAGGTACTCGACGAGAAGCGCGACCCCGACCGGGATCCTGGAGAGCGAGGCGAAGTAGAAGGCCTGCACACCCGCGACGGCGAGCAGCCCGAAGCCGAGCAGCAGAACCGGCCGGCTGCGCACCAGATCCCGGTGGCGCCAGGCCACCGGCAGCATGACCAGCGCCGCGCCCGCCACCCGCAGCCACACCACATGGAGCGGATCGAGCCCTGCCTCGATCAGCGGCTTGGCCGCCACCCCTGAACCACCGAATGCGAACGCCGAGGCCAGGGCTAGTCCCAGGCTGGCGCTTCTCCCCTGAGACGCGTGCATCGGCCCATCATGACAGCTGTGGTCAGGGGCGTCACCCCCGGTCACCCCTGACAGGCCCGCCGTCGGGCGGGCGACTCCACACCGCCCGCCCCAACATCTCCGCACCGGCCGTCCGAACGGCTCCCACACCGCCCTCCCCGTCGGCGGCCAGGAGCGGACGCTCAGACTCCACCCTCCGGCACGCCCTGCCCGGCAACATCCGCGACCCGGGCGGCGATCCGGTCCGCGTCGACCCCGCCCCGCACCAGCACCTTCACGGCCCGGCACTCGTGGTCCGAGGCCAGTGCCGCGAGCAGATCGAGCCCTCGCGCCCTTACGTCGCCGCGCGACTCCGCCCGGTCGAGCGCCCCGGCCATCGCGGAAGCGGCCGAGGGCGACCAGCCCTCCATCCCCGCGCCCCGGACGGCGGGACCCGTGCCCCGCACGATGCCCCCCGGGTCCGGGACGACCGGGACGGCGCCGGAGTCCTCGACCGAACCCTGCCAGCGGAGTCCGTATCCGATACTGCGCTGGACGAGGTAGCCGAGCACCCTGGCCAGCTGGGGGCCGCCCTCGAAGGCCGCCCGGACCGCGGGGTCCGATTCGATGAGGGAGTGCAGCAGATGCGCCGTGTCGATCTGCCGGTCGCCGTCGCGCAGCGCACGCCTGCGGGCGCCCGTCACCACGGCGGCCAGCTCCACGGTGAGTCTGGCGTCGAGCTCGGCGCGGTTCGGTACGGGTTGCTGGGGGATCCGCGGCGTCCGGTTCTGCACATCTCTCACCCCATCAGGCCCGCAGCGCGAATACATCCCCGGATGGGCCCATCCAGGCATCCCACGCAAGTTGGGCACACTCGAACGGTTTCTCCTCCTTGCGGATGAGATCGCGCCATTTCCGGATCCGATCGACGAAAAGGGCGCGCGCCGCCTTGCCACGCGCTCCCCGGGCAACCGGAAACCACCCCCGGACGTCCCACAGGCCATACCCCCACGCGACAGCCGGAAGGGAGCCCGCGTACGTGTCCTGGTTGGTCGCCCTGCCGGCACTCGACGGACGGGAGTACGTGTACCGGGTCCACGCCCCGGCCGACGCGCTGCGCGCCGACCTCTTCTGGGCCGCGTTCCACTGCCACGACGACGGTCCATACCCCCGCGCCTTCGACCGGTTCGACGCGGCTCTGATCTGGCACGCGGGAGCGGACGGGAACGACCACGCAGATCTGACGGTTCATCAGTATTGAATGTTCCGGCCACTGCGGCTACGTTCCGCGACACCGTAACCCGCCGAGAAGGGGTGGTCGCATGGCCGAAGTCAGCGCAGAGGCGCGCATCGAAGCACCGGCCGAGAAGGTGTGGGCCCAGCTGACGGACTTCACCACGTACGGTCAGTGGAACACCACCCACACCAGCTTCCCCAAGGGCGGCCCTGCGACACTCGAACTCGCCGCCACCTACGAGGAGAACATGAAGCTCATGGGCTTCCCGGCCGAGGTGACCTGGACGGTGGCGGAACTGGAGACCGCACGCCTGCTGGCCACCAAGGGCAAGGGCCCGATGGGCGTCAACCTGGCCATGCGCTACTCGCTGACCCCCGACGGGGACGCGACGACGGTCCGCATCGACGGGGAGTTCACCGGCGCCGCGGTCTCCCTGATGGCCGGAAAGCTCAAGGACTCGGCGACGGCCGCGCTCGTCGAGTCACTGCGGAAACTGGGCGGGCTCATCGCCGCCTGACACCACCCGCCGACACGAAGGGCCTCACGGCTCGGCCGCGAGGCCCTTCGCACCACACCCACGGGCAACACCACCCATGGACTCAGTGCTCGTCGGCAAGGATCAGGTACAGCTTCTTCCGGGCGTCGTTGATGACCGTGAGCGCCTTCTCCCGCTGATCGGCCGAGCCGGTCTTCCAGACCTGGCCGAACGCCTCCATCAGGCCGAATCCGGCCTGCCGGATCTCATTGACACTCTCCCAGTCGACACCGCGCCCGGCTTCCTCCCAGGGCGCCTCGGCCCCCGACTCCGCCTCGGCGCGGCCGGTGTCGGTGAGCGTGAACAGCTTCTTGCCGCCCTCGCTCGCACTGACGATCAGGCCCTCGTCCTCCAGCAGCTGAAGGGTCGGGTAGACCGAGCCCGGACTGGGCCGCCAGGCCCCGCCGCTGCGCTCACCGATCTGCTGGATCATCTCGTACCCGTGCATCGGCCGGTCCTTGAGCAGCGCCAGGATCGAAGCGCGTACGTCACCGCGCCTCGCCCTCCCCCGACCGCCGCCCCGACCGCGCCCACCCCCGAAGGGGCCACCCCCGAACGGCGGTCCGAACTGCCCGAAGGCCGCCCGCCGCCCCTCGAACTCACCACGCCCCTGATGACCGGGCCCGCAGTGCCCGTATCCACGCCCATGCCCGAACTCTTGCTCGTGCCCATGTGAACGCATCGCTCCACTCCTTCTACCGTTGATCTGTCGCGATGCTTCACGATATATCGGAACCGGTCGCCTGACAATCGCCGCAGCAGCGTGGACCCGCCCCGGGTCCACTCCATCGAGATCGAGCGGCACGGAATGCTGTGCGTCACAAACAGCCGGCCGTCGTCCGACTAGCCTGGCTCCGCATGACCCACTCCGAGATCGAAATGACCGCGGATCTGATCCTGGGACTGCTGCACGACCAGCACCCCGACCTGGCCGATCACCCTGTGCGGCTCGGCGCACGCGACTGGGACAACCAGCTGTGGCGGCTGGGTGACGACCTCGCCGTCCGGCTGCCCTGGGCAACGGAGTCGGCGGACGAGCTGCTGCGCAAGGAGTACGACTGGCTGCCCGGTCTCGCCCCGCGCCTTCCCCTTCCGGTCCCCGTCCCACAGCGCATCGGTAAGCCCTCGGCACGCTTTCCGCGGCCCTGGATCGTCACCACCTGGGTGCCCGGGACGCCCGCCGACCGCGCCCCCGCCACACGCGTCGCGGAATCGGCCGACGCCCTGGCCGCCTTTCTGACGGCCCTTCACAGACCCGCCCCCGACGGCGCTCCGGCCGGCCGTGGCCGCGGAGGGCCGCTGGCCGATCACACCGAAGGGTTCACCCAGCAACTCGCCTCGGCCACCGAGCAGGGACTGATCCCTGACCCGGACGCCGTCCGCGCGGTCTGGGAAGACGCCGTCGCCGCTCCCGACTGGTCAGGCCCGGCGCTATGGCTCCACGGCGACCTGCACCCCGCCAACGTCCTTACCGAGGACGGGACTTTCTGCGGCGTGATCGACTTCGGCGACCTCTTCGCGGGCGACCCGGCGTGCGATCTCGCCGCCGCTTGGCTCCTGCTGCCGGACGGCGCGGTAGACCGCTTCCATGACGCCTACCGACCGGCCGCGGACCCCGCGACCCTGCGCCGCGCCCGCGGCTGGGCGGTGGTGAAAGCCCTCGTCTGCATCCTCATCGGGGAGGCAGGCGTCCACGGCCGCCCCGGCGGCAAACCCACCTGGGGCCCGCCCGGACACGCCTCGCTGAGACGCCTCATCGCGACGGCCCGTCACTGATCACACCTCGCGCGCCGGGATGACGTCTCCGGATCCATGAGAGAGGGAACGCAGTGAGCACGACGACGGATCTGGCCCTGGCCTACAACCCGGCCTTCCTGGGCTTCGGGTCCTGCTCGAGGTCTTCGCGCTCTTCTGCTTCGGACTGTGGGGCCGGCGCCGGGTGCCCTGCCGACTGCGGTACCCGGCGACGGTCGCGATACCGCTGGCGGTGGCCATTGTGTGGGGCGATTTCGCCACCGCAGGCGACGAAGCCCGCTCGGGCGGGACGACGTTCACCAGACCCGGTCGTACGCAGCGATGTGGTACAGGACCAGGACGGCCAGGAACCAGCGGGCGGTTCCCCGCAGGCCGGCATGGCGCAAGGCCGGTTGCTCCGCCACTGACCCGGCGCGGCAAGCTGTGCCTCGTACCCGCGGCGGCCAAAAATGCGTTGGCCGGTCGCCGCCGGGCTGCGACGATGCCCCTGTTTCTCAAGTGGAGGGCATTTGTTCGTGTTCGAGTGTGCGGGGTGCGGCGCCACGCTGACCGCACCGCTGTCCGAGGTCGCCCTGCCGGCCCACGCACATCAGAAGTACGGGAACGGGAATCAGCTCCCCGTCCTCATGGAGCCGGGCACGTTCGCCGTGGACCCCGAGCCCTGGGGACCGCCGTGGCGGAAGTGGGAGGAGATCGACCCGGACGAGGCCGAGGCCCGCGGCATCCACGCACCGGTCCACGCACTGTCCGACGGGCCGGCCGGCACGGTCGTCATCGCCCCCGGGGACATCCGCAACACCGTGCTGATCCCGGAGATGGCCGGTGGGTACTGCTGCGGCCTCGACGGGTCCGACGGCCCCAACATGGCCTGCGAGGCGTGCGGCCTGCCCGTGGCCAGCAGGATCGACGACTGCTCGCTCTGGCAGGCGGTGTGGCTCGTCCCGGACGCCGTACGCCGCCTTCCCGTCGACGGCACCGCCATCGCACCGCTCTCCTGGGCGGAGCTGATGGCGGAGGGGACGGGCACGCCCCCGTACGAGCCGCTCACCGGCTGGGGCCGGCCGCTGGGATCCGGCCACCGGTGGTCCTGGAGCCCGCAGTGGGAGGTGGCGGCCGGCCGGGCACTCGCTCACCTGCTCGCTGCCTCGGGAGGCCACCCCGTGATCGTCCCGGACGGCCTGATCACAGAGGTGTTCCAGCGCGCCCTCGACGCCGTGCTGCCCGCTGGCCCGCCCGCGCGGCACGCCGTCCTGGCCGGACCGGAGCTGCCTGCTCCTGACGCGGAAGCCGACATTCTCCTCGTGCCGGTGCATCCGCAGACGGGGAAGCCCTGGACCCCGGCCGGCCCGGCCGCCTCCGCGTACCCGGTGCCGCTGCCGTTCGGGATGTGGCTGTGGCTGGTCCACCCCGAGCCGGACCTGCCCGTCCCCACATCGGGAGTCATGCCCGACGGCGTCCTCGACGTGGACCCGCCCCTGCCGCGCCCCGACCACCTGTTCTGGGCCGACGCGGCAGCGTTCCAGCACACCCTGGTCCGGCTGCCGGCCGTCCGCAGTCCCTGGCTGCGCGAGATCGCGGGAGACCTCCCGCGGTCCATGCGCGGCCTCATCTTCTGAGGGCTGTCCCGGCCAGGGAGTGGCGACGAGGTCAGGGGGTGGCCACGAGGGCGAGGTCGCCGAGTCGCGTGGCGGGCCACGGCCTGCGTCCCCCTGCCCGCAGCCCGCCTCGCGTGCGCCCTCCCGATCGGCGGGCGCCAAAAGGAGACCAGCAGGAACGTGGCCGGCGCCGCCGTGAGAGATCCACATCGGCGAGGTAGTGCGCTGCGGCGGGGACGGCCCAGCTCCGCAGAGGTCCAATGACGCGGAATTGGCCTTGGCGTACGGCTCCGCACCGTACGTATGGTCGCGGCATGAGGATTCGAATCGTCGACACGTTCACCGACCGCCCCTTCACCGGCAATCCGGCGGGAGTCCTGGTCCTGGATTCCGACACCTTCGCCGACGACGATCGCCTCCAGCGGATCGCCATGGAAGTGAACCTCTCCGAGACCGCCTTCGCCCATCCGCTGCCTCCGGGCGGCGAGGCCGACTGGGCGCTTCGCTGGTTCACCCCGACCACGGAGGTCGACATGTGCGGGCACGCCACCCTCGCCACCGCGCACGTCCTGCACACCACCGGGACGGCGAGCGGCACGGTGCGCTTCGCGGCCCGGTGCGGGATCCTCACCGCGACCGCCCGCCCGGACGGCGCGATCACCCTCGACTTCCCCACATCCCCGTTGACCCCCGAGGCCACCCCGGCCGGGCTGGCCGCCGCCCTGGGCGCGGAACCGCTCTCCGTCCACGACACCGGCCCGCACATCGGCGACCTGCTCGTCGAACTGTCCGACGAGGCGACCGTGCGAGGGCTGACTCCCGACATCGCCAGGCTGGCCGACGTGTCCCGGCGGGGCGTCATCGTCACAGCAGCCGCGCAGGACCCGGCCCGTGGCTACGACTTCGTCTCGCGCGGCTTCTTCCCGCGCGTCGGGATCGACGAGGACCCCGTGACCGGCAGCGCCCACACCGCCCTGGCACCCTTCTGGTCGGCCCGCCTCAGCCGTGACGAACTGACCGGCCTACAGGCCTCCGCGCGTTCCGGCCTCGTACGGACCGCTTTGCGCGGCGACCGTACTCTGCTGACGGGCGACGCCGTGACGGTCATCGACGGCGAACTGCTCGCATCGCTCTGACCCTCGGACGAGGGTGCGAGGCCCCGAGGACCGCTCCACCACTCCCCCGCATCCTCCCCTGCACGCGTCCCGTACCCCACAACCCTCACGGCCTTCACGGCGTGGGCAACCAGCCCACCTTCCCCGCCAGCAGCGCGTATCCGACGAACGCCCCGATATCCAGCAGCGCGTGCGCCGCGACCAGCGGCCCGACCCGCCCCCAACGCCGGTACAGCAGTACGAAGACGACGCCCATCACCATGTTCCCGATGAAGCCGCCGACCCCCTGATACAGGTGGTACGAGCCGCGCAGCACCGAACTGGCGACCAGCGCCGCCATCGGCGTCCATCCCAACTGCCCCAGTCTGCGCAACAGATACCCGACGACGATCACTTCCTCCACGACGGAGTTCTGGATCGCGGACAGGACCAGGACCGGGAACTTCCACCACACGTCGGGCAGTGACTCCGGGACCACGGTCAGATTGAATCCGGCGGCCCTGGCCACCAGGTAGAAGGCGAGGCCGGCGCTTCCGATCCCCGCCGCGACCATCGTGCCGCGTCCCAGGTCCGGCCACGGCCTGGTGCGGTCGAAACCGATGGCCCGCAGGCCGGTGCCCTCCCTGATCAGCAGATGCGCGACCAGGGCGACGGGCACCAGGGCCGTCGTGATACCGAAGAGTTGCCAGGCGAGATCCAGCCATGGACGTCCCGGAGCATACGAGCTGTTGAGCGTCGCCGCCTGATCCTTCAAACCCCCTGGTTTCGTCAGCGAACCGACAAAACTGATCAGGGCAGACACCGCACTGGCGCCCAATGAGAGAGCCAGCACGAGGACCGTTTCGGACCGCAGGATCCGTCGCGAAAAAGCCTCCCGGGGGAAAGAATCAGCCATAAGCCCCGCCTCCACCTGTACACCTGCCTTGAGTTGTGCATTCACGCCCCATCCTGCTCCCCCTCCGGCTAGGGTCTCGAATGCAGGTACGAAGATCATGCGCGACAGGCCGGGGGACAAGCACCATTGCCGATGGTGTGGTCCCCCTTTTCCTTGTTCATCCTCAAGGAGGGGCACCACCGACATGGGACGTCACAGCTTGCCCGATGACTACGCGGGAGACGGAAGCGGGGACGGATCGCCACCACGCCGTCGCCGTACCGTTGCGATCGCCACCACGCTCGTCCTCGCGGTGGTGGCGGGCACGGCCGTAGCGGCGCAGAGCGGCCTGTTGTCGTTCTCGAAAAGCTGCGAGGACTCCGCCGTACGTCTGTCCATGATGGCCTCCCCGGACATCGCCCCCGCCGTTCGCGCCATCGCCGACAAGGCGCGCAAGGACGAGGTGCGTTCCGACGGTCGGTGTCTGTACGTGACGGTGGTCGCCCGCGACTCCTACAAGGTCGCCGACGCCCTCTCCGACGGCACCCATACCCCGGACTTCCAGATCTGGCTGCCCGACTCCGACCTCTGGCCCGACCGGGCCAAGGGTTCCGGTGACGGCGTCCCGGTCACAGCGGGCGACTCCATCACGTCCTCCCCCGTGACCCTGGCCATGGTTCCGTCCGCGGCCAAGAGCCTCGGCTGGCCGAAGAAGACGTACTCCTGGGCGGAGTTGACGGCCGCCGCCATGGAATCGGACAAAGTGCGCCTCGGCTCGGCCGACCCCGCACGCAGCGCCACCGGTCTGCTGGCGCTCACCAGCATCGGTGCGTCCTCCGAGAAGCAGGGCGGAGACAGCGACACCAGGGTCGCGGCGACCGCCAAGCTGCTCGCGCAGCGCATGTCGGACAGTGACACCCAAGTACTGGAGACCCTGGCGCAGGGCGACTCGGGCGCCGAACAGGGCAACCCGGAACGCAACCAGGCGGTGCTCCTCTCCGAGCAGGCGGCGTTCACCCACAACGCGGAGTCGACCGGCGGCGGAAAGCTCGATCTCTTCTACCCCAAGGACGGCACACCGCTGCTCAACTACCCCTACACGACGGTCGACGAGACCACTATGAGCACGGCCGAGAGCCGGGCCGCGCTGCGATTTCGAACTCTGCTGGACGAGCCCGCCTCACAGGCCACGCTGGAGAGGCACGGCTTCAGGAACGTCGACGGCACCGCGGGCGAGTCGGTGGTCGCTCCGGCCGGCGGCAAGAAGCCTCAGCCCTACGCCACCGCGGCCGCCGCCGCACCGACCGCCGAGGAGCTCCAGCAGACCCTCGGCATGTGGACGATCACTGTCCAGAGCGCCCGGCTGACCACGGTCGTCGACGCCTCGGGGTCCATGGCCACGACCGTCCCGGGACGTAACCAGTCCCGGATGGATGTCACCAAGGCGTCACTGATCCAGGCCCTCAACCAGTTCACTCCGAACGACGAGATCGGGCTCTGGGAGTTCGCCACCAGGCTCGACGGCGACAAGGACTACCGCAAACTGGTCCCGGCCACCAGGCTGGGCGATCCGGCGAAGGGCGGCGGCACCCACCGCGAGAAGCTCTCCGCGGCCTTCGCGGCGCTGCAACCCGTACCGGATGGCGCGACCGGTCTCTACGACACCATGCTCGCCGCCTACAAGGACGCCCAGGCGACCTATGTGAAGGGCAAGTTCAACGCGGTCGTGATCCTCACCGACGGCTCGAACCAGGACAGCGTCTCCATCTCCCGCAGTGCACTGATCGCGGAACTGAGGCGGATCGCCGATCCGGAGCGTCCGGTGCCGCTGCTCGCCATCGCGGTCGGTCCCGAGGCCGACCGCGATGAGGTGAACGAGATAGCGAAGGTGACCGGCGGCGGTGGCTACCAGGTCATCGACCCGGCCGAGATCCAGACGGTGATCCTGCAGGCCATCATGACGGCTGGCCAGAGCGGTCACGCCGGCCAGGACTAGCGCCTGTCCGACCCTGATCCGCCGGACAGGCCCTGACCCCGGACACGGCCGGTCCTGACCGCGGGGAGCCGGGCCACGGCATCCGCGGTGCCCGGGTCAGGGCTTTGGAGCACCCATCGGCCAGCTGTGCACGGGCTCCCCGCTGTGCATCAGCTCGGCGTACCGCCGGGTCGTCGCGGCCAGCGCCGCCTGCCGGTCGAGCCCGCCCTCCCGTGCCCGGTGGTAGGTGTCCGCCTGCCAGGACGCCCCGTTCACCCGTCGTTTGCAGCGCTCCTCGATGACACCGAGGTAGCGGTCGCGGTCAGCGGGCTCGATGTTCCAGGCATCGAGCCCCGCCGCGGCCAGCGGCAGCAGCTCGTCCCGTACCAGCTTGACGGCGGGCACCCGGGTGAGCCCACCCGCACGGCCGGGACGCGGCCAGGTCAGCTCCGCGTCGATGCCCAGGCGGCACGCCGTGTCGAAGTTCTCCTCCGCCGCGGCGAACGGCAGCCGCGTCCACACCGGACGAGGCTCCTCGGCGAGCGCCCGCACGAGCCCGTAGTACAGGGCCGCGTTGGCGATCAGATCGGTGACCGTGGGGCCGGCGGGCAGGACCCGGTTCTCCACCCGCAGATGGGGTACGCCGTCGGCCAGCCCGTACACGGGCCGGTTCCAGCGGTAGACCGTGCCGTTGTGGAGCACCAGTTCCTGCAACCGCGGCACCCGGCCCTCGTCCAGGACCCGCAGCGGCTCCTCCTCGTCGCAGATCGGGAGCAGCGGCGGAAAGTAGCGCAGGTTCTCTTCGAAGAGCTCGTACGCCGAGCCGATCCACCGTTCACCGAACCAGGTCCTGGGCCGCACTCCCTGGTTCTGGAGTTCGGGCGGTCTGGTGTCGGTGGCCTGCTGGAAGAGCGGCGGCCGCGACTCCCGCCACAGCTCCCTGCCGAACAGGAACGGCGAGTTGGCGCCCAGGGCGATCTGGACCCCGGCGACGGCCTGGGCGGCGTTCCACACGGCCGCGAATCGCGCCGGTGTCACCTGCAGGTGGAGCTGGACCGAGGTGCAGGCGGCCTCCGGGGTGATCGAGGCGGAGGTGGACACCAATCGCTCCACGCCCTGGATATCGAGGGAGAAATCCTCGCCCCGGGCGGCCACGATTTGATCGTTGAGCAGTGTGTAGCGGTCCGCGTCCGAGAGGTTCGCCGCGACGAGGTCCTCGCGGCGCAGGGTGGGCAGAATACCGATCATCATGATCCCGGCGTCGACCTCGCCCGCCTTCCGGTGGGCATATCCGAGCCCGGTCCTGAGCTCTTCGGCCAACTGGTCGAAAACCTGCCCGTCCAGGCGGTGCGGGACTATGTTCACCTCCAAATTGAACATCCCGAGTTCCATCTGGAAATCACGGCTCGCGATGCGTGGGAGGACCTCCCCATTCATCATCTGCGGCATGCCGTCGGCGCCCGCGAGATTCAGCTCGATCTCCACACCCATGAGGTTGCGCGGCCGGTCGAACCTCCGCTCCGCCAACAGCCGCTCCAGCCCCTCCAGGCACTGGTGGAGCTTCCTCCGGTACCCCTGCCGATCGGACAGGTCAAAGGCGCCCGCCACGACCTTCTCCCCCATCGGAGCGTCCCTCCCTCAAGTGGGCGGCCCGCGGCCCAGGCCGCTCGCGTCACGATCGATAATGCCCAGGCCGGGTGATCCATAACGCCCCCGCGAACGCCGTGGACCCAGTAATCTGAGTGCGCCCGCCCGAGGCACATTCCATGGGCATGGTGCAGCACCGGTTTCCCCGCCCGGCGCACGGTGAATACACGGTCGCGATTCAGCCGTCCGCACCCGGGGAAAAATCCCAGGCGGTGGCTGCGCCGCTGACACAGAATCAGCAGATTCTCCGCATAATAAAGTCTCGATACCGCCTTGTCGGCAATACCTGCGACGGCTAGTGGAATCACCGCGTGAACACGTGTCGTATAAACTCCGCGGACGAGGCAGAGAGTTGACGCACCGGCCCAGTCCGGCCTCCTCTGGCCCCGCATGCCGACAGCGCCGTCTGCACCCACCCACGCACCACCGTGTCTCCGAAGTGAGAGGCGACCCACTATGCCGCTGCATGTTCCCCCGGCTCCCGCGCCCGCTCTGCGCAGCGTTCTCGCGGCACTCGGTTCACCCACCGCAGTCCGCGAGGCCCGCACCCCAGCCCTCCGGTCCGCCGAGGGACCGCTGAGCCCCGAACTCCCGCTCCCCGTCCATGTACTGGACCGGATCGGGCCGGGCGGGCTCGCTCCCGCCACCAGGCTCGCCGGGTGGCGGTTCCTGATCCGCGGCTCGGAGCAGCCCGTCGCCGCGGCGGACACCATGCTCACTCCGGACGGCTGGACCTTCTCGCACTTCTTCGAGGGGCCCTACATCGCCTCGACCGAACTCGCCCTGCGCCAGGCAGAGACGGTGACCAGTCACTACCAGCCACGGCTGCTGTCCATCCCGGAGCTCTACATGCTCGCCCTGTGGCTGCACGGCGACGCCGAGGCCGACGCCGCCGGCGGGGCGCTCGCCCCCGCCGATCTCCTGGTTCCGCTGGCTCCCGCCCCGCCGGGCATCGCGGCCCATCGCCCGCACCGGGTCGCCGATCTGCTGCGCGTGATGACGCTGCGCATCACCCCCGGCCCCGGCCCCCTGCTCGGATCACCGGCCTGAGGACCGGACCCCGTACGAGAGCGCTGTGCCCCGCCACCGTCCCCCGGTGGCGGGGCACAGCGCTGAGGGGGCGCACTTCGGTGCCCGACCGGACTAGCCCGGTCCGACCACCCCGAACCACCCGAAGTGACAGTGCAGTTGCGGTGAACCGTCCGCGTGGGTGACGCGTCCTTCGAGTAAGGACAAGTGCTGCTGCGAAATCCCTGCGGAATGACGCCCGTGGGGCAACACTGGGACCGGACCGATCGATACGGGGGGCGGCCATGAACACCTCATCCAGCCGCAGGACATTCACTACAACGCAGCGAAAGAACCCAGCCATGTGCCAGCACCAGCCACCATGCCCGACCGCCGATTCAGCCGACCGGGAAGCCGCCCGCCTGACGGCCCACCACCCGGAGCAGGGCTGGAGCCTGCTGTGCAACGGAGTCCTGCTCTTCGAGGACACCGGTGAGCTGCTCCCCGACGGTCAGATCATCGCTCCGCACCGGCCCCTGGGGACCGACCGGGTGATGAAGGCCGCCTGACCGCGGCCGGTACGAGCTGGGGCCGGCCCGGAGAATTCTCCGAACCGGCCCCGCCGCATGCGCGCGTCACTCCCGCGCGCTCATGACTCAGTTGTCGTACTCGTCCAGCGGCGGGCAGGAGCAGACGAGGTTGCGGTCGCCGAAGGCGCCGTCGATCCGGCGCACCGGCGGCCAGTACTTGTCGGCGGCCGAGACGCCGGCCGGGAAGACCGCCACCTCACGGCTGTACCCGTGCTTCCATTCCCCGCCCAGCATCGCCGCGGTGTGCGGAGCGTTGTGCAGCGGGTTGTCGTCCGCACTCCACTCGCCGCAGGCCACTTTCTCGACCTCGCCGCGAATGGCGATCATCGTGTCGCAGAACCGGTCGAGCTCCGCGAGGTTCTCGCTCTCGGTCGGCTCGATCATCAGTGTCCCGGCGACCGGGAACGACATGGTCGGCGAGTGGAAGCCGTAGTCGATCAGACGCTTGGCGATGTCGTCGACGCTGACACCGGTGGCCTTGGAGATCGGCCGCAGGTCCACGATGCACTCGTGCGCGACCAGACCGGCCGGGCCGTTGTACAGGATCGGGTAGTGCGGCTCCAGACGCTTGGCGATGTAGTTGGCCGCGAGCACGGCGACCTGCGTGGCCCGCTTCAGGCCCTCTCCGCCCATCAGCCGTACGTACGCCCAGGAAATGGGCAGGATACCGGCCGAGCCCCACGGAGCGGCCGAGATCGGGCCGACCCCGGCCTCGGGGCCCGCGGCGGGCTGCAGCGGGTGGTTCGGCAGGTACGGCGCGAGGTGCGCGCGCACCCCGACCGGGCCGACGCCGGGGCCGCCGCCGCCGTGCGGGATGCAGAAGGTCTTGTGCAGGTTCAGGTGCGAGACGTCGCCGCCGAAGCGGCCCGGCTTCGCGAGGCCCACCAGCGCGTTGAGGTTGGCGCCGTCGACGTACACCTGACCGCCGGCGTCGTGCACCTCGGCACAGATGTCGGCGACGTGCTCCTCGAACACACCGTGCGTCGACGGGTACGTGATCATGAGTACGGCGAGCTCGTCGCGGTGCTTCTCGATCTTGGCGCGGAGGTCATCGACGTCCACCTCGCCGTCGTCGGCGGTCTTCACCACGACGACCTTCATACCGGCCATGACAGCGCTGGCCGCGTTGGTGCCGTGCGCGGAGGACGGGATGAGGCAGACGGTGCGCTGGTCGTCACCGTTGGCCCGGTGGTACGCGCGTACGGCCAGCAGGCCCGCGAACTCGCCCTGCGATCCCGCGTTCGGCTGGATGGAGACCGCGTCGTAGCCGGTGACCTCGGCGAGGCGCTCCTCCAGCTCGCGGATGAGGGTGAGGAAGCCCTGCGCCTGCTCGGCCGGTGCGAAGGGGTGCAGCGCGCCGAATTCGGGCCAGGTGATCGGCTCCATCTCGGTGGTCGCGTTCAGCTTCATGGTGCAGGAGCCGAGCGGGATCATGCCGCGGTCCAGCGCGTAGTCCCGGTCGGCGAGCTTGCGCAGGTAGCGCAGCATCGCGGTCTCGGAGCGGTGCTGGTGGAAGACCGGGTGGGTGAGGATCTCGTCGGTGCGCAGCAGCGCCTCGGGCAGCGTGTCGGCGACGGTGGCGTCCAGCGCCTCGATGTCCCCGTCGGCGCCGAAGGCCGCCCAGACGGCGGCGATCTGCGTACGTGTGGTGGTCTCGTCGCAGGCGAGGGAGACCAGGTCGGCGTCCACGAGCCGCAGGTTGACCCCGCGCTCACGCGCGGCGGCGACGGTCTCCGCCGCCTTGCCCGGGACGCGCACGGTGAGGGTGTCGAAGAAGGCGCCGGTCACGACGTCGACCCCGGCGGCGCGCAGGCCCTCGGCCAGGATCGTCGCGTAGCGGTGGGTGCGCCGGGCGATCGTCCGCAGCCCGTCCGGGCCGTGGTACACCGCGTACATTCCGGCCATGACTGCGAGCAGCACCTGGGCGGTACAGATGTTGCTGGTGGCCTTCTCGCGGCGGATGTGCTGCTCGCGGGTCTGCAGGGCCAGCCGGTACGCCTTGTTGCCGTCCGCGTCGACGGAGACACCGACGAGGCGGCCCGGAAGGCTGCGGGCGAACTTCTCGCGCACGGCCATGAATCCTGCGTGCGGTCCGCCGAAGCCCATCGGCACACCGAAGCGCTGGGTGGTGCCGACCGCGATGTCCGCGCCCAGGTCGCCGGGCGAGTTGAGCAGGGTCAGGGCGAGCAGGTCGGCGGCGACCGTGACGATCGCGCCCAGCTCGTGGGCCTGATCGATGACGGGCTTGATGTCCCGGACCGCTCCGGAGGCGCCCGGGTACTGCACCAGCACGCCGAAGACACCGCGCTCGGCGAGCTCCGCCGGGATGCCCTCGGACAGGTCGGCGACGACGACCTCGACGCCGGTCGGCTCGGCACGGGTCTCTATGACCGCGACCGTCTGCGGCAGGGCGTCGGCGTCGACCAGGAAGACGCCGCCCTTCACCTTGCCGACGCGCCGGGAGAGCGCCATGGCCTCGGCGGCCGCGGTGCCCTCGTCGAGCAGCGAGGCGCCGGAGGTGGGCAGCCCGGTCAGCTCGGCGACCATGGTCTGGAAGTTGAGCAGCGCCTCCAGGCGGCCCTGCGAGATCTCCGGCTGGTACGGCGTGTAGGCCGTGTACCAGGCGGGGTTCTCCATGACGTTGCGCAGGATCACCGGCGGGGTGAAGGTGCCGTGGTAGCCGAGCCCGATCATCGGCGCCAGCACCTGGTTGCGGTCCGCGAGCTCGCGCAGCTCGGCGAGGACCTCGGCCTCGGTGCGAGCGGAAGGCAGTGCGAGCGCCTCGGCGCTCTTGATGACATCGGGCACCGCGGCGGCGGTGAGTTCGTCCAGCGAGCCGTAACCGACCTGGGCGAGCATCTTCGACTGCGCCTCGTCATCGGGACCGATGTGGCGCTGCTCGAACGGAATGCCCTGCTCCAGCTGGGAGAGCGGAGTGCGACGGGGGGTCATGGTGGAGGCCTCCTGGTCTGTCACGACCTGCGAGGGGCACCACGGCGCGGGTGCCCGAACGGCCTCCCCCTCTGTCATCTCAACCTGAGAGCTTCACCGGCGCGCCTTGCGGCG
Organism: Streptomyces sp. NPDC102437; assembly: GCF_044765565.1. Taxonomy (NCBI): domain Bacteria; kingdom Bacillati; phylum Actinomycetota; class Actinomycetes; order Kitasatosporales; family Streptomycetaceae; genus Streptomyces; species Streptomyces sp. NPDC102437. The sequence goes on along the minus strand of NZ_JBIWKI010000033.1, from coordinate 10,753 downwards.
TACCGGCTTTCACCGTCGGTGAGGAAGGGAATCGCACCGGCACTCGGCCGCACGAAACCCGCCCTGCTTTCCAGAGTGACCTCGTCCGTGCGGTACGGGGGCCTGAGAGATTCCGGGGAGGATTTGCTCCTTCGGCGCCTTCGGATCAACTCCGGAGGACTCTCCCGCACGGGGTCAGCAGCCGTCACCAGCCTACCAGCGGGGTTCGTGGCTGATTTCTCGAGTGGCCAACCACCCGGATCTGCCTTTTTGTGGTGCTTGTGGAGTAGCCGCGACCAGTGGGAGGGACCGTGCAGAGCGACATCGATCCGCGCCGCCTGATCGGCCGCAAGGCGTTCGACCGCAAGGGCACCAAGATCGGGACCGTGGACGAGGTGTATCTCGACGACGCGACCGGTGTGCCCGAGTGGGCGGCCGTACGTACCGGACTCTTCAGCCGGGACGCGTTCGTCCCGCTGGAACCCAGCGAATTCGTGGAGGACACGCTCCGCATCCCCTTCGACCGTGTGCTCATCAAGGACGCACCGGACTTCGGTGTCGGCCGTCATCTCTCGCCGGAACAGGAGCTCCAGCTCTACCGGCACTACGGGCTGGACTCCCCACCCGAGGAGATCGGTCCGGACAGGGACTTCGGCAGACTGGCCGGCCAGGACGAGTAGTCCACCGGGTCCCTCACCAGCGGCAGCGGATCGGCGGGCCGGAGTTCCGGGTCGTCGATCCGGAACGTACGTACCCGGCCGGGCGCCGACCCGGGCTCCTCGAACCGCACCGTAACCCGGCCGACGCCACTGCCCTGCACCCAGCCGTGTCCGTACGTCCCGTGGTGCACGTCGTGTCCGGCGGGCCAGCGCCGGGCTGCGCGCTGCTCGGCGGTCTCCGGGGCCTGCGCCCGGGGATCGCCCGGCGGCTCGCCCCCGTCGTCCCCCGCCGGTGCCGTCCCCTCCGCCGATTCCTCGGCCGATTGACCCGCGGCTTCCTCGGCCGCGATCCGCTCACCGGCGGCCTGGGCGAAGAGATCCTCCTGGGTGTAGTCGGCGAGCCCCGTCACGCCCACTCCCAGGAGCCGGACGCCTCCGGTGGTGTCAACGGCCTCCAGGAGCCGTGCGGCGGCCTCACGGACCACCGTGGGGTCGTCCGTGGGCCCACGGAGCGTCTCGGACCGCGTGAGCGTCGAGAAGTCGTACCGTCGCACCTTCAGCACCACCGTGCGCCCGGACCGCCCCGCGCCCCGCAAGCGCTGGACGCACCGGTCGGCCAGTCGCTCGACCTCCGTCCTGATCCGCACCCGGTCGTGGAGGTCGGCATCGAAGGTGTCCTCGACGGACACCGATTTGGCGTCCCGCTCCGCGACCACCGGCCGGTCGTCGTACCCCAACGCCATGCGGTGCAGCGAACCGCCGTGCGCCTTCCCCAGCAGGCGTACGAGCTCGTCCTCGCCCGCCTCGACCAGGTCGTCGACCGTCGTCATCCCCGCACGGCGCAGATGATCCGCCGTCGCCGGCCCGACCCCGGGGAGGATCCGCACCGACATGGGTGCGAGCAGCGCCCGCTCCGTGCCCGGCTCTATGAGCAGCAGGCCGTCCGGCTTCGCCTCCTCCGAAGCGATCTTGGCCAGCATCTTGGAACCGGCGAGCCCGACCGACCCGGTGAGCCCGGTGACCGCCTTGATGGCCGTACGCAGCTGCTCACCGATCTCCCGCGCCGAAGCCGCGTCGTCGGCCGCTCCCCCGGCCTCCAGGTCCACGAAGGCCTCGTCCAGGCTGAGCGGCTCCACCAGCGGCGAGAGCCGGGCGAGCAGCTCCATCACCTGGTCGCTCACGGTCCTGTACAGCTGGAAGCGGGGCACCAGATAGGCCGCGTTGGGCGCCAGCCGCCGCGCCTGTGCCGTGGGCATCGCCGAGTGCACCCCGAAGCGACGGGCCTCGTACGACGCGGTGGCGACGACTCCGCGCGGCCCGAGCCCGCCCACCACGACCGGCTTGCCGCGCAGGCTGGGCTTGGCCGCCTGCTCGGCGGAGGCGTAGAAGGCATCCATGTCCAGATGCAGGATGGTGGGCGCGGCTCTCACATCAATCGATGCTGCCCTACGGCACTGACAATCGCCGCGCCCGGACCGCGGGCCGCGTCAGCCGGCGCGGTTGCGCCGCCGCGCGAGCTCGTCGGTGGGGTTGTTCCCGATGAGGGTCTCGCCGGTGTCCACCCGCTCGCCGTGCAGCTGCGAGAGCGCGGCGTCGACGTCCTGCCACACCACACCGACCGCGATCCCGAAGACCCCCTGGCCACCCTGGAGCAGGCTGACGACCTCGTCGGGCGAGGAGCACTCGTAGACCGTCGCCCCGTCGCTCATCAGCGTCATCCGCTCAAGGTCCTGGAAACCGCGGGCCCGCAGATGCTGCACCGTCGTGCGGATGTTCTGGAGTGCCACACCGGTGTCCAGGAAGCGCTTGACGATCTTCAGCAGGACGACGTCCCGGAAGCTGTAGAGCCGCTGTGTGCCGGACCCGTACGCCGGACGCACGCTCGGCTCCACCAGCCCCGTGCGCGCCCAGTAGTCGAGCTGCCGGTAGGTGATCCCGGCCGCCGCGCAGGCGGTCGGCCCGCGGTAACCGATGTCGTTGACCGAAGCCACTCCGTCCCCCGCCACCGCCGCCGGCTGAACCGGTTGCACGATGGTGTGGTCGGCTGTACTCCCCTGCTGCGGACACGGCCCACCCGCTGCCGTACCGTCGCCGCTGCTTCTCACGCCGACCTCCGTCCTTGACCTGCCATCTCGAAGGTAGGCAGTCACTCGGGGTGCGTCAACGATCGCCACACTCGGCACGCCGAGTGATAATCACCCTGAGGGTGGTTTCCCGTGTCTCTCGAGCGGGAAAGGCTTGCCGGATGCGCTGACGGCGACCCCGAAGAACGGTCACTGACTGTTGGTGCCGAAATCCTCCGGGGAGATCTGATCGAGGAACTCGCGGAACTTCTCCACCTCGTCCTCCTGCTCGTCCGGGATGGAGATGCCTGCGTCATCGAGCACCCCGTCACTGCCGTAGATCGGTGTTCCGGTGCGCAACGCGAGCGCTATGGCGTCGGACGGCCGCGCGCTCACCTCCACCCCGCTGGCAAAGACCAGCTCCGCGTAGAAGACCCCTTCCCGAAGGTCCGTGATGCGGACCTCGGTGAGCTCCTGGCCGACGGCCTCGAGCACGTCCTTGAAGAGATCATGGGTCAGCGGCCTGGCCGGAGCCATGCCCTGCTGGGCGAAGGCGATCGCGGTCGCCTCACCAGGACCGATCCAAATGGGGAGGTACCGGTCGCCTCCCACTTCACGCAGGAGCACGATCGGTTGGTTCGAGGGCATTTCCACCCGGACACCCACAACGTCGAGCTCGTTCACACAGCAACCCTAGGACGTGCCCGGCAGGTTTGGGTAGTCGGGCAGCCTGGCGATCAGTGGAGCCGGATGTGCAGGGCGCTCTGTACCAGGGCCGAATGAAGCCTCACGGACAGCTCCGCGAGTTCTTTCGCAGTGGCCTCCGCATGGGCTCTGGTCTGCGGATTCCGGTGCCGCCGCAGGGGTGCGACCACCTGCTCGATGAGCCCGACCTCGCGATCCGCAGCGGCCCGCATGGCACGCAGGTGACGCGGCTCCAGACCGAACCTGCCCAGATCCGCCACAAGCCTGGCCACAGTCACCATCTCGGCGTCGTAACCGCCCTCGGCGGTCGGAACCACCAGTCCGTACGACTCCCACTCGTCGAGGTCGCTCTCGGTGACCTCGGCAGCCGCCAGCAGCTCCGCACGGCCGATCCGGGCCGCGGTGGCCCGTCCCGGCTCCGCGTCCCAGCCCCCGCCGGTCACGTCCCTCGGGCCGCCCCCGGAAGGCAGGGCGGCCTGTTCACCACGGGCGAGGGCATCCAGATGCTCGCGGATGACCTTCAGCGGGAGGTAGTGGTCCCGCTGCATGCGCAGCACCTGCGCCAGCCGCTCCACATCGGCGCTGCGGAACTTGCGATAGCCGGAAGGGGTCCGCTGCGGCTCGACGAGCCCTTCGGCCTCCAGGAAACGGATCTTGGAGATCGTGACCTCGGGGAACTCGTCCCGCAGCCGCAGGAGCACCGTGCCGATGCTCATCGGGCGGTCGTCGGCGGAGGCGGTGCCGGTCACGGCACCGCCCGTCGGTGTTCTCAGCATGGACCTTCCTGGGCATCCCCCCGACGGAGTCAGGGCGGGTCAGATACCGCGCTGGCTCGCGTAGAAGACCAGCCGGTACTTACCGATCTGCACTTCGTCGCCATTGGACAGGGCGACGGAGTCGATGCGCTCACGGTTGACGTAGGTGCCGTTGAGGCTGCCCACGTCCCCGACCGTGAAGCTCCCGTCGGGGCTCCTGCGGAACTCCACGTGCCGACGCGACACCGTCACGTCGTCGAGGAAGATGTCGCTCTGCGGGTGGCGGCCGGCCGTGGTCAGCTCACCGTCCAGCAGGAAACGGCTACCGGAGTTCGGACCACGACGCACCACCAGGAGCGCCGAGCCGAGCGGAAGGGCGTCCACGGCGGCCTGAGCCTCGGGCGAGAGGGACGGCACAGCCGTCTGCCCGGTGGCCTCCGCCTCGTACGCCTCGAGACCGGAGATGGAGATGGTCGACGTCGTCTCCGAGGCACGCTCGGGGACCCCGCCCCTCAGCGGAGCACCGCAGTTGGAGCAGAAACGGCTGGCCTCGGCATTGCGATGCCCGCACCTCGTACAGACCGGCATGGACGAACCCTCCTGCCTGGGGGCGAACTCTCCACCCGAACTCGAGGTCGACGATTCCCCGAAACCTATGCGGCCGGGACCGGCAGGGTCAACAGACGACGCGCCGGATACTCCCGAATTGTCACCGCCCGTACCCGACACCTGATCACGGAAGAGCGGGCGCTCCGTGCCCTGCTCCTCCGCCTGGCCATGGCGCGGCGCGCGATGGCGGGCGGCCTCGTCGCGAGCGCTCTTGCCGAACAACTTCCCAAACAACTTCACGGGCGATTCCCCTTGACCGAAATAGACCCGCCCGTGGGGCAGGACGAACCCTGAATGAACACACCTGCCGACCCGGACATCCTCACAACGTCCGTATCCACTCGACAGTTTCCACCACGCACCACCAATACGATGCGGCGACCCCCCGCAACCTTGCGCCTGTCTCCTTCGCCCCTTGCGCACCGCCGCCTCACGGGGACGACGACCGAGCGTAGTCAGGCTGCTTCGCCGGTCGCAAGGCGTCAACGACGATGTCGTCGGCCTGCTCCACCTGCACGGTGGCCTGCTCCTTCTCCAGCGTCTGCACGATGCCGCCAGGAATGTTCAGCGCCGGCTCCAGATCCTGGGGCTTGCCGATCACTTCGAAGACGTACGGCGCGGTGATCTTACGGTCGTCAACCCTGACGTTGCCGCCGTCACCGGAGAAGTACGTGTTGGCCACCACGCGCACCCCGTTGACCTCGATCGCCTCGGCGCCCGCCGCCCGCAGTTCCTGGAGCGCGTCGAGCAGCATGTCCGCCTTCACCCCGTCCCCGGGGTCGTTGACAGTCAGCGTGATGCCGGGCCCGTGTGCCGCCACGGTGCCCGCGAGCACGCCGAGTTGCCGCTCCTTCTCCACCGTCTGCTTACGCGCCTCCTCGGCCTGGTCGGAGCTGTTCTCCAGCTCCGTGCGCTGGGCGTCCAGCCGCTGCTTCTCGTCCTCCAGACGCTGGGTCCGGTCGTCCAGCTCGTCGAGGATCCTGACCAGGTCCTCCTGCCGGGCGCCTCGCAGCGCGCTGTTGTCGCTGTTGGACCGCACCTGAATGGCCAGGCCGAGACCGAGGACGAACAGCAGTAGCGCGACGATCAGTTGGGCCCGCGTCACCCGCGGCGGCCAGAGTCCGGCGATCAGCCGCTGACGGCCGGTGAGCTCGTTCGCGGAGCCCGCCGCACGCTCCGGGGCGTGCTCCGTCTCCTCGGGAAGTTCTTCGTTGCTCATCGGCCTCAGGCCCGGAAGACGTGCCGGCGGATGGCCGCGGCGTTGGAGAAGATCCGGATCCCGAGCACGACCACCACACCGGTGGACAGCTGCGCACCGACGCCCAGCTTGTCGCCCAGGAACACGATCAGTGCGGCCACCACGACGTTCGAAAGGAACGACACGACGAACACCTTGTCGACAAAGATCCCGTCGAGCATGGCGCGCAGACCGCCGAAGACTGCGTCGAGGGCAGCGACGACGGCGATCGGGAGATAGGGCTCGACCACCGCCGGCACCTCGGGCCGGACCAACAGTCCGACCACGACTCCCACGACGAGGCCCAGTACGGCGATCACGATGTGCCCTTCCCTGTGTCTGCCGCACCACTGCCGGTGTCTGCGGCCTTGTAAGGCTCTGCTGTACGTACGATCAGACTCGGCGCGACCGGAAGGCTCACCTTCTGCTGCACGGACAGGTTCGTCCGGACATCGAAGGTGTCCTTGAGCGCCTGAAGATACTGGCCGTCCGCACTGTCCTGGAACGCGGTGCCGAGTTGCTTCCCGTTCCCCACCGCCAGCACCGTGTAGGGCGGAACAAGCGGTCTGTTGTCGACCAGTATGGCGTCGCCCGCCGCACGGATCGCCGACAGGGCTGTCAGACGCTGCCCGTTGATCGCGATCGCCTCGGCACCGGACTGCCACAGGCCGTTGACGACCCGCTGGAGGTCCCGGTCGCGGACCCGACCGGTGTCGGCGAATCCACTGGTCTCCCGCGGTCCGCCGCCGCCCTGGTCGGTGTCCTTGGCGTCGTCGATGACGAGCTTCACGCCGGGCCCCTCCACGGGGGTCGCTCCGGCGAGGAGTGCCACTCGTTGCCCCTGGTCCCCACCGTGCTTCTCCAGCGCCTTGCGCTGGCGCCGGCCCACGTCGTCCCGGAGCTCGTCCACCTGCGACTCGAGGTCGTCGGCCGCCGCCGTCTCATCGTCGATGCGGTCAATCAGCTCCTGGCGCTCCTTGGCGAGGACCGGCGCCGAGACGCGCGCCTCCGCGGCCCCGAGCGTGACGACCAGGGCGGCCAGCACCAGGCAAGCGGCGAGGCCGAGTTTCGACTTGAGCGTACGGGGCAGGCCCGCGGTCCCGTCGGCCTTGCGACGCGCCGAGGCCTCGGCGTATCCGTCGTCCAGGCTGTGGTCCATCACATTGGTCAGCAGCGACATGGACGCATCGGGACGCGCGGGAGGCGAGGCGGTACTCCGATCGGGGGGCTGCTGCGACATGCCGCACATCGTCGCACGTCGCCACGGCTAGCGCCGAATGGCCCCACCGGTGTGCCCGCTGACGCCGCCTGGCGCCACCGGACACACCGGGAGAACCGTCACTGACCTGCGCTGTCCACTACCGCCGCCCATTCGTCCAGCAGCGCCTGCGCGGAGGCGTCGTCCGGACCTTCGGCCCACAGATGGGTGACCGCTTCGGCCGGGTCCGGCAGCACCATCACCCACCGCCCGTCGGTCTCGACCACCCGCACCCCGTCCGTCGTATCGACGCTGCGGTCACCGGCGGCCTCCACGACCCGCCGCATGACCAGCCCCTTGACCGCCCAAGGGGTGGCGAGATCACGGCGCAGGACATGGGCGCGGGGGATGCGGGCATCGATCTGGCTCAGGGTGAGCTGGGTCCTGGCCACCAGACCGAGGAGCCGGACGAACGCAGCCGATCCGTCGAAGACGCTGCTGAATTCGGGAACGACGAAGCCCCCGCGCCCGTCTCCACCGAAGATGGTGCCTTCCTCACGGGCCACGCGGGTCAGATCGTCGGGCGATGTCGTCGTCCATTCGACCTGCGTGCCGTGGTACGCCGCGACCTGCTCGGCGACGCGTGTCGTGGTGACCGGCAATGCCACCCGCCCGCTGCGCCGCTCGGCTGCCACGAGGTCGAGCATCACGAGCAGCGCCCGGTCGTCCTCGACGATCCTGCCCCGCTCGTCGACCAGGGAGAGCCGCTCGCCGACCGGGTCGAACCGCACGCCGAACGCGGCCCGCGCCGAGGAGACGATCTCGCCGAGCCGTACGAGTCCGGAGCGCCGGGTCTCGGCGGACTCGGTCGGTCGCGATTCGTCGAGGCCGGGATTGATGGTCAACGCGTCGACACCGAGGCGTCCCAGCAGGCTGGGCAGCACGAGCCCGGCACTCCCGTTGGACGCGTCGACGACCACCTTGAGACCCGCATCGGCAATACCCGCGGTGTCCACGTTCCGCAGCAGCGCTCCGGTGTACGAGTCGAAGACGCTGGACGGGAAGTGCAGATCGCCGATCTCGCCCGGGAAGGCACGGCGGTATTCCTGACGTGCGTAGACCCGGTCCAGTTTCCGCTGCCTCGCCTGCGACAGGTCCGCTCCGCGCTCGTCGATGAACATGATGTCGACCGAGTCGGGCACGCCTGGAGACGTACGGATCATGATCCCGCCGGCGCTGCCCCGGGCGGTCTGCTGACGCGCGACGGGCAGCGGTACGTTCTCCAGGTCCCGGACGTCGATGGCACTGGCCTGAAGGGCCGAGATCACCGCTCGCTTCAGGGCACGGGCACCGCGGGAGTGGTCACGTGCGGTGGTGACCGTCGAGCCCTTCTTCAGAGTCGTGGCATAGGCACCGGCGAGCCGGACGGCCAGTTCGGGGGTGATCTCGACGTTCAGGATCCCGGACACACCGCGGGCGCCGAAGAGATGAGCCTGTCCGCGCGATTCCCAGATGACCGAGGTGTTGACGAAGGCGCCGGCCTCGATGGTCTTGAAGGGGTAGACGCGGACATTGCCCTGGATGATCGACTCCTCACCGATCAGGCATTCGTCCCCGATGACCGCGCCGTCCTCGATGCGGGTCGCACGCATGACATCGGTGTTCTTACCGATCACGCAACCGCGCAAATTGCTGTGCTGACCGATGTAGACGTTGTCGTGCACCACGGCCTTGTGCAGGAATGCGCCGCTCTTGACGACGACGTTCGATCCGATGACCGTGTGCTCGCGAATCTCCGCTCCGGCTTCCACCTTCGCGTAGTCCCCGATGTAGAGAGGTCCGCGCAGAACAGCGTCGGGATGTACCTCCGCGCCTTCCGCGACCCATACTCCTGGCGAGATCTCGAAGCCGTCGATGTCGACATCGACCTTGCGTTCAAGAACGTCGGCCTGTGCCTTGACGTAGCTCTCGTGAGTGCCGACGTCCTCCCAGTAGCCCTCGGCGACATAGCCGTAGATGGGCTTGCCTTCCTTCATGAGCTGCGGGAAGACATCGCCGGACCAGTCCACCGAGACGTCGGCCTCGACATAGTCGAATACCTCTGGCTCCATGACGTAGATGCCGGTGTTGACCGTGTCCGAGAAGACCTGACCCCAGGTGGGCTTCTCCAGGAAGCGTTCGACCTGGCCGCCCTCGTCCACAATCGTGATGCCGAATTCCAGAGGGTTCGGCACACGGGTCAGGCACACCGTGACGAGACCGCCCTTTTCTTTGTGGAAGGCGATCAGATCGCTGAGATCGAAATCGGTGAGAGCATCACCGGAAATGACGAGGAAGGTGTCGTCCTTCAGCGCTTCCTCGGCATTCTTCACGCTCCCCGCGGTACCGAGAGGTTTCTCCTCGTTGGCATAGCTGAGCTCCATCCCGAGCTCTTCGCCGTCCCCGAAGTAGTTCTTGACCAGCGAGGCGAGAAACTGGACCGTCACGACGGTCTCATTCAGCCCGTGCCGCTTCAACAGCCGAAGCACGTGCTCCATGATCGGCCGATTGGCGACGGGCAGAAGCGGCTTGGGCATGCTCGAGGTCATGGGGCGAAGGCGTGTGCCTTCGCCGCCAGCCATCACGACGGCCTTCATGTCGGAAACGTCCTCCTTGAAGAGACGACGGTCTGGCCGACTTCGCCCGTCGGGGCACCATCCGGGACATCAGCGGCGGGCCGGCCACACTGCACGGCACCGCATCAACGAGCTCAATCGGCTGCTACATCCGCCTGCACGAGCCGGCGGACCTGAACCACGTAGAGGATCCCTGCCCACCAATAGAGCGTTGTACCCCAACCTGCGAACGCCCATCCGAAAATAGCGGCCAGCGATGCAAGCCAACCACTTCCGTCGCTGAGCAGCAACAAGGGGAACGCGTACATCAGGTTGAACGTTGCAGCCTTGCCCAGGAAGTTCACCTGGGGCGGCGGATAGCCGTGGCGCCGCAGGATTCCTACCATCACGAGGAGCATCAGCTCACGTGCGACAAGTGCTGCGGTCAGCCACAGCGGCAGGATCTCCCGCCAGGTGAGGCCGACGAGGGTCGAAAGGATGTAGAGGCGATCGGCAGCAGGATCCAGGAGCCGGCCGAGGTTGCTGATCTGGTTCCACCGGCGGGCGAGCTTACCGTCGAGGTAATCGCTGATACCGCTGAGCATCAACACCAGCAGGGCCCAGCCGTCGCTCTGCGGCCCGCCGAACACAGGGCGAAGAATCAGCCACAGGAAGAGCGGAACCCCGACAAGGCGAGCCATGCTGAGGATGTTGGGGATGGTGAGTACCCGGTCCGTCTGAACCCGAGTCTCCTGGACCTCCACCCGGGGGCCTCCTGTGAAGAAAGTGCCAATGATGCCCCCTGACCTTACCCTCAGCCACCGCTCGCGGATGCACAGGGGTGAGGCAAGGGCCTCGTGAACGCAGAAAAGCCCCGTGTCCAAAAGGACACGGGGCTTTCCCGTAAAAGGAGTTCGGCGGCGTCCTACTCTCCCACAGGGTCCCCCCTGCAGT
>NZ_JBIWKI010000032.1:0-81556 GCF_044765565.1 Streptomyces sp. NPDC102437 | reverse complement strand
ACCGCATACGCACCGAAGGCATCGAGAAGAACACCCACGACAACCCCTTCGGCGCCGTCCTCTCCTTCCGCGGCACCGTCACCGACACCACCGTCGGACACACGCTCTCCGGCAAGGTCATCGAGCTCACCGACACCTTCCCGGTCCCCGACGCCAAGGCGTTCGAGGTCGGCCAGTGGTGGTCGGTGCAGGTGGACCCGGTCGCGGGCGGCGGCGGTGACGAACGCGAGCTGCAGAAGCTGGTCGAGGTCACCGAGATCGTCGATTCCGGGCACATCCGGATCGGCTACCTCAACGGCTGGGAGCTCGCCGAGGGCCGCAGGCTCACCTGGACCCGGATCGAACCGGTCCGGTCCACCCACATCCGCAACATGGTCTTCGAGGGCGCGGGCCCCGACGAGTACACCGGCTCCCACCCCGTCAGCTTCGAGTACGCCGTGGGCTGCGACGTCTCCGGGATCCACGCCACCGGCACCTTCTGGCCGGTCATCATGCGCCGTTGGTGCACACGCTTCCGCACCGAGGACTGCTCCCTGAAGAACCCGCCCACTGTCGAGTACGGCGGCGCGGGCTACCTCACCCAGCAGATCTACTGCCTGTACGGGCGGGTCGCGGACTGCACGACCAGCAATGTCCGCCACCTCAACGACCTCACCGCCTCCGCCTACTGCACCGTCGTGAACTGCCACGGAGACGGCGACGACGCGGGCGGCAACCCGTTCACGACACACGGACAGTACGAGCACGATCTGCTCTTCGATGGCAACTCCGGACTGATGGATATCGCCAACTCCGGCGCCCAGTGGGGCATTTCAGCCAAGCGGATCACCGTACGCAGACATGTCTGCTCCTGGTTCACCGCCAACACCAAGATCACCGATCTGACCCTGGAGGACATCACGGTGATCGCCCGCCCCACCTTCGACCAGGCCGGCACCCTCACCGTCAACGCCGACGGCGCCCAGGTGCGCGGCTGTACGGCGAAGACCTTCGCCGTCGCCCAGCGCTCCGCCCGCTCCACCCGGCCGACCACCATCAGCGACTGCTCCTTCGAGCCGCCCGCCGGAGCCGTCCTCGTCCAGACCCCGGTCACCGCGCCCGTGCACTTCGTGCGCTGCACGTTCAAGGGTGTCGACGGTGCGATCCTGCGCGGCGCGGGACCCGTCCACTTCACCGACTGCACTGTCACCGGCGCCGAGAACGCGGCCCCGCTCTCGGTCGGATCGGCCGAGCTCCGGATCGACGGCGGCAGTTACGACAACACCGGCATCGAGCTCAGCGCGGTGCGCGACCAGCGGATCACCGTCACCGGCGGCGCCCGACTCACCGGCAGCAACAAGGCCAAGGCGCTGCTCGGCCGGGCCGCCGGCGCCGGGAAGCTGACCTGGGACATCAGCGGTCTGGGCAGCTCAGCCGCCGGCCCGGACACCGCTCATGTCCGCATCGCCGACGGCACCAACCACTACGCGGCGACCGGCAGCCGCTTCACCGGCGGCACCCTCCACCTCGCCCCGGACGCCCTGGACTCGGTCCTGCACACCACCTGCGTGGAGGACGGCACCGAGCGCACCGCCATGCCCGCCAACGGCGACAAGGCGCGCACGGACGGGAACCTGACCCTGTGACCGCCACGATCCGCACCGCCACCCCGGCCGACGACCCGGCACTGGCCGCCCTGTGGCGGCGCTGCTTCGACGCCCCGCACCTCGCCGACCTGCACGCTCTCGACCCGGACCGCCACCGGCACACCTTCGTCGCGCAGAACGCCGCGGGAGACGGGATCGACGCGGTCGTCGTCTACGTACCGAGGCAGATCCGCGACGCGCACGGCACCCCGCAGCGGGTCGGCGGCATCGGCAGCGTCGCCACCCGGCCCGAGGCCCGCGGCCAGGGTCTCGTGCGGCGGCTGCTGGTGGCGGCGGAGCAGACGATGACGGCCGAACAGTGCGCCTGGTCACTGCTGTTCACCGGGACGCCGGGCGTCTACCGGGGCTCGGGATGGCAGGAGTTCGGCAGTACGTACACCGAGGGGCGGCTCGCTCCCTCGCCCGCCGCCGGGGCGTTCCGGATCCGCCCCGCCACCGCGCGGGACGCCGCGGAGCTGGCCGCGCTGCATCACGCGTACAACGTGGCCCGGCCGCTCAGCTCGGTGCGGGCGGCCGAGGACTGGGCGGTGCGGGTACCCGCCTGGTACGGCCCGCTCGAGCGCTCGCTCGTGGCACAGGACCCGGCGTCGGGGGAGCTCGTCGGCATGCTCGTGACCCAGCACGAGGAGGCGCACCTGGAGGTGCGGGAGTTCGCGGGCGCCCCTGAGTGCCTGGGCGAGCTGTACGCCGCCGCCGGCGAACGGGGCCGGGAGGCAGGGCTGAGCCGGGTCCGGGTCCGGCTCCCCGACGGCCCCGGGGTCCGGAGCGCGCTCCCGGCCCTGATGGCGGACGCCCGGCAGGTGACGGAGCACGTGGGCATGGCGCGCCCGCTGCTCGCCACCGAGGAGTCGGTGCGGGCCACGGTCACGGCGCCCGGTGCGGTCCACTGGTACGGCGACTGCTTCTAGACGAGGGGAGACGGGGCGCTCTCAGCGGCAGGGAGTGAGCAGGAAGCGCCCCACCAGACCGGCCCCCGCGTCCAGGCGGCGGCGGAACTCCTCGGCGAGCAAAGGCACTTCACGCAGTCGCCACAGCACCAGCGCCGCCGACCAGGCCGCCTCGCGGGCCCGCTCCAGACTCCACGAGCCGAACAGGTGGGTGAGCGGGTCCGCCAGTTCCAGCAGATCGGGGCCCGGCATCAGGTCCTCCCGGATCCGCTCCTCCAGCATCAGCAGGAGATCGCCCACCCGGTCGAACTCCTCCTCCAGATCGGGCGGGGCGCAGCCGAGCGTGCGGCAGGTGGCCACGACGGCGAGCGGCAGGTCGTGACCGATGTGCGCGTTGATGCCGGACAGGGCGAACTGCACTGGCCGTACGCCGGGATGGTGCCGGTACTGGAAGAGCGGATGCCAGCAGTCGGGCGTCCGCTCTCCCGTCGTCGAGGCGTCGACCGCCGACAGGTAGCGCTCGGCGAACCGCACGTCCAGCGTCTCGGCGGCCCGCCGGTCCGGGAACGCGCCGTCGTCGATCTGCTGCCGGACGGTCTCGGTGACCGTCAGATAGATGCGGTTGAAGACCGCCAGCCCGTCCTCGGCCCCGCCCGCCGGCGCCCAGGCGGAACTGAACGCGCGCATCCGCTCGATCACGGAGGCGATGCCGGGGACGGAGCTGTGCAACTGCTCGAACTGCGCCATGGGGGCAGCGTCCCAGCCCCGGTGCCGGGACGGCGCCGCCGGGCCCGGGGTTCATCGGAATGGGCGAACGGCCGTGACGCAGCCCCCGGGTCAGTCAGTCACCGGTGGCGCCGGCGAGGCGGTCCGCCGCATCGAGCTGATCCCTCAGGCCGAGCAACTCCCATCGCTGGAGCGCGAAGGGCGTGTTTCCCTCCCGCCACAGCCGGTCGTGGAACTCCTCCAGGTCGAAGCCGTCCCGCCCCGCCGCCTCGGCGAGCAGTTCCAGGAGTTGCAGCTTTCCCGTCTGGTAGCTGAGCCCCTGGCCCGGGTTGCCGAGGAAGAACACCGCCTCGGCCCAGGCCGTCGCCTCGTCCATCGGCACCAGTCGGCACAGCAGACCGGTGGCCTCGTCGACGGTGAGTTCGCCGAGGGCGAGACCGAGGTCGATCTCGACCCGCAGGGAACGCAGGCGCATGGCGTTGGCGATGAACTCGGTGCCGGTCGGGCTGGAGTCGCAGGCGCCCGAGAGCAGCATCAACTCCTCATTGTAGAACGCGACCCCCTCGTTGGGCACGGAGTCGTAGAAGTGCCGGCGAGCCGGATTCGGGTGGGCCCAGGAGAGGGCCAGCTGCTGGGCGTGGACGCCCTCATGGACGATCGCCGTCCGGGGATCGATCGCCGCGGCCCGTTCGAAGTACGGCAGTTCCACGTCCGAATCGGCGGGGACGTAACGTACGGCGTCGTCATGGGCGCGCGACGGCGAGGTCAGGTCGTCGGGGACGCCCAGCCAGGTCAGGGGGGCCAGGTACGGAGGGCAGACCGCGAAGCGGTAATGGCGCAGGGACTCGGGCTGTCCCAGGAGGCCGCGCTCGCGGTAGAAGCGGCGCATCTCGTGCTCCTGGGTCCGCGCCAGCGTGAGCTGCTCGGCCGCACTGTGCTGCTTCTCGGTCCCGGCGTGGGCGCGCACCCGCTGACGCAGGACGGCTTCCGTCGCGACGGCGCGGGTCCACTCCTGCTTGGCCTGCTCACGCAGCCGGTCCGCCCCGTACGGCAGCAGCGAGACGCGGTGCAGCAGGAACTCGACGGCCGCACGCCCCGCCGCGCCCTCGGCATGGAACCCGTCGTGGGCCTCGCGCAGCCAGTCGGCGAACTCCCGGACCGCCGCGGCGGCCCGCTCGGCGGCGGCGGGCAGACCGGCCGCCTGCGCGGTCGGCAGGTACGGGACCAGTGCGCTCATCGCGGTGGTGAGCGCATTGTCGGCGTCGGCGAGCTTGCGCAGGGCGGCCACCGCGAACGGCCTGGCCGCGGTGTCCGCCAGGTTCTCCCGCGCCTGGAGCAGCACCTGCGGTACGTGGTGCAGCAACCGGACGACGTCGTCAGCCCGTTCGGCCGTGAACGGTGTGGAGACCAGCAGCAGGTTGTATACCGGGACCAGGCTCTGGTCGATGTAGAAGCAGGGATCGCGCTGCCAGCCACGCAGCAGTTCCAGCTCCCAGTGCACCCGGTCGAGCGCGCATCCCAGGAGACGGAAGTCGATCTGCACGGAGACCGGTTCATCGGCGACGTCCAGGCGGCGGTGGCGCTCGTACCACTGCTCCATGCGCCGCCGGCGGGCCGCGACGGCGCCCGCCGACCAGTCGGGTGCCCAGCCGGGCGGGCGCTCCAGACGCGGCAGGTCGTCGCCGGAGTCAGGAGCGGTCGCCGCCCGCCAGAGCCAGAACTCCTCGGTGAGAAGCCGGAGTTCGTCCGGAGTTCGCGACATCACGCGCGACCGTAGAGGGCGGACGCGATGTCCTGCGGGCCGGAGATCTCGGTGAAGTGCTCCAGTGGCTGGTAGTCGGACGTGGCGTAGGCGCCCGATCCGTGCACGACGATGTCCTTTCCGGTGCCGCCGATCAGGCCGCGGTCGACAGCGTTCATCACTCCGGTCAGGCCCATGACCAGTGACTGCTCACGCAGCGTCGCGGGGTCCGCGGGCAGCGCGCAGCCGGTGCCGGAGAGCCGGTCCCGCAGCCCTTCGTAGCGCTCCCGGCACTCCTCGCCGGAGACCACGATGCCGTTGCCGCCGTACCGGCGGATCAGCTCGTTCATGGCGGGCGAGGTGACCGGGCGGTGAGTGTAGAAGGTCGGGTCGAGCACCTCGCCCGGGTCGGAGGTGACCTGGGGGAAGCGCGGGTCGGCGGACTGGTGGTACAGACCGTCCCTGAGCTCGTAGGCGGGCATGCCGTCGCGGCTGAAGTCGCCGTGCGCCAGGTTCAGCACCATGTCCGGGGTGCCCAGGTGCTGGACGAGCAGGCTCTCCGGCCGGGCGCCCTCGTCGGCCAGCCCGGCCCGCTCCAGTGCGGCGCGGCCCTCGTGGTAGCCGAGCAGGCCGAAGGCGCTGGACACGGCGTGCGCGTGGACCCGGCCGGCCCCGCCGTCCGGGAGGGCCCGCTGCTCGAAGAAGGCCCGTGCGGTGTCGGCGACCAGGTAGTTGGAAAGCTCCAGGGAGTACCAGAGGCGGGTGTCGAGGTGCTTGGACGCCTCGGTGGCGTACATGTCGACGAACTCCCGGCCGACGGCCTTGACCTGTTCGGACTCCTGTCCGGTGTAGAGGAACATCGGGTTCAGCGCGCGCAGCGTCGGGTCCTGCGACAGCCGGCTGTCGCGCAGCTTCGACCGGCAGGAGGCCGGGGCGATGATGACCACGCGCAGCTGTTCCGGCGTGACCAGACCGGCGTCGATGGCCCGCAGTACCGCGTCGCGCAGTGCGGTGCCCTTGTTGGCCGACGTCGGGGAGAAGATCGTGATGCTCTCGTCGTAGCGGCGGATGTACTCGACCGCGCGCGCCACCATCAGCAGTGACGGGAACGTCTTGGTGGTGCCCGTGCCGGGGTTGCCGGTGAGGTCCATCAGGTGCAGGCGGTGCTCGCCGTAGCCGCCCAGCTCGTGCCACTCGACGGTGGCGGCGGCGAAGAAGCGCCGCAGGTCGTCGTCGAGCTCGGGCAGCCGGAAGCCGGGCTTGAACGCGGCGGCGTCGTCGCGTGCCGGACCGATGTCGTCGACGATCCCCCCGATCGCCCGTCCGACCTGGTCGTAGTGGTCGAGAATGAGGTTGCCCGACCGTGCGGAAGCGGACCCGTCGAAGCTGGTCACGGACATGCTGGCTCCTAGGTAGGTGGTGAGGGCTCTGAGGGACAGCCCTCAGACGCGGTCGCGCAGGCGGTCCCGGAAGGCGGCCAGGCAGTGGGCGGCCTCCTCCAGGTCGGTGACGGGGAATCCGCCGGACAACTCGGAGGGAAGGTCACCGGGTGCGGTGCGGGTGAAGTGGACGCGGCCGTCCTCGATGACGACGCCGTCGTGGCGGGCGGCGTGCTCGTTGTACGCGACGGCCTCGGCGCGGCTCACCTGCTCCGGCAGGTTCAGTTCGACGTGCGGGGTGGGGCCGGCGGCCGTGATCCGTACCGGGTAGCCGCCGGGCAGGCCCAGCGGGCCGGGCAGGTTCGCCCGGACCTCCTGCCCGGCGAGCAGTTCGGTCAGCAGCCGGGCGGCGACGAATCCGGTGACGTGGTTGAGCTCTGCGCGGGAGGCCGCGCGCTGCTGTCGGAGCAGGCCGGCGACCCCGGGGACGGGCTCCTCGTCGACCCAGGCCCGGACCTCCTCGACGCCGGGCGGCGGGGAGTGCAGGTGCAGGTGGTGGGCCAGGACCCGCAGCCGGTGCCGCTGGGGGAGGGCGAGGGCCTCCTGGAGCCCGGTGGCGGTGAGTGCCGCATTGCCGATCCCGCACAGCGGGGCGACACCGAGGCCGGCCAGGGCCGGGTTCACGGCGTCGGGGAAGCAGCCGTTGAGCAGCCATCCCGAGGGGTGGTGCTCGGCCAGTGCCCGGCCCGCCTCTCGCGCGAACACCGCCTGGAGCGGCAGGGTCAGACCGAAGCCGGCACGCTGGATCAGCGCGGTCCAGGCCGACGGGGCGCTGATCCGCTCCCAGGGGGACTGGAGGGAGGCCGCCACCAGGACGGCTGTGGGGCGGGCTTCGGCGAGGGCTTCGGCCAGGGCTCCGGCGGCGGCCGGTTCGGCGGTCACCGGCCGGAAGGTGACCGTAGGAGGACTGTCGCCCGTGCCGATCGCGCGGGCGCCGCTGATCCAGCAGATCTCGGCGGTCTTCACCGGGTCGCGGCCCAGTACCAGGACCCGGACGGGCCGGGTGCCCGCGGCGAGCGCGTAACAGACCGCGCGGGCCAGCCCGCCGGTTCCGATGACGGCGACGGTCGGCCCGTGCGGCGGCGTTTCCCCGTGGGCCGGCATCAGGCGGTACAGGCCTGACGGAGCTGGTCCAGGTGCTTGAGACCGTCGAGGACCTCGGAGTTGGGCAGTCCGAAATCGATCAGGCAGGCCATTTCGTCCACCCCGGTTCCGCGCAGTCGCTCGACGATGCGCTGGGCCTTCGGCACGCTGCCGAGCAGGCCGCTCTCGTTGAAGTACCGCTCGAAGGCGCGCTCGACGAGGAAGTCGGTGTCGGCCGAGCGCATGGCCGACGGGTCGAGCTTGAGGGCGGCGACGCTGCGGGAGCCCACGAACAGGTTGAGGGACGTGCGCAGGTAGTCGGAGAGCGGGCCCCGGACCTTCTCGCGGATCGCGTCCTCGTCATCGCCGAGGAAGGTGTGCACCATCAGGGCCACATGGCCGCGGCCGCCGCCGGTGGCCTCGCGGAAGGCGGCGCGGTACTCCTCGATCTTGCCGCGCAGTTCGTCGGGATCCTGGCCCAGGAGATGCGTGAGCAGTCCGGCACCGATCTGCCCCGCGCGCCGGAAGGTGTCCACGTCTCCGCTGCTGGTGATCCAGACCGGGAGTTCGGGCTGGACGGGCGGCGGGAAGACCTTCACCTCGGTGGGGTCGCCGGCGCCGTCGAGTACGTACAGCGGCTCGCCGCGCCACAGTCGGCGGACCTCCTGGGTGTACTCGAACATCAGGTCCTTGCGCCGCGGATAGTTGTCGGGCGTGAAGGCGAAGTCGATGGCGCTCCAGCCGGAGGCGAAGGAGACACCGACCCGGCCGCGGGAGAGGTTGTCGACCACGGACCACTCCTCGGCGATGCGGGCCGGCTCGTGGGTCGGCGCCACGACACTGCCGGCTCGGATCCCGATCCGCTCGGTTATGGCGGCAACGGCCGCACCGGTCACCGCCGGGTTCGGGTAGAGCCCGCCGAATTGATGGAAGTGGCGTTCCGGTGTCCATACCGCCGAGAAGTCGTGCGTGTCGGCGAACCGCGCGCCTTCGCGGAGTAACTCGTAGCGGTCCTGTTCGCTTCCGGCGCTATCGGCAGAGAAATAGAAGAGGCTGAAGTCCATTAGGCCGTTCCTTGCGACTGTGCCGCTGCAGCGCGGATGTGGGACATTCTCCGTAACGGAGATGGATCTTGGCGTAGTTCTTAGCGGCACGTCAAGGGGTTTCCGGGGGTGGCGCCAAATGGGTGCAAATGGGCGAAGAGGGGCGTACTGGCCGAAGTGGAAAATGAAGGGGCCGTTCCGTTTACGCCGTGAGCGTGGGCCGGTGCCGCGGGTCGGCGCTTGACAGCGCCTTTGGCCCGAAGTAACACTGGGCCCACGTTTATTTCAACTTCGTGAAAGCTTGAGTAACTGGGGGCGAGCTTGAGTGAGGATGGTCGTATAGGCCGGGGGAGTCGCACCCGCTTAGGGTTTGATCCTCGGAACATTAGATCGGCTCTCTTACGGCATGCAGGCGTCGCGAAGGTGGCCATTGCAGAACAGCCGGACGGCGAGGGCGGCCGACACCTTCAGGCAACGGTGGTCCCGGCCGAACGCGCACTGCAAACCATGCGCAGATCGGTACAGGAGCGCCGCCTCGACGAATGGCGCATGATCTACGGTTCGGTCTACGAGGCCCAGCCGGATTCTCAGGAATTCGGTGAGAACTTCTCGGAATGGACCAGCAGTTACGACCGGCAGCCCATTGCCCGCGCGGAGATGGAGGAGTGGCGTGCCGGCACGGTCGACACCATTCTGGGGATGCGGCCCCGCCGGGTCCTTGAGATAGGTGCCGGCTCCGGGCTGATCCTCTCCCGGGTGGCACCCCGGTGCGAGAGCTACTGGGCCACCGACCTCAGCCGCGACGCGGTCGACATCCTGGCCCGCGCCGTCGGGAGAAACCCGCAGCTCGGCGGAGTGGTCGAGCTGAGGAACCAGCCGGCGCACGACTTCACGGGCCTGCCTTCCGGCTACTTCGACACCGTTGTCCTCAATTCGGTCATCCAGTACTTCCCCGACGCCGACTACCTCGCCGACGTGATCAAGGGCGCTCTCGCCGCCCTTGCCCCCGGCGGGTTCGTCCTGCTGGGCGACGTCAGGAACCGCCGCCTGCGGCGCAGCCTGTACGCCGCCGCCGAGCTCTACCGGTCGGATCCCGGCGCCACCGCCGCGAGCGTCGAGCGCGCCATGGAACAGCAACTGCTGAAGGAGCGCGAACTCTTCCTCGACCCGGAGTTCTTCACCGGATTACCGGCCCGGGTCGAAGACATCTCCCTGGTCGATGTCCGGCTGCGCCGCGGAATCCATCACAATGAACTGACGCGCTATCGATACGATGTGCTCATCGGCCGCGGCCCGGCCCGACCGCTTCCGCTCGACAATGCGGTGCGGCCGGTGTGGGGTGCCGAAATCGGCGATATCGCCGAACTGGAGAATTTCCTCACCCAGGAGAATCCCGCCGTGCTGCGCCTGAACGGCATACCCAATGCTCGGGTCAGGAACGAGACCGGTGCCTCGCGGGCTCTCGAAGAGGGCGCTTCCATGAGTTCTGTCATGGAAATACTGCGCGATATCTGTGCACCGGGATCCGGACTGGACCCGGAAGAATGTCATAAGCTGGGAAAGCGCCTCGGATATGCGGTGCGGACAACCTGGTCGGCCGGAAGCGCGGACGGGGACTTCGATGTCGCATTCGCGCTGCCTTCCCGTGTTCCAGCGGACACGCATTTCTCTCTGAGCCCCTCCACTGCCGGTCCAGGGTCTTCCCCCGGGCAGAGCATCTCTGTCCTCGACAGTGAGAGCACCGCCATATTCGCGGCATCACTCCAGGCATATCTGGCGAAGATGTTCCAGAACATCCCGCTCCCCCAGACCACGTTTGTGATAACGGAGGAACTTCCTGATGACCGGGGCTGATTACCGAGTGGTCGTGAACCACGAGCAGCAGTACAGCATCTGGCCCGTCGACCGGGAACTCGCACCGGGCTGGTCCGACGAGGGCACGCACGGCACCAAGGACGAGTGCCTCGCCCACATCGGCGAGATCTGGACCGACCTTCGCCCGTTGAGCCTCATCAGGCAGATGGCCGAGTGACACCGGCCGGTGCCGGACGACCTGACATCAGTGGGCTTTCAGGAGTGGGAGCACGGCTTTGGCATCAGTGACGGACATCGGATTTCGGCCGAGCAGTTTCAAGAAGGCGTTGGCGGAGGTTTCGTTCGCCTACGAGCAGGTTCCCTTCTTTGCCGAACACCTCGATGAGGCGGGCATCCGGCTGGAGGATGTCCGGACGGCGGACGACTTCCGCCGGATCCCGACCACGCAGAAGATCGATTACCGGCGGAACTTCCCCCAGGGCGTACTCGCCCGGGGCAAGACTCTCAGGGATCCGCTGACCTTGAAGAGCCAGAGCTCCGGTACCGGTGGTGAGCGGCTGACCACGATTACCCATACGTACGCGCTGGCCGAACGCATGCGGGCGACGCTCTTTGCCAACAAGGTGCTGGGCGAGGCCCTGGCGCGGTGCCGCTCGCACCGCCCGATCCGCTACGCGGCACCGAACTGCTCGGATGTCGAATGCGCGACCCCTTTCACCACGATCCAGGACCGCACGCTCCCGGACGGGACGCTGGTCCTGCCGGTCTCGCACGATGTGCTCGCCACCCCCGACCAGCTGGTGCAGCAGGCCATCGACGAGACCGAGGAGTTCGATCCGCACTGGTTCTACGCGGACGCGACCCACCTGGCCTTCCTGGTGCGCCAGTTGAAGGCCCGCGGGCTCAAGCCGCCGCAGGTCTCGGCCGTCGCCCTGACCTACACCCTGGTCACCGGTGTCGCACGACGCCAGCTCCAGGAATTCTTCGGCGCCGACATGCCGATGGCGGAGATCGTTTCGATGACCGAACTCGGCTGGGTGGCCATCGAGTGCCCGGCCGGGCGGATGCACGTCAACAACCAGACCTTCTTCGCCGAGTTCCTGGTGGACGGCCGGCCCGCCGGGCCGGGCGAGCGCGCCGAGCTCGTCGCCACCAGCCTCGGCGACCGGATCTCCCCGCACCTGCGCTACCGCACCGGCGACATCTACTCGCTCGGCGAGCAGCCGTGCGTCTGCGGCAGCGACCTGCCGCAGGCCACGCACGAGGGCCGGCTCACCACCATGATCAAGGTGGTCAAGGACGGCGCCCCGGCCCTGATCAGCCCCCGGGACGTGGACCGCGCCGTCGGCCCCGACCTGCCCATCGACGTGTACCAGCTGCGTCAACCGGCAAGCGGGGAGATGGAGTTCCGCTACATCCCGAGCGCCGGGGCGCGGGTCGACGAGAAGGCGCTGCGCGAGCGCCTCCTGGACATGCTGGGCACGACGACCTCGCTCGCGATCGAGTCGGTGACGTACATTCCGGCGGCCCGCACGGGCAAGTTCGCCTCCTGCGTCTCAGAGGTCACTCAGCCGGCTTCCAACGGGGGAGAGCAATGAGCATTGAGCCCACGCCTGCCGAGCGATGTCGTGACGACTTCCCGCTCCTTCGGCAGACCATCGACGGCCGGCGCATCGTCTACCTGGACAGCGCCGCCACCAGCCTGACACCCCGCCAGGTCACGGACGAGATGGTCCGTTATTACCACGAGGTCGGCGCGAACATCCACCGCGGCAAGCACTTCCTCTCCGAGCAGGCCTCGGACGACTTCGAAGCCGCCCGGGCCCGTACCGCCCAGTTCACCGGCTTCCTCAGCAGCGAGGTCGTCTTCACGGCCAACACCACCGCGTCGATCAACACGGTGGCCTCGGGCCTCGGACTGACCCGTGACGACGTCGTTCTCGTCCCCTTCGACGCCCACCACTCGGCCCTGCTGCCCTGGCGGCGGGTGGCCGATGTACGTGCCATCCCGGTCGACCGGTCCGGGGCCGTCGACCTCGACCGGTACGCCGAACTCCTGCGGGCCCGCCCCGCCGTCGTCGTACTCACCCACTGCTCGAACGTCTCCGGTGTCTACGCACCCGTCGCCGAGATGGCGGCGATGGCCAAGGAGGCCGGCGCGCTCACCGTCGTCGACGCGGCGCAGTCCGCCGGGCACCGCCGGATCGGCGGCGAGAACATCGACTTCCTGGCCTTCTCCGCCCACAAGATGCTCGGCCCGACCGGCATCGGTGTGCTCTGCGGACGCCATGAGCACCTCCAGAAGCTGCGCCCGACCGCCCTGGGCGGAGGAGTCGTCGACTGGGTGGACGCCGAGAGCCACACGATCCGCAAGGTCCCGCACTCCCTGGAGGCCGGCACCCCCGCCATCGCCGAGGCCTACGGACTGCACGCCGCCATCGACTACCTGAGCGGCATCGGCTTCGACGAACTCGCCAGGCACGACGCCGAACTCGCCGATGCCATGCTGTGCGAGACACTCAAACGTCCCCACCTGCGCATACTCGGCCCGAGCGAGCCGGCCGACCGCGCCGCGATCCTGAGCTTCGCCATCGACGGCGTCCACAACCTCAAGGAGATCGCGAAGATCCTCAGCGACTCCTACGGGGTGCTTTGCCGCACCGGCCACCTGTGCGCCCAGCCTTTCGTCGACCGGTTCACCGACGACGAGGTGCTCCGGGTCTCCGGATATCTCTACAACGACAGGGATGACATCGACGTGCTGTTCGCCGCCCTGGACGACGTCCTCGACTACGTGCGGGGGCAGCGATGAGCGGATCCGTCCTGGACCAGATACGCAGGACCATCGCCGAAGCCCCCGGGAACACGGCGATCGAGGGCCCGGCAGGCGCCCTCGACTACGCGGAGTTCGGCCTCCGGGCCGAAGCGCTCGCCGCCCGGCTGCGCGCCCACGGCGTCGCCACCGGAGCACCGGTCGCCGTCCTGGCGAGCCCCTCCCAGGAAGGCGTCATCGCGCTCGTCGCCGTCGCGATGGCCGGAGCCGCGTATGTACCGCTGTGCCCCTCGCTGCCCGGAGACCGGCTGCGCGCCATGGTCGAGGACTCCGGCGCACGGCTGCTGGTGCACACCGGGGCCACCGCCCCGCTCGCCACGCTCGGCGTTCCGGCCCTGCCCGTGCTCGACGACTCCGCGCAGGACACGTCGCAGCCCCCGGTTCCCGTTCCGGCCGAGTCCCCGGTCTCGGTGATCTACACCTCCGGCTCCACCGGCCGGCCCAAGGGCGTACTGATCCCGCACCGGGCCCTGGCCAACCGCGTCGCCTGGGGCCAGCGGGTCTACCCGCTCGGCGCCGGGGACCGCATCCTGCACCACACCCGCTACATCTACGACTTCTCCGCGTGGGAGGTCTTCGCCACCCTCTCCCACGGCGCCACCCTGGTCGCCCCGGAGCTCGCCAACTACCCGGACTTCCACGAGCTGGCCGAATCGCTCGGGCGGCTCCGGATCACCCACGCACACTTCGTGCCGTCCGTGCTCGCCGGAGTGGCCGGGCGTGAGGCCTTCGCCGGCTGCGACACGCTCTGCGTGCTCTTCTCCGGCGGCGAGACCCTCACCAACGACCTGGCACAGCGGGTGCGTTCGCTCTCGGACGCCACCCTCTACAACCAGTACGGCCCCACAGAGACCTGCGTCGACTCGACGTTCCACCGCTACGAGGCGGATGAAGCGGCCGGCTCCGTACCCATCGGCACGGCGATCGACGACACCCGGCTGTACGTGCTCGACGAAGCACTCGCCCCGGTGCCGGACGGCGCCGAGGGGGAGCTCTACGTCTCCGGTCCGGGCGTTGCGACCGGATACCTCGGACGGCCCGGCCTCACCGCCGAACGGTTTTTGCCCGATCCGCACAGCGGCGAGGCGGGCGCGCGCATGTACCGCACCGGCGACCTCGTCGTACGGCGCGGGGACGGAGCCCTGGAGTTCCGCGGCCGTGCGGACCTCCAGGTGAACCTGCGCGGGATCCGGGTCGAACTCGAAGAGGTCGAGAGCGTCCTGGCCCTGGACGACGACATCGTCGCCGCGGTCGCCGCGGTCGTCGGCGACGACAGCCCGGCGCTCGTCGCGATGGTCTTCGCGGCGGAGGGCGCGGTGATCGACCCGGTCAAGGTCCGCGGGGCCGCACAGCGCCGGCTGCCCGCCGCCCTCGTGCCGGACCAGGTCTTCCTGGGCGAGCGCCCGCCGCTCCTGCCCAGCGGCAAGACCGACCGGGCCGCCGTCCGCGAACTCGTGCTGCGCGAACGCGGGTCCAGAAGCGCCCGGCGCGAGGAACCCGCCACGGCCGAGGACGGCGTCGAACCGTTCATCACCGGGCTCTGGCGCACCTACCTGGACGTCGACGGGTTCGGGCCGGACGAGAGCTTCTTCGACCTCGGCGGGCACTCGCTGCTCGCCGTCGAGATGGTCAGCGAGGTCGGCGAACACCTGGGCATCGAGGTGTCCCTGGGCGAGTTCTTCGAGGAGCCGACCGTCAGGACCGTGGTCGCCCTGGCGACTTCGGCGCTGGGGGAGAAGACGGCGGACTAGGGACTGACCGGCGGATCAGGGTCGGACAATGCGCGGCGTCCGGTGCGGTGCACCGCAAGGCGCCGGAGCGTCTTGACGGCGGAGCTGCGGGGACGTTTCGGCAACGCCGCGAGGTGCCGTGCCAGACGCCGCGACCCCGGCCATGACCCGCCGGACAGGCCCTGGGGCCTGTCCGACCCTGATCCGCCGGACAGGTCCTGAGCCCGTCCGCCCCACCCCGGCGGCCCGCTCCCGATGACGGGCGGGCCCGGTCCATCAGCGCACGACGAAAGGAGCCCTGGCATGTCCCAGGACCGCGACGCACTCTTTCTGCAGTTGCTCCGCAGCCGCGGGCTCGACCGGCCCAGTGACGCGCCGATCGAAAAGTCCGCGAGGAGCGAGAGCCGGCTCTCCCTCGCGCAGGAACGGATGTGGTTCCTGGAGCAGCTGCACCCCGAGCAGCCCACCTACCATGTGCCGCTGGCGCTCCGCCTGAGCGGTGCGCTCGACGCGCAGGTGCTGCGCGCCGCGCTGGGCGACGTCGTCGCGCGGCACGCGGTGCTGCGGTCGGTCTTCCCCTCGGTGGCCGGGCGCCCTCGCCAAGTGATCCGTGACGACATCGAGTTGCCGTGGACCGTGGTGGACGTGGCGGGGCTGAGCGAAGAGGACGTACTGGCGCGGGCGGAGGAGGAGTCGCGCACCTCCTTCGACCTGGCGAAGGGCCCGCTGGTGAGGGCCTGCCTGCTGCGCTCGGGGGCGGACGACCACGTCCTGGTCGTGACCTTCCACCACATCGTCTTCGACGGCTGGTCGGTGGGCGTGTTCACCCGCGAGCTGTCGGAGTACTTCGCAGCCCGCACCGAGGGGCGCCCGCCGCTGCTCGCCGAACTCCCCGTCCAGTTCGGGGACTTCGCCGAGTGGCAGCGAGACTGGCTGGATGGCGAGGTCCTCGGGGAGCTGATCGACCACTGGCGGCAGACCCTGGACGGCGCGCCGCCCGTCCTCGAACTGCCCGCCGACCGCTCCCGCCCGGCCGTGGAGACCCACCGGGGCACCCACGAACTGGTGGCCGTG
Organism: Streptomyces sp. NPDC102437; assembly: GCF_044765565.1. Taxonomy (NCBI): domain Bacteria; kingdom Bacillati; phylum Actinomycetota; class Actinomycetes; order Kitasatosporales; family Streptomycetaceae; genus Streptomyces; species Streptomyces sp. NPDC102437. Next base: position 65,539 of record NZ_JBIWKI010000032.1, on the reverse strand, counting down.
CCCGCCGACCTCGTCAACGGGCTCCGGAAGGTGTGCGCCCGCGAGGACGTGACCTTGTTCATGGTCCTGCTGGCCGCCTTCGACGTACTCCTCGCCCGCTACAGCGGCCAGGACGACATCGTCGTCGGCACCCCGATCGCCAACCGCAACCGCGCGGAGATCGAGCCGCTGATCGGCTTCTTCGTCAACACCCTCGTACTGCGCACCGACATCGGCGGCGACCCCACCGTCAGTGAACTGCTGAGCCGGGTCCGGGCCAGTGCGATCAGCGCCTACGCCAACGAGAACCTGCCGTTCGCCCGGCTGGTGGAGGAGCTGCGTCCGGAGCGCGACCTCAGCCGCTCCCCGCTGGTCCAGGTCATGTTCGCCCTGGCCAACACCCCCGAGCACGAGCCGGAGCTGCCCGGACTCGCCGTCCGGCCGCTCCCGGTCGAGCCGGGCGTCGCCAAGTTCGACCTGTCCGCGTTCCTGCGCGAGGAGGGCGACGAGGTCGTCGGCGGACTGGAGTACGCCACCGACCTGTTCGACCGCGAGACGGTGCTGCGGTTCTGGGACCACTACCTGATGCTGCTGCGGTCCCTGGCCGACGCCGAGCCGGGCGCCCGGATCTCCTCCCTCGTGCTGATCCCGGCCGAGGAGCGGCGACTGCTGGCCGAGGGCTGGAACGCCACCGAGCGCTCCTGGCCCGGCGCCCCCGAGACCCTGCACGGTCTGTTCGAGGCCCAGGCCGCCCGTACTCCGGACGCCACCGCCGTCGTCCACGGGGAGGTCGGCCTCACCTACCGTGAGCTCGACGACGCCGCGAACCGGCTCGCCCGCCGGCTGCCCGAGCGGGGCGTGGGCCCCGAGTCCGTCGTCGGCCTGTACTGCGACCGCGGCCCCGAGCTGATCACCGCCCTGCTGGCCGTCCTCAAGGCCGGTGCGGCCTACCTCCCGCTGGACCCCGCCCAGCCGCAGCCGCGCCTCGCACACATGCTGCGCGACTCCGGCACCCGCCTCGTCCTCACTCAGGACCGGCTCGCCCCGCAACTCCCCGAAGACACAGCCACGTTGAGTGTCGACCGGATGGACGACGACCCGGCGCCGACGGGTTCCCCCACCGCCGCGGCGGGCGCCGGCTCCCTCGCGTACGTCATCTACACCTCCGGTTCCACCGGTGTGCCCAAGGGCGTCGCGATCGAGCACCGGGCCATCGTCAACCTCATCCAGGGCCTCTGCGACGACATCGGCCTCGGCCCCGGGGACCGGCTGCTCGCCGTCACGACCCCTGCCTTCGACATCGCCGCCCTCGAACTGCTCGGCCCGCTCGCCCGCGGGGCGACCGTCGTCCTCGCCGAGCGCGAGACCGTCTCGGACGGCCGTCTCCTCGGCCCCTTCATCACCGCCTGCGGCGCCACCGTCATGCAGGCGACGCCCTCCCTCTGGCGGATGCTCCTGGACAGTGGCTGGGCCGGCGACCCGAAGGTGCGAGTGCTGTGCGGCGGCGAGGCCCTGCCGCCGGAACTGCTGGACCGGCTGCTGCCGCTCGTCGCCGGGGTCCACAACGTCTACGGACCGACCGAGACCACGGTGTGGTCCCTGGCCACCGCACTGGACCGGGCCTCCGGCGCCGGGGCCACCGTCCCGATCGGCCGGCCCGTCGCCAACACCCGGGTCTACGTCGTCGACCGGGCCATGGAGCTCGTTCCCCTCGGCGTGCCCGGCGAACTCTGCATCGGCGGCCGGGGCGTCGCCCGCGGCTACGTCGGCCTGCCCGCCCTGACCGCCGAGCGCTTCGTGCCCGACCCGTACGGCGGCGACGGCGGCAGGCTCTACCGGACCGGCGACATCGTGCGGTACCGCGCGGACGGCCGCCTGGAGTTCCTCGGACGCTCCGACCACCAGGTCAAGCTGCGCGGCTTCCGGATCGAGCTCAACGAGATCCAGAACGTGCTGCTCCAGCACCCCGAGGTCGACAGCGCCGTCGCGGTGCTGCGCGAGGACCGGCCCGGCGACGCCCGGATCATCGGCTACTTCACGGCGCCCGAGCCCGAGCTCCGCACGTCGGACCTGCGCCAGTGGCTGACCGAACGGCTGCCGGAGTACATGGTCCCCGCGCTGCTCGTCCAGCTCGACGCGCTGCCCCAGACCGCCAACGGCAAGATCGACCGGAACGCGCTGCCCGCCCCCGGCGAGCAGCGCTCCGGCGCCGACGACACCTATGTCGCACCCCGCTCCGACCAGGAGCAGCAGCTCGTCGACCTGTACGCCGACGTCCTGGACCTGCCCGCGGAGCGGATCGGCATCCACGACGACTTCTTCGCACTCGGCGGACAGTCGCTGCTCGCCGTCGCGCTGATCTCCCGGGTCTGCTCCGCGTTCGGGGTCGACCTGCCGCTGAGCGCCCTGTTCACCGCGCGCACCGTCGCCGCGTTCCTGCCCGCCGTGCTGGCCGGCCGGCCCGTGGAGAGCGCGGGCGCCGACAGCCCCGACGAGTTCGACTTCTTCGCCATTGCGCGCGCCCCGCGCGACGAGCCGCTGCCACTGGCCATCGCCCAGGAACGCCTGTGGTTCTTCGAGAAGCTGCGCCCCGGCACGGCTGCCTACAACGAGCCGCTGGTCCTGCGCCTGGGCGGCACCCTCGACGCCGGGCTGCTGCGCGGCGCGGTGGAGGACGTCGTCGCCCGGCACGAGGCGCTGCGCTCCACTTTCCCCTCCGTGGGAGGCAGACCCCGCCAGGTGGTCGACGAGACCTTCGCGCTCCCATGGTCCGAGGTGGACATGCCGGGTGCGGACCGTCAGGCGCTGCTCGCCCGCGCCGAACAGGAGACCCGGGCCCCCTTCGACCTGGCGAAGGGGCCGCTGGTACGGGCCTGCCTGCTCCGGGTCTCGCCCCAGGACCACGTCCTGGTCCTGACGATCCACCACGCGGTGTTCGACGGCTGGTCGTTCGGCGTCTTCCTGCGCGAACTCGCCGAGTGCTTCGCCGCCCGCACCGAGGGTCGCGGCCCGAAACTCCCCGAACTCCCGGTCCAGTACGGGGACTACGCCGTATGGCAGCGGGACTGGCTCGCCGACGGTGTGCTGGAGGACCTGGCCGACTACTGGCGCGAGACGCTCGAAGGCGCGCCGCCGGTCCTGGAGCTGCCCGCCGACCACCCCCGCCCCGCCGTCCAGTCGCACCGGGGCGTGCACGAGATGACCGTGCTGCCCGCCGAACTCACACAGGGGCTGCGGGAGCTGTGCAAGCGGGAGGAGGTCACCATGTTCATGGTCCTGCTGACCGCCTTCAAGATCCTGCTCGCCCGCTACAGCGGCCAGGAGGACGTGGTCGTCGGAACCCCGGTCGCCAACCGCAATCGCGTCGAGATCGAGTCGCTCATCGGCTTCTTCGTCAACACCCTCGTGCTGCGCACCGACCTGAGCGGCGACCCCTCGGTCCTCGACGTCCTGGACCGGGTGCGTGACACGGCGATCGGCGCGTACGCCAACCAGGACATGCCGTACGCGGAGCTCGTCAAGGAGCTGCGGCCGCCCCGCGACCCCAGCCGCTCCCCGCTCGTCCAGGTCATGTTCGCCCTCGCCAACACACCCGACTACGAACCGGAGCTGACCGGGCTCACCGTCGACCAGCTCGACGCCGAGCAGGGGGTGGCCCGCTTCGACCTGTCGCTGCTCGTCAAGGAGCGGGACGACGCGGTGGCCGTGGCACTGGAGTACTGCACGGACCTCTTCGAACCGGCCACGGCCCGGCGTCTGCTGGCCGACTACGCCCAGGTCATCGCGGAGATGCTGCGGGCCCCGGACGCACCTGTCTCCCAGCTGAACGGAATCTCGCGGTGACCGACGAAAACCCCGCCGGCAGCCTGCTGCACGAACTTTTCGAGCGCCAGGCCGACCGCACGCCCGACGCCGTCGCCGTCATCGGTGACGAGGAGAGGCTGACCTACGGCGAACTGGAGCAACGCGCCAACCGGCTGGCCCACCGGCTGCGCCGGCAGGGCGTGGGCCGGGAGGACGTCGTCGGCCTGTGCCTGGAACGGTCTGTGGACCTGGTCGTCGCGATGCTCGGCATCCTCAAGGCCGGTGCCGCGTACCTGCCGGTCGATCCGCTGCACACGCCCGCCGACCGGATCGCCTTCGTGCTCGCCGACTCCGGGGCACGGCTCGTGGTGACCCGGCAGGGCCTGGCCGAGGACCTCGACGCACCGGCCGTGATCTGCGTGGACCAGGACGAGCCGCTGCCGACTGCCGGATCCGTCGCCCGGTGCGCCGGCGACGCGCTGCCCGGCTCCCTCGCGTACATGATCTACACCTCGGGGTCCACCGGCGTCCCGAAGGGCGTGATGGTGACCCACGAGGCCATCGTCAACCACGTGGGCTGGCTGACCACCGAGCTGCTCGGCGGCCACCCGGTCCGTTTCCTGCAGGGCACCTCCGTGGCGTTCGACGCGGCGATGATCGATCTGTACGCCCCGCTGGCGAGCGGCGGCGCCGTGGTCATGGCACCGCCCGACCTGACCGCGGCCGGACTCGAACTGCGGGACCTGATGGTCACCCACCGGGTCGAGGCGGTCAACCTCACCCCGCAGGTGGTCTCCACCCTGCTGGAGACCGGACAGTTCGACGGCATCGCGATGCGGTGGATTTTCACGGGCGGCGAGACCCTGCGTCACGAACTCGTCCTGCGGTGCCGCGAGGTGCTGCCCGGCGTCGCGTTCCACAACGTTTACGGACCCACCGAGGCCACGGTCAACGCCACCTCGTACCCGGCCGGCCGCCCGGTCGACGGGCCGTCCGTGCCCATCGGGGAGCCGATCACCAACGTACGGACCTATGTGGTCGACGAGGAGCTGTGCCAAGTGGCTCCCGGCGGTCGCGGCGAGCTGCTGATCGGCGGCATCGGGCTCGCCCGGGGATACGCGGGCCGCCCCGACCTCACCGCCGAGCGCTTCGTGCCCGATCCGTTCAGCGGCGAGAAGGGCGCGCGCCTGTACCGGACCGGGGACCGCGTCCACCTGCGCGCCGACGGCGCCGTCGAGTTCGTGGGCCGAATGGACCGGCAGATGAAGATCCGGGGCCACCGCATCGAGCCCGGCGAGATCGAGCACGCGCTCACCGGCCTGCCGCACATCGCCGAAGCGGCGGTCCTCGCACACGGCGACGCGGACGCGTCGTGGCTGACCGCCTACGTCACCACCGACGGCACACCGGCGCGGACCGAGGAGATCAGGACGGCGCTGGCCGGCCGGCTGCCCGGCTACATGCTCCCCACCACGGTTGTGACCCTGGACGCCATGCCGCGGATACCGGGCATCGGCAAGATCGACCACCGTCGGCTGCCTGCCCCCGGCGCCGCCCCGGACGGGTCGACGCGAGACAACTGCGCCGGCTTCGCCGACCCGGCCCACGAGCGGCTGGCCGCACTGGTCGCCGAGCTCCTGGGCATCGGGCACGTCGGGCCGGACGACGACTTCTTCGCCCTCGGCGGCCACTCCCTCCTGGCGATGCGGCTGGCCGCCCGCATCCGCACCGAGTTCGGCGCCGAGACCACACCGCGCACGGTTCTGGAGAACTCCCGCATCGGTGACCTCGCCGCCCTCGTCCACTCCGGCGGATCCGCCGCCACGCCCCCCGTCCTGCCGCGCACCGGCACCGGGCCGGTGCCCCTGACGGCGAACCAGGAACGGCTGTGGTTCCTGGACCAGCTCCAGCCCGAGAGCCCCGCCTACCGGCTGCCCCTGACGATCCGGCTGCGCGGCGCACTGGACCCGGAGGCGCTGCGCACGGCCCTGTCGGGGATCGTCGCGCGGCACGAGGCCCTGCGGACCGTGTTCCCGGCGGTGGACGGCACCGCTCACCAGGTCGTCACCGCCCCGGCCCCGGTGCCGCTGCCCGTCGAGGACGTACCGGAGCTGGACGAGGCGGAGCTGCGCCGCCGGGCGGACGCGGCCGTCCTCGCGCCCATGGACCTGGCCGAAGGTCCGCTGCTGCGCGGCCGGTTGCTCCGTGTCGGCCCCGCCGAGCACGTACTGCTGCTCACCGTCCACCACATCGTCTTCGACAGCTGGTCGGTGCGGATCCTGGTCCAGGAGCTCGCGCACCTCTACGCGGGCGGCGCGGCGCTGCCCGCACTGCCCGTGCAATGCGCCGACCACGCCCTGTGGGAAGCGGACCGGCAGAGTTCCGCCCAGGTCACGGCCCAGCTCGACCACTGGCGTGAGCGGCTCGCCGGAGTTCCCCCGCTGCTGGATCTCCCCACGGACCGGCCGCGGCCCGCCGAGCCCAGTTTCCAAGGCCGGGACGAGGAGTTCGTCCTGCCGCCCGAACTGGCCGGCCGGCTGCGGGAGATCTGCCGCTCCGAGGGGCTGACCCTGTTCATGGTCCTGCTCGCCGGCTTCGAGATCCTGCTCGCCCGGTACACCGGCCAGAACGACCTGGTGGTCGGTACGCCGGTGGCGCACCGCTCGCGCAGCGAACTGGACCCTCTCATCGGGTTCTACGTCAACACCCTGGTCCTGCGCGCCGACCTGACCGGCAGCCCCACGGCCCGCTCCTTCCTCGCCCGGGTCAAGGAGGACTGCCTGGGCGCGTACGACCACCAGGACGTCCCCTTCGACCGGCTGGTGGAGGAACTGCAGCCGGAACGGGACCTCGGCCGCAGCCCCCTGTTCCAGGTGATGTTCGACTTCGAGAACCTCCCCGCTTCCTCGGCGCGAGGCGGCGGCCTGACCCTCGATGTCCTCGACATCCGCCCCCGGACGGCCCGCTTCGACCTCACTCTCGACATCAAGGAGGAAGGGGACGAGGTCAGGGGCGCGCTCAACCACAGCACCGACCTCTTCGACGCCGCTACCGCACGCCGGATGGCCGGGCACTACATCCGCCTGCTCACGGCGCTGGCCGACGACCTGGACGCGCCGGTGCCGGAGCTGGACATGCTCGGCACCGCCGAACGCGCACAGCTCCTGGTGGGGTGGAACGCCGAGGACCTCGACCTGTCCGAGGAGAAGTGCGTACACGAGCTGTTCGAGGAGCAGGCCGACCGGACGCCGGAGGCGGTCGCCGTGGTCTGCGGGGCGGACACGCTGACCTTCCGGGAGCTCGAAGAACGCGCCAACCGGGTGGCCGGCCGGCTGATCGGGCTCGGAACCGGACCCGAGACCGTCGTCGCGCTCTGCCTGGAGCGGTCGGTGGAGATGATCGTGGGCCTCCTCGCCGTGCTCAAGGCAGGCGGCGCCTATCTGCCGCTGGACCCGTCGCTGCCGACCGACCGGCTGAGCTTCATGCTCGGGGACGCGGGGGCCACCGCCGTGCTGACCCAGTCCCGGCACGAGGGCCGGTTCGCCGGCCACTGCCCCGAGCTGCGCCTGGACGCCGACGAGGACTTCACGGCGTACCCGCCCACGCGCCCGGCCCTCCGCGGCACGCCCGACCGGCTGCTGTACGTGATCTACACCTCGGGTTCCACCGGTACCCCCAAGGGCGTCGCCATGGGGCACCGCGCCCAGACCCGGATGTTCCGTGCCCTGGGCACGCTGCTGGGCCGGGACGGCGAACCGCCGCGCCGGGTGACGATGAACGCGCCGGTGTTCTTCGACGGTTCGGTACAGCAGCTGGGCTGGATGTTCCGCGGCGCCACGCTGGTCATCGTCCCGGACGAGGTCCGCGAGGACCCGGACCGCTTCGTGGAACTGCTCGCCCGCGAGCACATCGACATCCTCGACTGCACGCCGTCCCATGCCGAGCTGCTCGTCCTCGCCGACGGCCTCGGCCGGGTCCCGCACCCGATGCGGGTGATCGTCGCGGGCGAGGCGGTCTCCGAGAGCCTGTGGCGCAGCCTCGCCGCCGGCCCCTGGCGGGCGTACAACGTGTACGGACCCACCGAGACCAACAACGTCACCGGCCGCCCCATCACCGGCGACGGGCCGCCCACCATCGGCCGCCCGCTGGCCGGCTGCCCGGTGTACGTCGTCGACGAGGCGCTGCGTCCCGTACCGGTCGGCGTCGCCGGGGAACTGCTCCTCGGCGGGCAGGCCCTGGCCCGCGGCTATCTGGCACGCCCGGGGCAGACGGCCGAGAAGTTCGTTCCCGACACCCTCAGTGGTGCCGTCGGCGGACGGCTCTACCGCACCGGCGACCAGGTACGCAGGCTCCCGGACGGGGAGCTGCTCTTCCTCGCCCGCGGCGACCACCAGGTCAAACTGCGGGGCTTCCGGGTGGAGCTCGGCGAGGTGCAGGCCGCCCTGGCCCGCCTGCCGGGCGTGACCGGCTGCGCGGTCCTCGTACGCGAGGACGTGCCCGGCGACAAGCGCCTGGTGGGCTACTACACCCCCGCGGACATCGCGCCGCCCGATGAGGACCTGCTGCGCGAGCTGCACACCTGGCTGCCCGACTACATGGTTCCGTCCGCGCTGGTCGCCCTGGACGCCCTGCCCCTGACCGTCAACGGCAAGGTCGACAACCGGGCGCTGCCCGCCCCCGCGGACACCGGGACCGACGCCGCGGCCGGGGGCCCGCCGCCCGGCGACGCCCTGGAGGAGCTGCTCGTCACGCTCTGGACCGAAGTGCTCTCGCCGGCCCGCCCGGTCGGCACCCGGGACAGCTTCTTCGCCCTCGGTGGCCACTCCCTGCTCGCGGCCCGGCTCCTCGTCCGGATCAACCGGCTGCTCGCGGTGACCCTGCCGCTGCGGGCGCTGTACTGCGACCCCACCCCCGGGGGCGTGGCCTCCGCGCTCGAAGAACTCGCCCCGCGCGGCTACCTGAAGGGGCGGGCGGCGGCGGCGCTGGAGATCTTGCGCATGTCGGACGAAGAGGTGCGGCTCCTGCTGGCAACCGAGTGACACGGCCCAAACCCATTGAAACCGCAGTGAATTCGAGAGGACGCCCGCCTTGTTCCGGACGATGCTGAAGTCGAAGATCCACAGAGCCACGGTCACCCAGTGCGACCTGAACTACGTCGGCTCGCTGACCATCGACGCCGACCTCATGGACGCCGCCGACCTGCTGCCCGGCGAACTCATCCACCTGGTCGACATCAACAACGGAAGCCGCCTGGAGACGTACGTCATCGAGGGCGAGCGCGGCAGCGGCGTCATCGGGGTCAACGGCGCGGCGGCCCGGCTCGTGCAGAAGGGCGACCTCGTCATCATCATCTCGTACGCCCAGGTCACGGACGAGGAAGCCCGCTCGATGAAGCCCAGCGTGGTCTTCGTGGACGCCGACAACAGGGTCGACTCCCTCGAACCGTCCCTGTCCGGGGTGCCCGAGGGCCACGGCCTGACAGCGGGCGACGTTGTGGAGAGTCGGTGATCCCACACTCCTGGCGGTACGTCTGGAACAACGGCGGCGGCCCGCTCGTCCTGGCGGCCCGGGGAGTGACCGAGGCGCTGGCCCGGCCACGGCTCACCCTCTCGGTGCCCCAGGGCCACGGCCCGGTGCTGGCGTACGCGGGCCTGGAGCACGAGTTGACGTACGTACTGCCCTTCCTGGAGCAGCGGCGCGGAACACCCTCGGTCCGCACCCGGTCCGGTACCTCCTGGGCGGAACTGGCCGACGGCCGGGCCGCCGCGAAGACGGACATCCTCGCCGTCGGCCACCACCGGCGCAGGGTGCCCGCCCCGCTGCCCCGGCACAGCCTGCTGCTGCCGTTCCGGATCACCCTGACCGTGCCCCTGGACGCCGCAGACGACCCCGCTGCCGCCGTGCTCCGGCGCATCTCCCGCAAGGCCCGCCAGCAGCACGCCCGTGAGCTGCGCTCCCGGGTCCGCACCCTCGAAGTCTCGCGGGACGAAGCCGACTTCGACTCCTTCTACGACCACATGCACCTGCCGACCATGGGCCGCCGGCACGGCGACGCCGCCCGCTCGGAGGCCAAGGAGAGCGCCCGGACGTGCGTCTTCCGGCACGGCGCGATGTTCTTCCTGTGCGAGTCCGGCCGCCGGGTCGCCGGCATGCTGTGCCGGCTGGAGGGGCGCACCCTGGTCATCCGCCTCGCCGGGGTCGACGGCGGCTCGCAGGAGGCGTACCGCTCCGGCACCTACATGGCGCTGTTCATCCTGATCCTCCAATGGGCAGCCGAGCACGGCTTCACCCGGGTCGACCTGTCCGGGGGCGAGCCGTTCCTCAGCAAGGGCACCTTCCAGTTCAAGCGGAAGATGCACCCGCACGTCTCCCTGCCGCCCAACCACTTCCGCGACCGGCGGCTGCTGGTGCGGGTCCTGTGCGACAGCCCCGAGGTCCGGGACTTCCTGGTCGCCAACCCCATGCTCACCCTCGACGAGGGCGGCGCACTCCAGGCCGTCCACTTCCACGACGACGAGCGGCCGCCACGGCTCGACCTGCGCTGGCAGTGCCCCGGTGTCGACGGCCAGCGCCTCGTCCATCTCGACGCCTTCCTGACCGGGCTGCCGGCCCGGCAGAGCGGTCACGTACTCAAACGCAGCGAAGGGGCTCTGTGATGTGCGGCATTACCGGCTGGATCGACTTCACCCGGAATCCCGGTCTCGAGCGCACGACCGTGGAGGCCATGACCGGCTCGATGCACCGGCGCGGCCCCGACGACTCCGGGATCTGGCTCGGCCCTCATGTGGCACTGGGCCACCGCCGGCTCGCGGTCGTCGACCCGGCGGGCGGCGCCCAGCCCATGGAGACGCGGCGCCGGGGCTCCGACGCGCCCGTCGTGCTGACGTACAGCGGTGAGCTCTACAACTTCCGTGAGCTGCGCGCCGAACTGACCGGCCGCGGCCACCACTTCCGCACCTCCTCCGACACCGAGGTCGTGCTGCACGCCTACCTGGAGTGGGGGGCCGGCTTCGTGGACCGGCTCCAGGGCATCTACGCGTTCGCCATCTGGGACGCCTGGCGCGAGGAGCTGATCCTCGTCCGCGACCGGCTCGGTGTGAAGCCGCTCTACTACCACGCCTACCAGGGCGGACTGCTCTTCGGATCCGAGCCCAAGGCGATCCTCGCCAACCCGCTCTTCACCGCCCGCACCAGCGAGGCGAAGCTGCCCATCCTGTTCAACCCGCGCCTGGCCATGCCCTGGGAGACGCCGTTCACGGACATGAGGCAGGTCCAGCCGGGCCATCTCGTGCGCGTCGACCGCTCCGGGGCGCACGAGACCCCGTACTGGCGCCTGGTCAGCCGCGAGCACCGGGACGACTACCCCACCACCGTGAGCCGGGTGCGCGAGATCCTGGAGGATGTCGTCGCCCACCAGATGGTGGCCGACGTACCGCTGTGCTCCCTGCTCTCCGGCGGTCTGGACTCCAGCGCCATCACCGCGCTCGCCGCCCGCAACCGACCGGACGCGCTGCGCTCGTACTCGGTCGACTTCGAGGGTGCCGAGGAGGACTTCCGCGCCACCGCCCTGCGCCCGGAACGGGACACCCCCTTCGCGCTGGCCGCCGCCCGCCACCTGGGTGTCGACCACACCATGGTGACGCTGGACCCGGCGGTGCTGCCCGACTGCGTGCCCGCCACGCTGGCGGCACGCGACATGCCCAGCCTCGGTCAGTTCGACACCTCCATGTACCTGCTCTTCCAGGAGATCCGGAAGACCTCCACGGTCGCCCTGTCCGGCGAAGCGGGCGACGAGGTGTTCGGTGGCTACCCGTGGTTCTTCGACCGCGCGAGCGTCTTCGGCGACACCTTCCCCTGGCTCGGCAACGCGCCCAGGCTCACCGACTGCCTCGCCCCCGACGTGACCGCGCGGATCCGCCCGCAGGACGACGAGCAGGACCGCTACCGCACCCTGCTGGCCCGGGTGCCGAGGCTCCCGGGGGAGTCGGGCCTTCAGGCGCGGATGCGCGAGGTCCTCCACCTGAGCCTCCAGGGCCCGCTGCTCTACCTCCTGGACCGCAAGGACCGGATGAGCATGGCCGTCGGCCTGGAGGTGCGGGTCCCGTTCTGCGACCACACGCTCCTGGAATACGTATGGAACGTCCCGTGGAAGATGAAGGTCTCCGACGGGCGCGAGAAGAGCCTGCTGCGGTCCGCCACCGAGGACCTGCTGCCGCAGTCGGTGCTGATGCGGCGCAAGAGCGGCTATCCGGCGACCTTCGCCCCGGCCCACGCCGAGGCACAGCGTGCCGCCCTCGACGCGCTCGTGGCGGACCGTGATTCACCACTGGCCGGAATGCTGGACGGTGCCAAGGTGCGCGAACTCGCCTACGGGGACACCAAGATGCTGACCATGGCCGACAATCTTCACTTCCTGCTGCCGCTCATCGAGGTCGACCGGTGGCTGCGTACGTACAACGTCTCATTCACCGCCTGACCATCCACTTGGAGCCACTGCAGTGCAAGAAGAGAAGAGCATCGAACCCGCCCACCCGCCGCTGACCCGGCAGGGCAATTTCGTGAAGCTCTGGACCGGACAGTCTGCGGCGCTCATCGGTTACGAGATCAGCGAAATGGCGCTCCCGCTCCTGGCCATCCTGGTCCTGGAGACCGACGCGGGGGAGCTCGGCATCATCGGTGCGGCCCGCTGGCTGCCGTTCCTGCTGTTCTCGCTGTGGGCCGGTGTCTGGATCGAACGCCGCCGGCGGATACCTGTGATGATCACGGCGGACCTGACCCGCGCGGCGCTGATGATCGCCGTGGTGTCGCTCGCGCTGACGGACCTGCTGACGCTGCCGATACTGATCGCCGCGGTCTTCCTGCTCGGCGCGGGCACGGTGGTGTTCGACATCAGCTACACCACCGTGCTCCCCAGCGTCGTGCCGCAGGAACAGCTGGTGAAAGCCAACGGATTTCTCCAGGCGTCGGGTTCGGTGGCCCAGGTCGGCGGGCCCGGCCTCGCCGGTGTGCTCGTGCAGTGGCTCACCGCGCCGATCACCCTGCTCGGACAGGCGCTCAGCTTCCTCGTCTCGGGCGGCTGCCTGGCCGCGATGAAGATCGACGAGAAGGTCCCCGAGCAGCCCGAGCACAGGCCGAACGGCCTCACCTCCCTCAAGGAGGGGCTCGTGATGGCCTTCGGGGATCCGGTGCTGCGCTCGCTGGTGGGCATCGGCGCGCTCTTCAACATGTTCAGCCAGTGGGTCGTGGCGATGTTCCCGCTGTTCGCCATCCGGGAGATCGGCCTGAGCGCCGGAACGATGGGCGCCGTCGTCTCCGCCGCCGCGGTGGGCGGACTCGTGGGCTCGATGACCGTGGGCCGGCTGAGCGAGCGCATCGGACCGGGGCGCGTCATCATCGCCTCCTCGGTGATCGCCTCGATCCCGTTCGCGCTGGTCGCGTTCAGCCCGGAGCGCCACGCCATCGCGATTCCCTGGCTCATCGCCAGCTTCGCGGTCGCCGGGTACGGCTGGACCATCGGCGGCATCATGATCACCAGCGTCCGGCAGGCCTACACCCCCAGGGCCTTCCTGGCACGGGTGAACGCGACGTACCGCTTCCTGGGCTACGGGCTGGTGTCGGTCGGCGTCTTCGCCGGCGGTGTGCTCGGCGAGGCGACCAGCCTGCGCACCACCCTGCTCGTCGGCGCGATCGGGTCCATGACCGCCATCGTCTGGAGCACGTTGTCACCGCTGCGCGGCCTGCGGAAGATGCCCGCCCAGGAGGCGTGACCCGCGCGGCGCCTTCCGCCCGCAGGCCCCGCAAAAAGCCCTTGCCAGGGACGCACAGGAACCCGGAGGAACGAGGAACAATGAGCTCGGACATGATTGCGGCATTCGCCCTGGAGGCGGAGGTCTACGACGTACTGCCCTTCCGCGTCGACCAGCCCGACGTCGGGTTCTTCGTCGACCTGGCGAAGGAGACCGGCGGTCCGGTACTCGAACTCGCCTGCGGCACCGGCCGGATCACCCTGCCGCTCGCCCGTGCGGCGGGCGAGGCGGTAGGCATAGACCTGGCCCCCGCGATGCTCGACAGGGCGCGGGCCAAGGCCAAGGACCAAGGCATCGAGGGAACCGTGTCGTTCATCGAGGGCGACATGTGCACGGCGCGCCTGGAGCGGGAGTTCCCGCTCGTGACGATGGGCGGCCAGCCGCTGTTCTTCCTGGAGGACGACGACGCGCTGAGCGCGGCCCTGGAGACCGTACGCGCCCATGTCGCCCCCGGCGGACGCTGGGCGGCGGGGGTGCCCGTACTGCGGGCGCCGGCCGTCGCCGACATGCAGAACAGGCTCCGCTTCACCTGCGAGGTGCGCCACCCCGTCACCGGCCGGCGAGTGGCGATCTGGGACGCGTCGAGCGTCGACGAGGTCCGCCAGATCGCCACCCGGCGACGCATCACGGAGACGCTCGACGAAGAGGGCCTGGTACTGGAGCGGCGGCACTCCACGCAGACGCTCTACTACCGCCACCCCGCCGAACTGCGCAGGCTGATCGAGCAGGCGGGCTTCCGGCTGGAGCGCACCTACGGCGGCTACGACAAGCGGCCCTTCGGGTCCGCCTCCGACTACCTCATCTGGGTCGCGACCAAGGAGGACTGAGTTCCCGCGCGTTCTGCTCCACCCCCTCAACGGAAGGTACCGAAATGACCGCACCGACCGAACTGAACGGACCCGCCGCGGCCGTCGTGGGCGACGGCATACAGGCGTCCAACGCCGGCTGGAACTTCGCCGGCGAAGCGAGCAAGAACTTCGACGGCCATGTCTCCAAGAGCGTTCCGCTGTACGACACCGGCCACGAACTCGTGGAGCGACTCTCCGACTTCTTCGTCGGCCCCGACAGCACCGTCTACGACCTGGGCTGCTCCACCGGCAGCCTCACCGAGCGTCTCGCCCGCAGGCACGCGCACAAGTCGCCGCGCATCATCGGCGTCGACTGCGAGCAGGACATGGTGACCATCGCTCGGCGCAAGTGCCGCGACATCGACAGCATCGAGATCCAGCACCAGGACCTCTCCCAGGTCACCTGGGAGAAGGCGGACCTCGTCGTCATGTACTACACACTGCAGTTCGTGCCGCCCAAGTTCCGCCAGACAGTGGTCGACGAGATCTACCAGGCTCTCAACTGGGGCGGCGCACTACTGATGTTCGAGAAGGTCCGCGGCCCCGACGCCCGCTTCCAGGACGTGATGACCCAGCTCTACACCGAGTACAAACTCGAACAGGGCTACACCCCGGACGACATCGTCGGAAAGAGCCGCAGCCTCAAGCGGGTCCTTGAGCCGTTCTCCACGCAGGGCAACCTCGATCTGCTCTCCCGGGCCGGGTTCGTCGATGTGATGACCGTCCAGAAGTACGTCTGCTTCGAGGGATTCCTGGCGCTCAAGTGACGCACGGCCCCTTTTTCGACACTGCTGAAGGAATCAGATGAGCGGCATCACCGGCTGGGTGGACTTCACCCGCGACCTCACCGCCGAGGACGGCACCGTCCGGCGGATGACACAGAGTCTGACCCACCGCGGTCCCGACGGCTCCGGCCACTGGACAACCGGCCATGCGGCGCTCGGCCGGACCCGGCTCGCAGCCGCCGACCCGGGCGGGAGCGACGAAGTGACCGTCGTCGCCGAGGACGGCGCCGAGCTGGTGGCGGCCGTCTGCACCGGGACCGTCTTCAACGCCGTGGACCTGCGGGCCGAACTCAAGGGCCGCGGGCACCGGCTGCGCACCGAGGGCACCGCCGAACTCCTGGCCCGTGCCTACCTGGAGTGGGGCGAGTCGTTCGTCGACCGCCTGGTCGGCATGTACGCCATCGCGCTCTGGGACCTGCGCACCGAGGAACTGCTGCTGGTCCGCGACCGCATGGGGGTGGAGCCGCTCTACTACCACCGGGGCGCTTCCTTCCTGCTGTTCGGATCCGAGCCCAAGGCGGTGTTCGAGCAAGGACAGTTGGAGCGGCGGCTCACCGCCGACGGGCTCCGGGAGATCATCTCCTCCGGCAAGACCCCCGGCCACGCCATCATGGACGGACTGAACGAGCTGCGTCCCGGCCATGTGCTGCGCATCGGCCCAGGCGGCGTCCGGACGCGTCGCTACTGGCAGTTGACCGCTGCGGAGCACGGCGACGACCTGGACACCACCGTCCGTACCGTGCGCGAGTTGCTCGCCGGAGCCGTCGGCGAGCAACTGGTGGCCGACGGCCCGGTCTGCTCGCTGCTCTCCGGCGGACTGGACTCCAGCACGCTCACCGCGCTGGCCTCCTCCTGGTCCGCCGAGCAGGGCCGGGGCCCCTTCGCCACGTTCTCCGTGGACTTCGTCGGGTATGCCGACCACTTCCGCGCCAGCCACATGCGGGCCACACCCGACGGACCGTTCATCCGGGACGTCGTGGACCACTGCGGAACCGAGCACGCCACCCTGGTGCTCGACAGCTCCAGCCTGACCGACGCCGACGCCCGCGCGGGCGTCCTGCGGGCGATGGACCTGCCCATGGGCATGGGCGACCTCAGCACCTCCGGATACCTGCTCTTCCGTGCGGTCCGAGAACACAGCGCGGTGGTCCTCTCCGGCGAGTCCGCCGACGAACTCTTCGGCGGGTACAGCTGGTTCCAGGACCCCGCTGTCGTCGAGGCCGACACCTTCCCGTGGCTGGCCCGGCACTCCGAGGACGACGCCTCCGGAGCGGGCCTGATGGACCCCGCCCTCTACGCCGAGCTGGACATCACCGGTTACCACGCCCGCCGCTACGAGGAGGCCCTGTCCGAGGTGCCCGTCCTGGCGGGGGAGAGTCGCCCGGAGCGGCGGATGCGCGAGATCACCTACCTCAACCTCACGCGATTCTCCCAGATCCTGCTCGACCGGCGGGACCGTATGAGCATGGCCGCCGGCCTCCAGGTCCGCGTCCCGTTCTGCGACCACCGGCTCGTCGAGTACGTCTACAACGTGCCGTGGAAGTTCAAGACCTTCGACGGGCACGAGAAGAGCCTGCTGCGGGCCGCCGCGCGCGATCTGCTGCCGGACACGGTGCTCGGCCGGCGCAAGAGCCACTTCCCGCGCACCCAGGATCCCGCCTACGACGCCTCGGTCGTCGCCGAGTTCGGCAAGATCGCCGGACGGCCGGACGCCCCGCTCACCGCGCTGCTCAACCAGGCGGCGGTCGCGGAGCTCGGCGCCGGCGGACCGGACTCCCTCGCGGGGGGACGCATCGTTCTGGAGGGTCTCGTTGAGATCAACAACTGGCTCGAAACCTACGATGTCGCCCTCGACGTCTGACGCGCCCGCGGAGACCTCGCTGGTCGTGGCGCTTCCGGCAGGCGGCGGGGGCGCGGGCATGTTCGCCCAGCTGCGCAAGGCCCTGCCCGCCGGCACCGGCCTGGTGGTTCCCGACCTGCCGGGCCGTGGCCGCCGCACGCGGGCGCCGCGCGAACTCACCGTGCCCGGCCTCGCGGCCGAGCTGGCGGCCGAACTCGAACCGCGCATCGCCGGGCGCCCGTACGCCGTGTTCGCGACCTGCTTCAGCACCATCGTGGGGCTGGAACTCGTCTGGCAGCTCCTGGAACGAGGCCTACCGCCGACCCGCGCACTGCTGGTCTCGGGCCGGCAGCCGCCCGACGTGGCCCCGCCCTTCGAAGCCCTGGACAAGCTCTCGGACGAAGAGGTCCTCGACGGGATGCGCCGTTTCTGGCCGTCCGAACTCGACTGGGAGTCCATGCCCAAGGCCCTGCACGACATCCTGCTCCGCCAGACGCGCCGCGACAACGAGCTCGGCCTCGGGTACGTGTACGAACACCGCGGCCCGCTCCCCGTGCCGGTCATCGCCTACCAGGGCATGGACGATCCGGGAGTGACCGTCCCGGAACTCTCGGCCTGGGGCGCGCACACCTCGGTCTCCTTCACGCTCCGTCTCGTTCCGGGAGGCCACTACTTCTACATGACCCACACCGACCGGCTGGCCGGGGAGCTCGGCGCGCTCCTGGCCGGGCTCCCCGGCCAGGACGACCGGTTGTCCTGAGTGTGCCGGCCCGGTCCCGGACCGGGCCGGCCCGACTACTTGGCCAGCTTGCCGTCGGGCCGCACAGTGAACCAAGTGCCGTTCACGCCCTGGCCCTTGGTGTCACCGGGCTGCTCGTCGCCGGTGTACCAGTAGAGCGGCCAGCAGTCGATGGTGAGCTGTTTCGTGCCGTCGGGGCGGTTGTTCGGGATGATCAGCTTCGGGTCGATGCCCTTGATGTCCTTCTTGTCGACGAGCTCGGCGGGCTTCCACTTCTCCAGACAGGCGCCCGAGCAGTTGGACTTCATCGGCCAGGCGGTGTCCTTGGTGAAGCGGTAGAGCGTACGCCCCTTGCCGTCGCGGACGATCGTGCCGAGCTCCTCGTCGTCGACCGTGGACAGCGCGGGCAGGTCCTTCGGCTTGCTCGGGGGCTCCTCCTGCGCCGGTGCCTGCGCCTTCGCCTTCGTGCCGTCGGGCGCGGCGGAGAACCAGGTGCCGCCGACGCCCTGCCCGCGGGTCTGCCGGGGCGCCGTGTCCTGCGCGTAGCGGTACAGCGGCCATCCGGCGAGCGTCAGCTGCGTGGTGCCATCCGCGCGCTTCACCGAGCCGAGCAGCCCGGGGTCCATACCGCGGCCCGCCCTCGCGCCGTCGGCGAGCACCGGCGGCCAGGCCGTGGCGCAGTCGCCCGCGCAGCGGGAAGCGGGCGGCTTCGCCGTGTCCTTGTCGAAGCGGTACAGGGTGAAGCCCGCGCCGTCCGTCACGACCGGGCCCAGCTGCTCGCTCTTCCAGACGCTGAGGCGGCCCGCCTGCGAGGGCTGCGCACCGTTGCCCGTCGAGGCGGTGCGCCCGGCGGAGCCGGTGGTGGTCGCCGCCGTGCCCTGGGAGCTCGTGCAGGCCGCCGTCAGCATGACCGCGGCTACCGTGAAAACGACCGGGACGTAGGTGAATTTACGCATGCGTATCCCTCTTTCGGAAATCTTGGGAATTTGCTTTTCGCTGAGTGCGGAAGTGCTGAAGTAATGACCCGCCCCGGCAGCAGGGGAGGAGTCGGCCGACTGCCGGGGCGGAGTTTCTGGTCCCGGAATTCTTTCTGGCCGGTCACTGTCACTGTGAAAACGGCCGCTGTGGCGGGGAGGTTCAGTTCCCGAGAAATCTTTTGCCGGGCTGCGAGCCGTCAGACCCGCCCCGTGCCCGCCCCCGCCAGCGTCTGCGTGGGAACGACCACCCGCAGACCGAGTACGCCCAGGTCGACGCTGCCGTCGTTCTCCGCGTACCACCGCCAGTGCGCACCCGGTACGTCGCCCACCGTCAGCACGATCCAGCCGCCGCCCTCCGGCCCGGTGAGGTCCGCGAGCGCTCGCGCCTCCTCGGTGGTCGGCGCGTCCTGGAGGACGACGAAGCCGGTGACCTCACCGGTACGGGCGGCCCCCCGCACCAGGCCGATGCCCAGTTCCTCGGCGGAGTTGAGGATCTCCTCGGGGGCCTTGCCCTTCACCTCCGACACGGAGCGGACCCGGACCAGACCGTTGAGGCCGGGCAGGGCGCTCGCGCCCGGGTCCACCGACACCACCACTGTGCTCTGTCGCGGCAGTTCGAGCAGCCCGCGCACCAGCGCCGCCACGGTGTCCTGGGCGACGACGAGGTCACCGCTGACGCTCAGCGCGCCGTTGATCTGCCCGAGGTCCACCATGACCTGCGCTCCCCGCTCGCTCACCCCGATCCGGGCGAGGTGCGGCAGCGCGAGCGTCACATCGGCCGCCGGATCGCCCTCGATGACGGAGGGAAGTCCGGTGCGCTCCCAGCGATTCGGTTCGAGCGCGGTCCACGGCACGGGCGCCGTGTGCGCCCCCGACACCGACGCGAGCAGCTTCGTGGGTTCGGCGAGGACGCTGTAGACCCGCACCGGACGCTCCGCCTCCGCGGCGTCGGCGGGGATCAGTTCGCGCAGGGCCTGCCGCACCATCACCGGCGTACGGGTGTCCGCCGCGAGCCGCCGCGCGAGCGCGCCCCGCCGACGCCGCCGCAGCGCGAGCGCCAGGCGGCGCGGCAGCCGCGGCCGCAGCACCCGGGCGGCCCGCGCGATCCCGGAGCCGGTGGCGCGCACGGCCCGGCCGATCGGACGCCGCGCGACGATCACCACGGTGAGGACGGCGGCGCCGGCGACACCCCCGATCAGCCACGGCGACCCGAGCCGGGCGCCGAGCCCGGCGAACTGTCCCGAGCCCCGGCCGGCCGCGGCGCGGGGCGCGGGGGAGGCGCTCCGTGCGGGGGGCTTCGCCGCGTCGGCGTTCTCCTCGGGCAGGACACCGAACTCCACGCCGGGTCCGTCCGCATCCTCCGGCAGGATCAGCGGGAAGCCCGGGGTCAGCTGGTCGGGACTCACGAAGGCCGAACCGTCCGGCAGCTGGCGCCCGCTGTTGAGGACCAGGATCTCCTCGAACCGGTCGCCGTCGCCGAGGGTGCGCTGGGCGATCCCGAACAGCGTCTCCTGCTCGCCGCCGTTCTCCTGAGCGGACTTGACCACGTAGTACTTCGTCACCTCGTCGGCCCGCAGCGCCCGGGAAGGCTGCATCCGCACGGCCGCCAGTGCCGGTGCGGAGTCCAGAACCCGTACGGAATCCGGAGCCCGTACGGATCCCAGGGCCTGCGCCGGTGCGGGCAGCGCCAGCCAGGTGACGGCCACCAGGCCGCACACCGCCGTCACCCGCGCCGTCGTGCGCAACGGTGCCGGCCGCCGCGCTTCGTTCGTCGTCCTCGGGGCGTCGCGCATCTTTCTCGTCCTCCTCCGTACGGGGCCTGGTGACGCGCACTGCTGATGCGTCGGCCGTCACACGCGCGGAACCCCGGGGCGGTTCAACGAGCTGAACCAAAACGTGGGACGCCCCGTTAGGAGGTGCCGAACGAGCGTGTAGCCGAGAGGAGTTGGACATGGCGCGTCGGCACACCACGGGCTGGGAGGTGCTCGGGTTCGGGGAGGACCCGACCCCCGGGAACCCGGAGGCGATCAGAACACTGGCCAGGACCTATCAGGAGCTGGGCGACGGAGCGGGCGAGGCGGTCGACCTGCTGCGCGCCGACGGGGCGCTGCGCCGCGGCAAGGGCCAGGCGATGGACGCCCTGAAGACGCGGATCACCAAGGACCTGCCGGGGCTCCTGGAGAAGACCAGGGACTCCTTCCGTACCGCCGCGGGCGCCTACGACGAGTACGCGAACACCCTGACCGACGCCCAGGACCTGCTGGACCGGGCCATCGATCAGGGCCAGGAGGTCGCCGCCACCGCGAAGACGGAGGTCCCGGACCTCGCGGCGGACGCCACCCCGGAGCAGGCCGAGACCCACCAGACGCAGCAGGGCGAGGTGAGCGCCGCGAAGGAGGCGCTGTCGGCTGCCGAGGAGCTCGGCCGCGCGGCGCAGCGGATGCGGGAGGACGGGTCCAACAAGGCCACGATCATCCTCGATGAGGCCGCCGAACAGGCCATCCCCGCACGGGACTTCGTGAAGCAGTTCGGTGACTTCCTCGCGGACAACCCGCTGGTGGAGATCATCGCCGGGGTCATCATCGGCATCGTCGCCGTGTTCTTCCCGGTCGTGGGTCTCATCCTGGGCGCGATCCTGTTCGCCGTCTCGGTGATCCGGATGGTGTCGCAGGGCAAGATCGACGCCGGTGAGATCATCATCGGCCTGCTCACCCTTGTGCCCGGTGGTGTGCTGCTCGGCGGGCTCGGGAAGATCGTCGGGGCGGCGGGCAAGCTGGCGAAGTTCGCGCCGTTCCTGGCCAAGGTGGGCAAGGGCGTCGGGACGGCGTCCGGGGCGGTCTCGGCTGCCCTGAAGAACTCGACGTTCGTCCGCAAGATCATCGACCCGCTGTCCAAGGGGCTCGTGGGTCTCAAGACGTCCCCCGGTGCGGCCCTCGGCGTCAAGTTCCTGATCGATGGGGCCACCGAGTTCTCCCTCGGCTTCCTGGCGAGCGGAATCACGGCGGCGGTCGACAGGAAGAAGTTCGACGCGGCCTCGGCCGTCACGGGCGCCGCGCTCGGCGCCGCCACGGCCGGTGCCTTCACGCTGTTCGGCGGGACGAAGTTCGCCACCAGCATCAAGGACGCCTTCACCACCAAGGGCAAGTTCAAGAGCAACATCGACAAGGCGTTCTCCGTGAACAGCCTCGGTGTCGTCGACGGCAAGTTCAAGCCCACCAACGTCCTGTTCTCCGAAACCAAGGGCGCGCAGAAGACCGGCTTCCACGGCATCAACGGCACGACCAAGTCGGACCCCACCACGGGCGAGGTCAAGACGAAGGTCACGACCCCGGACGGCGCGAAGACCGAGACGAAGATCACTCCGCCCGGTCCCAAGGCCGACCAGGTCCAGGCCCCCGACGACCTGCCCTTCGGAGTCCCGGCGCCCCAGACGTCGACGACCACCACGACACCCGACGGGTTCACCTCGACGACCGCGAACGGCACGAACACCATCAAGAGCCCGGACGGCGACGTCATCACCTCGAACGGCACCACGACGACGATCGACACCCCGATCCAGGGCCCGACCACGAAGGAGAAGATCATCGGCGGGCTCGGCGGCGAGTTCGCGCCCGCGCAGTCGGAGAAGCCGGCGCTCTCCACGGAGCTGGGCCCGAACGGCGGCTTCACGACCTCGGGGTCGTTCGGCGAGGTCTCCAAGGGGCCGGGCGGCGCCACGACGTTCAGCTCGCCCGGCGGCGACGGCGGTGGCCCCACACCGGAGTTCACCGTCAACAACAACACGGTCTCCACCCCGAACGGCCTCACCCTGACCGACAACGGCGGCTCCACGACGGTGGGCGGTGGCGGGCTCACCACGGACAACACGAACGGCGTCAACTCGGTCTTCAACGGCCCCCCGGCGGGACAGCCGGTGGCGACCCACAACCCCGCCGACGGCAACGTCGACATCAACTTCGGCAACACCACGCTCATCGGCAACACGGGGACCCCGGGAGGCGGATTCGCTCTGCCGGACGGCACGCAGGCCACCGTCGGCAACAACGGCAACGTGAGCGTCATCAATGGCGACGGCGGCGGCCAGAACGTCAACCTGCCCCCGGCCAACGCGGGCGGCGCGGTCACCTTCACCGACACCAACGTGAACACCAGCATCCCCCCGGGCGGCGGCGCCACCATCACCACGCCGGGCGGCCCCGCCACCACGCTCGACAACACGGGGTTCACGGTGACCACCGGCGGCCCCACCCCCGACACGGTCCAGTTCAACGGTCCGGGCAACTCGCTCGACGTGACCCCGTCCGGCGGCCAGCCGCAGGTCTCGGTCGGCCCGGACGGCTCCATCACCACCGGCAACATCACGACCGACGGCGGTGGCGGCGGTACGGCCACCGGCGGCGGGGGGAACGTGGAGTTCTCGCCCGTCGACATCAAGTTCAGCACGCCCGACGGCGGAACGGTCGCCGTCAACCCGCAGGGACAGTTCGACCTGAACCCCTCCGGCCCCCAGCCGCCGATCACGGTCAACCCGAACGGGGACATCGCCGTGGGCGGCCCGAACGGCGTGGCCCCGGTCACCTTCAACGGCCCCGACGGCACCGCCGTCACCACCAAGCCCGGCGGCGGCCTCGACGTGACCCCGCCCGGCGGCCAGCCACAGGTCTCGACGGGACCGGACGGCGGCGTCACCGTCAGCGGGATCACCACCGACGGCTACGGCGGCGGTACGGCCGCGGGCCCCGGCGGCAAGGTCGACTTCTCGCCGCTCGACATCAAGTTCAGCGCCCCGGACGGCACGACGTTCACCATCAACCCCAACGGCAAGTTCCAGGTCGACGGGATCAGCCACGGCGCGGACGGCGTCACCATCGGCGGCTCGACCACGGTCAACAACGACGGCTCGGCGAGCATCGCCCACGGCGACCAGGAGATCCACGTCGCTCCCGACGGCACCATCACGGCCAACGACGCACAGGGCAACCCGGTCCCGCCGGCCGTGCCGCAGCCGACCCCCGGGAATCCGGTGAACGCGGGCAACACCACCATCTCCGTGGACAACGGCGGCGGCCACTCGGTCACCGTCCACGGCCCCAACGGCGCCACCGTGACCGTCAACAACAGCGGCACCACGACAGTCAGCAGTGGCCCGATCCAGGCGAGTCATGGCCCGAACGGCATCAGCGGCAGCGTGGGCACCGCCAACCCGGTCCAGGTCAGCCAGGGTCCGAACGGTGTCACGACCGTCAGTCAGAACGGTACGTCGGTGAGTACGGGCGGGAACGGCCCGACCACGGTCGGACCGCAGGGCGGCCCCACCTCGGTCACCGTAAAACCGCCCGCCGGCGAAAATCCCGCCCAGGTCACCACCGCCGACGGCAGCACCACCAGCGTCCATGAGGACGGCACCGTCACCAAATCCGCGCCCACGGCAGCCGGTAGCCAGACGGTCAACACCGGTGGTCCGGACAACACCACGGTCACGGTCGGCAACAACGGCACAACGACCGTCAGCAACGGCCCGATCCAGGCGAGTCACGGCCCGAACGGCATCGGCGGCAGCGTGGGCACCATCAACCCGGTCCAGGTCAATCACGGCCCGGACGGCGTCACGACCGTCAGCCAGAACGGTACGTCGGTGAGTACCGGCGGAGACGGCCCGACCACGGTCGGACCGCAGGGCGGGCCCGCCTCGGTCACCGTCAACCCGGGCGACGCAGGCACCCCGACGCAGGTCACCACCTCCGGCGGCAGCAGCACCACCCTCACGGGGAACGGTGCCCAGACGGACGTCAACGGCACCAACACCGCGAACAGCACGATCAACAACGACGGCACCATCAGCAACAACGCCCCGGCGGGCCCCAACAGCACCGTCACCACCGGGGCGAACGGCACCACCGCCGCCGACAACAACGGCAACTTCAGCGTGGACAACACCGGCACCGTCACCAACGGCCCGGTCACCATCACCGCCAACACCGACGCCGGCAACAACCCCGTGGCCACCTTCACCGACACCTCAGCCGCCGGTGCGCAGGCCGATGTCGGCGCCAACGGCGTCAACACCCAGGGCGTCAACACCACGGTCAACCCGGGCGGCGATGTCACCTTCACGCACAGCCAGATACCCGGCGGTCCGCCCACGACCGTCAACTCGGGCGCCGACGGCACGATCACCGCACAGACCCCCGACGGGGCCGAGGCGAAGGTGCCGCCGCCGCCACCGAACGCCGCGGGCGGCGGACCGGTGCCCGCACCGGCCCCCAGCACGATCACCAACGCCAACGGCGCCACCCTCTCGACGGACGGGCAGACCACCACCTTCACCAGCGACGGGTTCACGACCACCATCGGCAACGACGGCACCGGCCCGGCCACCACCACCGTCCACCACGACTCCGGCGTCAGCCACACCGTCGACAACAATGGCCAGGCCACGGTCAACAACTCGCCGAGCGGCGCCGGCATCACCGGCACCAACACACAGGTGACGGTGAACACCCCGCAGCAGGAGGGCTGGGGCCTGTTCGGCTCACCGGAGATGACCGGCGGCCAGAACACCCTGTCCAACGGCCCGGACGGACCCACGATCACCACGCACGGTGCCGACCCGGTGCATGAGCCCGGCAGCACCGTCGTGCACGGCCCGAACGCGGGCGGACCCGACGGCGAGTTCTCCGTCACGTACGGACCGGCCACCGGCACCTTCGCACCCGGCGGCGTCACCAGCCTCGGCCCCTCCGGCACCCACGTCGACCCGGTCACCAACCTTCCGATCGACACGGCGGGCAACCCCATCGGCAACAACCCCGGCAACACCTCCATCAGCACCGTCACCGGTGACGGCAACAGCGGCATCACCGTGCCCACGCCCGGAGGCGGCCCCGTCGTCCACCACGACGGCTTCTTCGGCGGCAACACCAGCGTGGACACCAACAACACCACCTTCGGCAAGAGCCCCGGCGACGTGGAGAACGCCGGTACGCCGGGCCAGAAGTCCGACATCGTGGACGGCCCGCACAACCCCTTCAACCGTGACCCCGCGCCGGGCCCCGAGACCTTCACGGTCGGCGGCAACGGCGGCGGTCCCTCCGCGGACATCCCGGTCGGCGGCAAGGGCGCCTCCACCGTCCACGGCGGCCCGTTCGACGTGAAGGCCAACGGCGACGGCAGCTTCGACGTGTCCGTGCCCGGCAGCAACCAGCCCGGCGACAAGGTCACCGTCGGACCGGACGGCACCCTCACCGGGCCCGGCGTGGCTCAGGCGCAACCCGGAGCAGGACAGGAGGGGCCCGCCGGATTCCCGCAGGTCACCTTCAGCAACAACACCACCGTGACCGGCGGGCCGGGCGCGGCGCCCGTCGTCACCCCCGACGGCGGCGGCGCCACCACCACCTTCGCCAACGGCGCCGCCACCACCACCGACCAGGCGGGCAACGTCACCATCACGCAGAACCCGGACGGCAGCACCTCGTTCAGCAACACCGCGGGCGGCGAGAACACCACGTTCACCGTCACCAAGGACGGCGTGGAGGGCACCGTCACCACGACCGACAACAACGGCAACCCGGCCACGTTCGACGTCAAGGTCAACAACAACGGCTCCGTGCAGGTGAAGGACGCCAACGGCAAAACTCTCACCGAGATCGACGCCAACGGCTCCTTCAACGAGCAGCACACCGCGATCCACGACTACCACGCCTACGCGGGCGGCCCCACCTCCGTCACCGAGCTCCACGAATACGGCTACGAGGCCCTCACCAGCATCCTCAAGGGCGCCGTCGGCCAGGCCGTCAGCGTCGGCTACGAGGTGGATGCCAAGGGCGCCGACGCGCAGACCACCCTGGAGAACGCGGGCATCAAACTCGGCTACGGCGTGGGAAATTCGCTGGCCGGCAAGAAGGTCGAGAACGACCACGGATTCAAGACCAAGGGCCCCGAGGTGCCGCTCGCCTCGCTTCCCACGAAAACCATCGGCGCCGTCAACTCCAACCAGGACACCGAATTGGCGAATCCGCCGGAAGAAGTCCCCATCAAAGTCTGAACCGAATGGTCGCACCCGTCGTGTGTAGGGCGCGGATCCACGAGATGGTCCATGAAACAACCGTCCGCACCACCGACTTGGAAACAGGAGACATTCCGATGGCCGATTACATCGTCAACGACGAGAAGACCAGCGCCGCCGCCTCGCAGACCATGAACGAGTACGAGATCGCGGTCGCCCAGCTCAACAAGATCAAGTCCGACCTGGACGCGCTCACCGCCGACGGCTACAACACCCCGTCGGCGAAGAACGACTTCCAGCCCTTCGTGCAGGAGTACACGGACAACTACGGCAAGGTCACCGAGGGCCTCACCGGCATCTCCGAGTACATCAAGAAGTACGGCGAGGGCATGACCCAGTTCGACTCCGAGATGGGTTCCAGCCTCCGCAAGTGACCCCGCCCGGATGCCGGCCGGGCCGGGCCCCTCTCCGGCCCGGCCGACATCCCCGCACCCCTGGTGACCCCCGTGCCCAAGGAGCACTGACGATGCGTCTGACCGTCACCGCCGTCGACCCGGAGCAGGGTCAGACCGCGGACATCATGATCGAGGCCGACCCCGAGGCCCCCGCGGGCGAACTCGCCGAGCAACTGCACCGGCGGCTGCGCGGCGGCGCCCCGGACACACCGCCCGTCCTGTACCACGGGGCCACCCCGCTCCCCGCCGACCAGCCGATGGCCGCCGCCGCCCTGCGCTCCGGCAGCCTGCTGTCCCTGGACGCCCCCGCACCCGAGGCGGGCCCGGAGCCGGACGGCGTCGTGGAACTGCGCGGCATCGGCGGCGCCGACGCCGGGCTGGTGTTCCGGCTGTCGCCCGGCGACTACGAGATCGGCTCCGCCGCGTCCTGCCGCATCCAGCTCCGCGCCGAAGGGCTCGCGAAGACCGCGGCGCGCCTGAAGGTGCACGCCGACGGCACCGCGACCGTACGCCCCGTCGACCAGGACGACGTCACACGGGACGGCACCGAGGCGCAGGACTGGACAGAGTGGCCGCTCGGCGGCGTCCTCACCGTCGGCCCGGCCCTGCTCGAACTGGCCGCGCCCTCCGTGCCCGACGCCGCCCTCCAGCCCTCCGACGACGGCGTGGGCCTCGACTACAACCGGCCGCCCCGGCTGCTGCCCCCGCCCGTCAACAACCGCTTCCAGCTCCCCGTACCGCCCGGCAAACCCACCCGCAACAAGCTCCAGCTCATGCTGATCTTCGCGCCGTTGATGATGGCCAGCGTCTCGTTCGTCATCTTCGACAACCCCAGGTTCCTGATCTTCGGTGTCCTCTCCCCGGTCGTCGCCCTCATCTCCCAGTTCTCCAACAAGCGCCGCGGCAAGGAGAGTTACGAGAACCAGCTCAAGGAGTACGAGGAGAAGAAGGCCGTCCTGGAACAGGACGTGGACGAGGCGGTGCTCGCCGAACAGCACGCCCGGCGCCTCGCCGCCCCGGACCCGGCGTCGGCCCTTCTGATCGCCACCGGCCCGCGGCAGCGGCTGTGGGAGCGCCGCTGGCGCGACGACGACTTCCTGCTGATGCGGCTCGGCGTCGCCGACCGCCCCGCCTACGTGGAGCTCCAGGACCCCGCCGAGCCGGAACACCGACGCAGGGTCGACCGCACCACGCACGCCGTGCCCGTGACCGTGCCGCTGCGCGCCTGTGGCGTCATGGGCGTCGCCGGAGGCGACAGTGCCGAGCCGCTGGTGCGCTGGCTGATCGCCCAGGCCGCCGTCCTGCACAGCCCCTCCGACCTGCGGATCTGCGTACTGTCCGGCGCGGGCGGCGCGGACCGCTGGTCCTGGGTGCACTGGCTGCCGCACTGCGCGCCGCTCGGCGAGGACACCATCTCCCTGGTCGGCGCGAGCGCCGAGTCCGTGGGCCGCCGCATCGCGGAACTCACCACCGTGATCGCCGCCCGGCAGCAGGCCGGCGACCGGGCACCGCGCGGCGGAGCCATGGGCGAACCCGACGTCCTGGTCGTCCTCGACGGTGCCCGCAGACTGCGCTCCCTGCCCGGCGTCATCCAGATCCTCCGCGACGGGCCGGCCGTCGGCGTGTACGCGCTCTGCGTGGACGACGAGGCCCGGCTCCTGCCCGAGGAGTGCCGCGCCGTGGCCGTGGCCGGACCGAAGTGGCTGCGCGCCGAGCAGGACAACGCGGACCCCGTCGACGAGGTCCGCATGGACGCGCCGACCCGCTCCTGGTGCGTGGGCGTGGCCCGCGCGCTGGCGCCGATCCGCGACGTGGGCGACGACGCCGACGAGAACCTGCTGCCCGCCTCCGCCCGGCTCCTCGACGTACTCGGTCTCGAACCGCCCACCCCCGACGCCGTCGCCGCGCGCTGGGTGATCGCCGCCCGCAGCACCCGCGCCGTGATCGGCGAGGGCGTGGACGGTCCGTTCGCCGTCGACCTGGCCGCCGACGGGCCGCACGGCCTGATCGCGGGCACCACCGGATCCGGCAAGTCCGAACTGCTCCAGTCCCTGGTGGCGAGCCTCGCCGTCGCCAACCGGCCGGACGAGCTGAACTTCGTCCTCGTCGACTACAAGGGCGGCAGCGCCTTCGCCGAGTGCGAGGACCTGCCGCACACCGTCGGCATGGTCACCGACCTGGACACCCACCTCGTGGGGCGGGCCCTGGTGTCCCTCGGCGCCGAACTCAAGCGACGCGAGCACATCCTCGCCGAGGCCGGGGCCAAGGACATCGACGACTACACCGACAAGCGCACCCGCCGCCCCGGACTCGCCCCCATGGCCCGGCTCGTCCTCGTCATCGACGAGTTCGCGTCGATGGTGCGAGAACTCCCCGACTTCGTCTCCGGACTCGTCAACATCGCCCAGCGGGGCCGCTCCCTCGGCATCCACCTGATCCTCGCCACCCAGCGGCCCTCCGGCGCCGTCACCGCCGACATCCGCGCCAACACCAACCTGCGGATCGCGCTGCGCACCACCGACACCAGCGAGAGCCGCGACATCATCGACGCCCCCGACTCCGGGCAGCTCTCGCCCCGCACCCCTGGCCGCGCCCACGCCAGGCTCGGCCACGCGGCGCTGCTGCCGTTCCAGACCGGCCGGATCGGCGGCCGCCGCCTCGACGCCTCGGACTCGGACGAGGACCGCCCGGCGCCGGTGCTCACCGAACTCCACTGGGAGGCTCTCGGCGCCCCGATACCCAGGCCGGACGCCCAGGAGGACACCTTCCAGCCGGTCACCGACCTGTCGGTCCTGGTCGGCGCGGTACGCGAAGCGGCCACCCAGCTCTCCGTACCTCCCGCCCGCCGCCCCTGGCTGCCCCCGCTGCCCGACATCCTCACGCTCGCCGACCTGCCCACGCCCCCCGAGGCGGCCGAGGACGGCCGGCTCGCCCCGGTGGGGTACGGCCTCGTGGACGTACCCACCGAGCAGGCACAGCGTCAACTGGCTTTCGACCCCGATGAGATGGGACATCTGTACATCGTCGGCTCGCCGCGCAGCGGCCGGTCCCAGACGCTGCGCACCCTCGCCGCCGCTCTCGCCGGCGCGCACGGCTGCGCGGACGTCCACCTGTACGGACTCGACTGCGGCAACGGAGCCCTCCAGGCTCTCAGTGGACTGCCGCACTGCGGTGCCGTGGTGGACCGGGGTCAGGTCGAGCGGGTGGCCCGCCTTCTGAACCGCCTGGTCGCCGAGGTCGGTCGGCGCCGTGAACTCCTCGGCAGGCGGGGTGTCGCCGACCTCACCGAGCTGCGCCGCGCCCTGCCCGAGGCGGAGCGGCCCCCGCACATCCTGCTGCTCGTCGACCGGTTCGAGGCGTTCGAGCGGGACTTCGCCAACTACGACCAGGGCAGCCTGATGGACGCCATGACCCTTCTGATGCGCGAGGGGGCGAGTGTCGGCGTGCATCTGGTCCTGTCCGGCGACCGCATCCTCGGCCAGAGCCGGTTCTCCGCCTCCACCGAGGACAAGCTGGTCCTGCGCCTCAACGACCGCTCCGACTACTCCATGGTGGGCCTCAACGCCCGCAACGTCCCCGAGGACCTCCCGGCCGGCCGCGGTGTCCTCGCCAAGGACATCAACAGCGCCCAGGTCGCGTTGATCCCCTGCACCGACGGCACCGACGGCACCGACGGCACCGACGGCACCGACGCCACCGGCGCGGGCCAGGCCCGGGCACTGGGCGCACTCGCCGAACGGGTCGGGGAACGGGACGCCGACGTGCCCGCCGAGCGCAGGCCGTTCCGCGTGGACGTCCTGCCCGACGAGCTGGACTTCGCGGACGCCCTCGCCCGCAAGCCGCACGGCGTCTCCGCGCTGTGGTCGATGATCGGCGTCGGCGGCGACGAACTCGCCGCCATCGGAACCGACTTGTCACAGGTGCCGTCCTTCGTGGTCGCCGGTCCGCCGAGGTCGGGCCGCAGCACGGTGCTGCTCACCATGGCGAAGTCGCTGACCGCGTCCGGCACGAAGATCGTGGTGATCGCGCCCCGCAATTCGCCGCTGCGTGGCCTCGCCGGTCAGCCCGGCGTCGTGGAGGTCTTCACCGACGCCGATGTCGCGGTCGCCGACTTCCGTGCCGCACTCGGCAAGGTGGACAGCCCCGCCGGGGCCATCCTCGTCGACGACGCCGAGATGATGATCAACTCCGAGCTCGACACCGACTTTGTCGCGCTCGCCCGCGGCAGCGCCGGGGACGGCTGGGGCCTGATCGTGGCCGGCAACAACGAGGCGCTGCTCGGCGGCATCGGCGGCTGGCAGGCCGCCGTACGCCGCAACCGCTGCGGCGCGCTGCTCGCGCCCCGCCTGATGGGCGACGGCGAACTCGTCGGCGCCCGCCTGCCACGCGGCCTGATGGGCCAGGACAGCGAACCCGGCCGCGCCCATCTGCAGCTCGGCGACGGCCGCTTCACCACGGTCCGCGTGCCCGCGACGACGGTGGACTGACCGGCAGTACGGCGTACCGCACCACGTCGCACCGCACCACAGAGCAAGGCCGGAAGGCCTCCGCTCCCCTCCGGCCACCGGGGGAGCGGGGGCCTTCCGGCCTTCGGCACACACGAAGAAGAGGCCCGGCCGTCCCTCCCAGGAAGGAACGGCCGGGCCCTGTGCGAGGCCGGCGTCGGTCAGGTGGCCGGCGCGCCGGCGGCCACCGGCGCCTCCTCGCCGAAGGCGAACGTCGAGGTGATGGCGTCGAAGAGGTCGCACAGCGGCTCGGCGAGCGGAATGTTCGGGCTGAAGCAGGTGATGATCAGGACCCGCTCACCACCGGGAACCGGCACGAACGTGTGCGTCACCACCATCTTGTACGAGATGCCGTCGGCGATCTCCGTTTCCTCGATGCCGGTCATCCGGCCGACCGGACCGACACCCGGCAGCGTCGCTGTCGTGAGGGTCCGGGTGGTGCCCTCGCGGCGGCGGCCCCCGGTGGCCGAGAACTGTTCGGCGATGCCCTTGGCGGAGAAGTCCTCACCGGGCGGCGGATTCACGCTGAACACCATGAGCCCGGCCATCAGCAGGCCGTCCTCGTACATTGCGGTGGTGCCCGCCGCATAGACGGCGCCGCGCATGCGGGCGCCCTCCATGATGCGCCGCGCGCTGCGGAACGTGTGGTTGATGGCGTCCCGGGTCTCCTTCTGCGGAGCGTGCCGCAGCATCTCGGCGCGGCGCTCGGCGAGCGTGTCGCCGTGCAGGTCGTACTCCGTCCAGTTCTCCGGGATGGCGATCCCGAAGGTGTGCGAACCAGCGGTCATGGGACCGTTCTCCTCAGTTCGTTTCGGGCCGGGCTCGTGTCGGCCGGGCGTTGGGGGAAGCGATGAGGCCGTCGACCTAGGACGACGGCCGGGTGGCACCCCCGGCGGGTGTTGCGTCGCCGCCACCGCCCTGGCTGCCGCTTTCCGTGAGCGAAGAGCCCATCTTGGTGTCGAATTCGGCGAAGGCCTTCACGATGGCGTCGCAGCCGTCCTTGAGGTCCTTGCTGTTCCGCTTGACCTGCACGCGCCCGTCCTTCCACGCGTCGTCGAAGTTCGTGCCGGGGCGCACCAGTGGCGGGCCGACGTCCTCGGGGTTGTAGCCCGACGGCCGGGTGTCGATGAGATCCACCACCCGGCCCAGCAGCTCACCGAGACGTTGCACCTCGTCTCCCGGCATCTCGATCTCGGCCAAGGCTCCTCCCTCGTACGCGTCGTCCGGCGGGCGTGTCCCGCCCCGCTCCAGGAACGACCGTGGAAGCGGAACGGTTCAACGACCCGCCGGATCAAGGGCGTACGGGAGTCGGAGCGGTACGGGACCGGGCCTGGGGGACGGTCACGCGGACTTGCGGACGAGTTTTCCGTCGGGCGACACGGCGAACCACTCGCCGTCCAGGCCCTGCCCGTTGACGTCACCGGGCGCCATGTCGCCGACGTAGTAGTACAGCGGCCAGTCCCCGTACGTGACGTGCACGGCACCCCCCGACTGCTTCGCCTCGCGCAGCAGCGACTTCTTGACGCCCTTGCCCGCGTCGGCGGGGGAAGGGCTGGTCAGCGCGGGCCACACGGCGATGCACTGCGCGTCGCAGTTGCTGGTGGCCTCCTTGTCCTTGGTGAAGGCGTACAAAGTGCGGCCCTGGCCGTCGACCAGGATGGGGCCGAGCCCGACGTCCGCCACGGTGACCTCGGTGCCGGGCGCCGCCTTGACCGGTTTCCGGTCCGCGCCGGCGTCGCCGTCGCTCCCGGTACCGCAGGCGACAAGTCCCAGGGCCAGCGGGATCGCGAACAGAGCCTTGCGTGCGCGCATGGTGATGACCTCTCTCGTACGTCGTGAGGAGCGGTGGGGTGAGTTCCCCGTGGCCCACACGTGCCGTCCGCGGTACGGGTTCAGCGAGCGCCGTCCTGTCTGCCGACGCCCCGAATCGCGGACGGCGTTGAACCGTTCGGTCCGTGCGTCCGTTGGTCGACGCGAAGGGCCCTAAAAGCCCAACTCCCGGAAGGACGAAAGACATGCGAAGGCTCACTGTCGCGGCGGGCGTCGCCGTGCTCGTCGCCGGTCTCACCGGTTTCGCCGGTTCGGCCACGGCGTCAGCCGAGAACGGCCCGGGCGCCGGGGGATCCGATGGCGCCCGGGTCTCGACGGCCGCCGCCGAAGCGGCGCGGGCACCGGCCGTCTCCCTGATCGCCCGGCTCACCGGCGACCAGGCAGCGCGGAAGAAGGACGGGCCTGCCGAGGGCGCCCAGGACGGCAAGGCCGTCGCGCTCATCAAGGTCAAGGGCGACCGCGTCACCTTCGCCCTCACCTGGAACGGCATCGGCAGGCCGGCGCGCGGCCATCTCCACCAGGGCCAGGCCGGCAGCGACGGCGGGGTGAAGGCTGAGCTGTTCGGCACGGCCATGCCCGCCTCGGTGAATTCCGCCGCCGGGCAGACCTCGATGTCCTCCGCCGCGCTCGCCCGGCGGCTGCGCACCGACCCCGGCGGCTTCTACATCGACCTGCACTCCGAGGAGTCCCCCGGCGGCACGGTGCGCGGACAACTCCGGCTCCTGGAGAAGCCGGTGAACCCGCTCAGCATCATCAGGGGCGGCAAGTTGCGCGCGCTCGCGGACGGCGGCCAGGAGATCCCGGCCGACGAGCCCGGGAGGGCGGGCGACCCGGACGGGCACAGCACCACGTTCCTGCACCCGAGGCCGGACCGCGTCGACTACTCCATGGCCTGGGTGAACATCGGGGCTCCGCTGGCCGGACACATCCACGAAGGAGTGCTCGGCGAGAACGGCGACGTACGGCTCCCGCTGTTCGTCACTCCCGTACCGAAGAACATCTTCGCGATCTCCGGCAGCGTCAGCACCCCCGACGCCGAGCTGATCGCACGCCTCAAGGGGAGCCCGACCAACTTCTACTCGAACGTGCACACCCGGCAGTTCCCTGACGGTGCTGTACGCGGACAGTTGTTCCACTGACGTTCGCCGGAAGGGAGTTGATGGAGGTTTCGAGGCTGACGTGCGGGCAATCTTGCCTGACCTGGCCCCTGATGCCACTCTGCTTCCGTGCGGATCAAGCTGCCCTTCCCCAACTCCCTTCTGTTCTGGGGGATTCTGCCCGTGACGCTCGGGCTGATCGTGATCCTGGGCGTCATGACGTTCGGCGCCGACAGGGCCGCCACGGTGTCCGGCGCGCCCGCCGACGACAAGTACGTGGACATCGGGACCGTTGTGCCGACGCGGACGCCCGCGGCCGGGCCCGACGCGTCCACCGGCTCGTACACCGTCGACTGCGGCCGCAACGAACAGGGCCACTACAACATGGACAACGTCGTGACCTCCCCGGGCGTCGTGAACGGCGCCCACCACACCCACGACTACGTCGGCAATCTCTCCACCGACGCCTTGTCCACCGACCGGACTCTGGCCGCCGCCGAGACCACCTGCGCGGGCGGCGACCGGTCCACGTACTACTGGCCGGTGCTGCGCCGCCTCGACCGCACCGGCGAAGCCCACAAGGCCGGAGTCGGCGCCCACGGCAACACCGGCGAGGCCGTCACCGCCTCCTCGGTGCGGGTGGAGTTCCGCGGCAACCCGGTCAGCTCGGTCGTCGGCATGCCCCGCTTCCTGCGGCTGGTGACGGGCGACCCGGTCGCCGCCACCACGGAAAGCGCGAACGTCCGCGCCCAGTGGGGCTGTTCCGGCTACCCGGACCGGTTCACCCGGAACTACGCGCGCTGCCCGCAGGGCAGCGGCCCGACCCGCACCCTGGACTTCCCGAGCTGCTGGAACGGCCTCGCCACCGACAGCCCCGACCACCGTACGCACGCACAGTTCCCCGCCGCCGACGGCACCTGCCCGCGGGCCACGTTCCCCGTGCCGCAACTGCGCGTCACCCTCACCTATGAACTCCCGGAGGACACACCGTTCGCCGTCGACTCCTTCCCGGAGCAATTGCGCGATCCGATCACCGACCACGCGATGTTCGTGAACGTGATGACCGGGGACCGCATGACGGAGCTGGTGCGCTGCATCAACGAGGACCGGCAGTGCAAGGCGGGGTGACCGGGACCCCTCGCGCGACCCCCGGCCGGCCCGTGATTCAGATCACATCCGTCGGGGATTGAACCGGCCCGGTCCGCCATCCGTGTTCAGCGCATCGGCCCAGGAGAGGACGGAGAAGATGGATGGCGGCATTGTGGTCCCGCAGCCGGCAGAGACAGGACACCGGTGACGAGGCACTGATCCGGTCCCTCTACGAGGAACACGGCAGAGCCCTGCTCGCGTACGCGCAACGCCTGACCGGCGATCGCAGCGCCGCCGAGGACGTGGTCCAGGAAACCCTGATCCGGGCCTGGAAACACCCGGACGCGCTGGTCAACGGCAAGGGCTCGGTACGTGGCTGGCTGCTCACCGTGGCCCGCAACATCATCACGGACCGGTACCGGGCCAAGGCCGCGCGTCCCACGGAGGTCGCCGAGTCGGTGACCACCCAGCCCGTCGAGCAGGACCACGCGGACGCCGTGGTCGACTCGATGGTCGTCATGGAGGCGCTCGACCGGCTCTCCCCGGACCACCGGGACGTGCTTATGGAAATCTACTTCCAGGGCAGGAGCGTCGCCGAGGCGGCGAACAGACTCGGGATACCACCCGGGACGGTCAAGTCCCGGTCACACTATGCGTTGAAGGCTCTGCGGGACATGTACGCGGACAGACCGAAAGCAGTGAAGCTGGTGGCGTTGAAGGGGGTGGCGGTGTGAGCACCAGGGAACACGACAGCGAACTGCTCGGCGCCTATGTCCTCGGCGCGCTCGATGAGCAGGAGGTGCGAACCGTCGACGAACACATGGCGTCGTGCCAGACGTGCCGCGACGAACTGGACGGGCTACGGGAGATGGAGTCCGCTCTCGGCGAAGTGCCCCCGGAGGCTTTCCTCGACGGGCCCCCGGAAGGCGGTGACCTGCTGCTCCAGCGCACGCTGAGGCAGGTCCGCAACGAACGCGCCGGGCAGACGCTGCGGCGAAGAGCGGTCCTGGGCGCGGTCGCGGCGGTCGCGGCGGCAGCCGTCCTCGGCGGCGGCGTCCTGATCGGCCAGAACACCGGCGAGCGCACCCACGAGGCGACACCCCCGGCCCCCTCGGTCGCGGCGACCGTGCCACCGGCTCAGCCGGGCGGCATGAAGGTCGTCGAGGGCCGCAGCGCCTCGACCGGCACTGAGATGAGGCTCCGGGTGACCCCGGCCGTCGACTGGATCCGTCTCAATGCCTCGGTCACGGGCATCCCGGCGGGTGAGCGCTGCCGCGTGGTGGTCGTCGCGAAGGACGGCAGCCGCGAGATCGCGGGCAGCTGGCTCGTCGCCGACGAGAAGGAGGGTGCCAACCTCGACGGCTCGGCGGCCGTCCCCATGGATGACGTACAGAAGGTCGTCATCGAGAACGACAAGGGTAAGGAGTACGTGTCCGTCGACGTCTGAACCCCGCGGGCCCGGACGTGGGCCGCGACCTGCCGCGCGGCGTACGGATCAGCGCGGCGAGCAGATCAGCGCGGCGAACAGATCGGTGAGGCCGTTCCCCGTCGGAACGGCCTCACCGATGGCGGCGCCCGCGATCACGATCCGTCCGGCACGCCCCGGTCGTACCCCGCATTTTCCGGTTCGAGGAGCGGCGGCTCGTCCGTCATGTGGGCGGGCGCCAGGACGCGCAGCGCGTGGTAGCCGATGAGGACGATCAGCGTCCCCAACGCGATGCCGCTGAGCTGGAAGTTGTCCGTGAGCTTCAGGCTCACATTGCCGATGCCGACGATGAGACCCGCGGCCGTCGGCACCAGG
The DNA here is from genome assembly GCF_044765565.1 of Streptomyces sp. NPDC102437. NCBI lineage: Bacteria > Bacillati > Actinomycetota > Actinomycetes > Kitasatosporales > Streptomycetaceae > Streptomyces > Streptomyces sp. NPDC102437. Next base: position 27,976 of record NZ_JBIWKI010000032.1, on the reverse strand, counting down.
TGCAGGGGGTTGGAGAGGTCGACCCGGGAACGGACCCAGATCTGGGCGCCCAGCAGGCCGATCATGCCGTAGAGGATGACCGTGATCCCGCCGAGGACGCCGCCGGGAATGGCGGCCACGACGGCACCGAACTTGGGGCAGAGCCCGAACAGGATCGCGAAGCCCGCAGCGCACCAGTAGGCGGCGGTCGAGTAGACACGCGTGGCGGCCATGACACCGATGTTCTCCGCGTACGTGGTGGTGGCGGGGCCGCCCACGGACGTCGACAGCACGGTCGCCGCACCGTCGGCCATGATCGCCGTCCCGAGCCGGTCGTCGAGCGGCTCGCCCGTCATCTCACCGACCGCCTTGACGTGCCCCGCGTTCTCGGCGACGAGGGCGATGACGACGGGCAGGGCGACCAGAACGGCCGAGAGCGAGAAGCTCGGGGCATGCAGGTCGGGAAGGCCGATCCAGTCCGCCTTGGACACGCCCGAGAGGTCCAGGCGCCAGTGGTCGACCGCCTCGGCACCGCCCGCGGGGGAGTGGATCTTGCCGAACACGCGGTCGAAGACCCAGGAGGCGGCGTACCCGAAGGCCAGCCCGAGGAAGATCGCGATACGGGACCAGAAGCCGCGCAGCACGACGAGGGCGAACCCCGTGAACAGCATGGTCAGAAGCGCTGTCCACTGGTCCTGGGGCCAGTAGGTGCCGGCGGTGACCGGCGCCAGGTTGAACCCGATCAGCATGACCACCGCACCCGTGACCACCGGAGGCAGTACCGCGTGGATGACGCGGGCCCCGAGGGCCCGGACGATGGCCCCGCACAGGAAGAGGACCGCGCCGACGACCAGCAGGGCGCCGGTGAGGGTCGCCGCGTCACCTCCCTGCGTGCTGATGACGGCGGCGACACCGATGAACGAGAGGCTGCTGCCCAGGTAGCTCGGGATATGACCCCGGGTGATCAGCAGGAAGAGAATGGTGGCCACGCCGGAGGCCATCACGGCGAGGTTGGGGTCGAGCCCCATCAGGACGGGGGCGACGAAGCAGGCCCCGATCATGGAGACCACGTGCTGCGCGCCGAGACCGACCGTGCGCCCCCAGGTGAGCCGCTCGTCCGGCCTCACGACCTCACCCGGTGCGAGGCTCTTGCCGTCGCCGTGCAGCTTCCAGCCGAAGCCCGCCATGGTCTTGCTCCTCGATGTGTTGCTGGGGTGGTGCTGAGATCCGCCGGCCCGACCGGGGCCCGGTGGCTGCTCGATGACCAGCGGAACACGCGGTTCGGGCGCATGCCGACAGGACGGGCCATGAGGGTGGGGAATCGCCCCGCGTCGTCGTGCGCTGCGGCCCTCGCCGGGCACGTCGCCGCCGCGGAAATGAGCAGCGTCATGCTAGTGCCCGGCCGCGGAGCGTTCGCGGCCGGGCCGGGCGTCCTGGGCACGGACGAAGCAGGTGGGGCGGGGGACCGGGAGCGGCGCACCGGCCGTCCGCCGGCGCGGGGGATCAGGGACGCTGCTCGACGGCCGCCGCGCTCGGGGCGCCGGCGTCCGAGGGCGACACCGATCTGCGATCGCCCGCCCGCAGCACCCCGGCCCCCAGCACCAGGCCGAACGCCAGCACCGTCACCAGGCCGAACGACACGACCAGCGAGGTCGCCTCGGCCAGCGAGCCGATCGCGGACGGGGCGATCAGCCCGGAGGTGTACGTGATGGTGGCGACGCCCGCGATCGCCTGGCTCGGGTTCGGCCCGCTGCGCCCGGCCGCGGCGAAGGCGAGCGGGACGACCACGGCCACACCGAGCCCGAGGAACCCGAAGCCGCACATCGCCAGGACCGCGTTCGGCGAGGCGACCACGAGCAGTCCGCCGACCGTCGCGAGGACACCGCCGAACCGTACGGTCCTGACCGCGCCGAAGCGGTCGACGACCTTGTCGCCGGCGATCCGGGCGACCGCCATGGTCAGCGCGAACGCCGTCGTAGAGGCAGCGGCGAGCCCGGCGGAGGTGTCCATGATGTCCCGGAGATAGACCGCCGACCAGTCCAGACTGGCGCCCTCCGCGAACACCGCGCAGAAGCCCACCGCGCCGATGATCAGCGCAGACCTCGGCGGCAGCGTGAAGCGCGGCGGCGGCTCCTCGTCCGGTTCGCTGCGCAGATCCAGTACGCCCCGGCACGCGATCAGGCCGAGCACGGTGAGCACGAGGGCGGCCAGCGTGTGGTGCAGCCGGGCGTCGGTGCCCAGATGCGCGGCCACCGTGCCCGCCGCCGAACCGATCAGGGCGCCCACGCTCCACATCCCGTGCAGTCCGGACATGATCGACTTGTCCAGGCGGTTCTCCACCTCGACGCCGAGGGCGTTCATCGCCACGTCCGACATGCCGGCCGATGCCCCGTACACGAAGAGCGCGGCGCACAGCGTCAGCAGGTTGGGCGCCAGCGCGGGCAGGACCAGCGCCAGCGTCCACAGGGCGAGCAGCCCGCGCAGTGCGGTTTTCGCGCCGAAGCGATGGCTGATCGCGCTGGCCAGCGGCATCGCGAGCGAGGCGCCGATCGCCGGGAAGGCGAGAGCCAGCCCGAGCTGACCGGCGCTGACCCCGGCGTGGTCCTGGATCCAGGGCACCCGGGTGGCGAAGCTGCCGGTCACCGCGCCGTGCACGGTGAAGACCGCGGCGACGGCGAACCTGGCCCGCCTCACCTGCGCCGTGCCGAAGTCCGCCTCTGTGGAATCCGCTGTCATACCGCCGTGCCCTCCCCTGAAAGATTCTCTCGGAATCCGCTGTCTCCGGTGGTCCCGGTGCCCGTCGCCACGGTGCGCGCAGTAAACTATCAGGAACCCTGCCTGATAAATAGTGCGCCGGTGCGTCCACTGCGTCAGCGATCAGTACGTCAGCGATCTGGAAGGATCCCGGCATGCCCGCATCACCGAGCACCGCACGGGCCATCAACGACCGGCTCGCCCTGCGACTGCTCCAGCAGGACGGCCCGCTGACGGCCACGCAGCTGAAGACCCTGACCGGCCTGTCCCGGCCCACCGTCGCCGACCTCGTCGAGCGCCTGCAGGGAGCCGGTCTGATCCGGGTCGTCGGCGAGGCCGGTGCCGAGCGCCGCGGCCCCAACGCCCGGCTGTACGGGATCGCCGCCGACCGCGCCCACCTCGCCGCCCTCGACGTACGCACCGGCAGCGTCGCCGTGGTCGTCGCCGACCTCCTCGGCACCACGCTCGCCGAGGCGACCCTGCCCATCGGCAGCGACACCGGCACCGAGGCCGCAGCCGAACAGGCCGCCGCACTCCTGGAGCGCACCGCGCGCGAGGCCGGTGCCGGTCCGCTGCACAGCGTCGGCATCGGCGCACCCGGGCTGATCGACCCGGTAACCGGCGAGCTGCGCGACACCAGCGGGCTGCCCGCCTGGCACCGGCGGCTGGTGCGGGTGCTTCAGCAGCGGCTGCCCGCGACCGTGCTGGTAGAGAACGAGACCAATCTCGCCGCCGTCGCCGAACACCGCGTCGGCGCGGCCGCCGACCACGACACCTTCGTGCTCTTCTGGCTCGGCCACGGCGTCGGCGCCGCCGTCATGCTGGACGGGAAGCTCCGCCGGGGAGCCTCCGGCGGTGCGGGCGAGATCGGCTTCCTGCCGGTGCCCGGCACGGCTGGTGCGCCGTCGGCGCTGAACTGCGACGGCGGCTTCCACTCCCTGGTCGGCTCGGCCCCGGTCTGCGAACTGGCCGCCGCCCACGGCATCGCGGTGCCCCCGGGCGCGGCCGAGGGCGACAAGGAACCGGGAGCCGCGTCGGCCGTGCGGGCCGCGCTGGCCGGCGAGGGGGACGGCGAGGGGTTCCTGGACGCGCTCGCCGGCCGTCTCGCGCTCGGCGTCGCCGCCATCGCCGCCGTCCTCGACCCGGGCTGCGTGCTGCTGGCGGGCGAGGTCGGCCACGCGGGCGGTGACGCGCTCGCGGCACGGGTCGAGGAGCGGCTGACCCTGATGTCACCGCTGCGCACCGAGGTCAGGGCCGGCCGGCTGGGCGGCGCGGCGGTGCTGCGCGGCGCGCTGCTCGCCGCGCGGGACGCGGCCCAGGACGAGCTGTTCACACCGGCGGGTCAGGGTCTTTCGTTCGGATCACGCCGGGCTTGCGGGGTCCCTGATCCGGCCTGATCCGAACGAAGGACCCGGACCCCGGCCAGCGGAGCCCGGCGGTGACCGGGGGGCGAACCGGTCGCCGCCGGGCGGTTCGGGCAAGAGGTCAGCAGGCCCCGAGGTCCTGCCAGGCACCCCAGTCACCGGTGGAGCCGGGCTCCTCGCCCTTGTCGTACATCGTCGAGGTCAGCGTGGAGCCCGGCTCGTACTGGCCCTTGGCCGCGTTCCAACCGTAGTCGCCCGCGAGCTCCCAGATCATGGTGCCGCCGATGCCCTTGTCGACGACGTAGTCCGCCTTGGCGGCGACCGACTGCTCGTCCTCGGTGGACAGGAAGACCTTCTTCTCGGCGTTCCAGAGCCAGGGCGTGACCAGCGTCGAGTCGTACTTGCGGGCGTAGGTACCGGTCAGCTCGGTGCCGGCGGGGAATCCGTAGTCGGTGACGTAGTCGCCCACGACACCCTTCTCCAGGTTCTTCGCATGCCACATCGGGTTGGAACCGGCCGGTGATTCCTTGCCGTTGGTGTCCTTGTCGTGCCAGAGGTTGTCGATGCCGACGGCGCCGTCATCGCACTTGGTCAGGCCCGCACCGGCCGGGCAGTCGGTGGTGGCGGCCCGGCCGCACAGCCCGTCCGTGCCGCCCTGCACGTTCTTGAAACCGCGGGTGTAGTACGGCAGGCCGATGTTGATCCGGCCGGAGGGCATCGAACCGCGGAAGTAGTGGTACGCCCAGTCGGTGTTGAGATAGCCGGTGCCGCCGTACTGCGAGGTCGAGTAGACGCTCGCCTGGGCGAGTTCGGGGTCCTTGCCGTCGTCGAAGAGGGCGGCGTTGGAAACGACATACTCCTTCCAGGCGCCGTGCAGGTCGTACGACATGATGTTGACGTAGTCCAGGTACTTCTGGACCTGGAAGGTCTCCATCCCGCGCAGCAGATAGCCGGACGAGGGTGTGGCCACGCTCAGCAGGTAGTGCGTGCCGTCGGCGGCGGACGCCCGGTCGAGCTTCTCGCGCAGCGTCTTCATCAGCGCGGCGTAGCCCTTGACCAGACCGGCCCGGCGCGCGTTGGAGAGCGTCCAGTTCAGCGGGTTGCCCGAGTCCTTCATGGGCGTCGGGTACTCGTAGTCGATGTCGACGCCGTTGAAGCCGTACTTCTTGACGAACGCGACGGCCGAGTCGGCGAAGGTGTCGATGCCGGCCTGGTTGACCGAGCCGTCGGCGTTGGTCGCCATCGAGTAGAAGCCGCCCGTCCACCCGCTTGCCGCTGTCGTCGAAGTGGCCGCCGGTCTCGGCCCAGCCGCCCACCGACACCATGGTCTTCACGTTCGGGTCCTTCTTCTTGAACTTGTTGAGCAGGTTGAAGTGGCCCTTGCAGGGGAGCTCCGGGGCCATCTCGGCGCCCGCGACACCCGGCCAGGTCATGCCGGTCGAGGCGTCGTCCGGCCCGTCGGTGCCGACCGAGAGCTTGTTGCCGCCGTCGACATGGGCGAACGCGTAATTCAAATGGGTGAATTTGTCCCAGGGGATGTCGGGGACGAGATGAGCGGGTTAGCCGTCCTTGCCGGTCCGCCGGCCGGTGAAGTGCCCGATGACGCGCCGCTGGTGGTCGGCGCCCATCTTCTCGCGGCCCTCGCTGTCGTAGACGGAGCAGTAGGGAACGGAGACACCGGGCGTCTCGTAGAGCCCGTCGGGGCGACAGGACTCCTGGTCGGCGGCGGCCGACGGGGTGGCGGCGAGTGAGTCCATCCGCAGTCCGGCGACGGCTACGCCGGCTGCGAGCAGGGTGGCTCTCGCGCGGGTGGGGGACAGCACGTTCGGTTCCTCCCGGGGAGGTTCGGCGGAAACACAACTGGCAAAGGGGTGGGTCGTGTTGGTGCCCGGGTGTGCGCACACATTGGTGCCCGCGTGTGCGCATACCGCGGGACCGCTCCTCGGAGGTGACGCAGAGATTAAAAGGATTAGACCAGTGCATCAATAGGTCTGGACCTTTAAGCGTCAACTTCTTCGGCTCGATCCAGATGAAGGGGCCCTCGTCCTGGCAGCCCTGTGAGCCAGTCCACAGGTACTCACCCGCATGGTCCACCGCCCGGCGTGGCACACTGATCGTGTACCAGCAGCAGCGCACTCCGGGGTCGGTGCAATTCCGAACCGGCGGTTATAGTCCGCGACCCGTCCGCATCCAGCGGCCGGTTGACCAGGTGGGATTCCTGGACCGACGGTTAAAGTCCGGATGGGAGGCAGTGCGCGGCGGGCCGTTTCGCGGGTACGCCGCCGTCGGCGGATGGTTTTCGGGCGACCGATCCATCCGTTTTTTCCCGGCATTTCCGGCGTTCCCCCGTGGCGTTCCGCTTCATCTGTCGTCATCGACAGGCCCCGGAGTCCGTGCCCGAAGAGGCAGGAGGACCCGGTGGACACCGCAGCCGACATCACCGCCATGCGCCGTGCGATCACGCTCGCCGCACGCGGTCTCGGCTCCACCAGCCCCAACCCCGTGGTCGGCTGCGTCATCCTCGACGCCGCGGGCCGCCCGGCCGGAGAAGGCTTCCACCAGCGGGCCGGCGGACCGCACGCCGAGATCCACGCCCTGCGCGAGGCGGGCGACCGGGCCCGGGGCGGCACCGCCTACGTCACCCTCGAACCCTGCAACCACACCGGCCGCACCGGCCCCTGCGCCCAGGCACTCATCGAGGCAGGGCTCGCCCGCGTCGTCTACGCCGTCGGCGACCCGGACCCGCAGGCCACCGGCGGTGGCGACACCCTGGGCGCGGCCGGGATCAAGGCCGAGCAGGGGCTCCTCGCGGACGAGGCCGAGGCGGGCAACGCGGCCTGGCTGACCTCGGTGCGCCTGGGCCGCCCGTACGTCCTGTGGAAGTACGCGGCGACCCTGGACGGCCGGATCGCGGCCGCCGACGCCACCAGCCGCTGGATCACCTCCGCCGAGTCCCGCGCCGACGTCCACCGGCTGCGCGCCGAGGCCGACGCCGTGGTGGTCGGCTCCGGCACCGCCCGCACCGACGACCCGCAGCTCGGCGTACGCGGCATCGACGGCGCCACGCAGCCGCTGCGGGTGGTCGTCGACACCGGCGCCACCGCCGTACGCCCCGGCGCCCGGGTCCTCGACGGCACCGCGCCCACCCTGGTCGCCGTCGCCGAGGACGCCGACGCCGGACACCTGCCCGAAGCCGCCGTCCTGCGGCTGCCGCGCGCCGCCGCCGGCCCAGGCCTGGACATCCCCGCCCTGCTCCGTGCCCTGCACGGGCGCGGCATCCGCTCCGTACTCCTCGAAGGCGGCCCGACCCTGGCCGGGGCCTTCGTGGCCGCGGGAACGGTCGACAAGGTCGTCGGCTATCTCGCTCCCGTACTCCTCGGCGCAGGCCCCGCGGCCCTCGCCGACGCCGGAATCTCCACCATCGCCGAGGCGTTGCGCCTCGATGTGACCGAGACCGTCCGCATCGGCCCCGATCTGCGCATCACCGCCGTCCCCGGCCCTGCCCGGAAGGGAAACTGAGTGTTCACCGGAATTGTCGAAGAACTGGGTGAAGTCACCGCCGTCGAGCAGCTCGCCGACGCCTCCCGCTTCCGCCTGCGCGGCCCCGTGGTCACCGAAGGCGCCAAGCACGGCGACTCCATCGCCGTCAACGGCGTCTGCCTCACCGTCGTCGACCTCGGCGACGGCGAGTTCACCGCCGACGTGATGGCCGAGACCCTGAACCGGTCCAGCCTCGGCGCCCTGGACACCGGCTCCCGGGTCAACCTGGAACGCCCCATGGCGGTCGGCGGCCGGCTCGGCGGACACATCGTCCAGGGCCATGTCGACGGCACCGGGCACATCGTCGAGCGCAGGATCTCCGAGAACTGGGAGATCGTGAAGGTCTCCCTCCCCGCGCACCTGAGCCGCTACGTGGTGGAGAAGGGATCCATCACCGTCGACGGCGTCAGCCTCACCGTCGTGGACGCCGGACCCGACTACTTCACCATCAGCCTCATCCCCACCACCCTCGCCCTGACCACGCTCGGCATCAAGGAGCCCGGCGACCCGGTCAACCTGGAGGTGGACGTCATCGCTAAGTACGTCGAGCGGCTGCTCGGCAACACCGCGCAGACGCCCGAGGAGCCGGTCCGGTGACCGCCCTGCACTGGCTGAACTCGGAGGCGTTCACCGTCTTCGGGCAGCACATCATCTGGTCCGACATGATCGGTAACACCGTCGGCCTGATCGCCCTGACCCTGGGCTGGCTCCGCTCCATCTGGACCTGGCCCGCCCAGCTGCTGTCCGGCGTCGTCCTGGTCGCGGCCAACGCCTCCGTGCACCAGGCGGGCAGCGTCGGCAAGCAGCTCGTCGTCATCGCCGTGGCCGTCTGGGGCTGGCAGCAGTGGACCCGGGGCCGGCAGCAGGCCCAGGACGGCTCCATCGCCGTACGGTTCGCCACCTGGCGCGAGCGCGGCTACCTGCTGGGCGGCGCCGCGCTCGGCACTCTCGCGGTCGGCGGCCTGTTCACCGCGTTCCCCTCGCTCTCCTGGAGCCCGTGGGCGGACGCGTACATATTCGCCGGGACCCTCGTCGCGATGCTCGCCCAGGCCCGCGGCATGGTCGAGTTCTGGTTCGCCTGGCTGCTGGTCGACCTGGTCGGCGTACCGCTGAACTTCCACAGCGGGCTCGCCTTCTCCGGTCTCATCTACGTCGTGTACGGCGCCCTGGTCCTGTGGGGCATGCGCGACTGGTGGCTGCGTTCGCGGACACCCGCTCTGGAAGGAGCCACGGCATGACTGCCCAGCCCACCTGGCTGCACCGGGAACACGAAGGTGCCGCCGAGGACCTCCGCCTCGACCCGGTCGAGCAGGCGATCCGCGACATCGCCGCCGGGCGGCCCGTCGTGGTCGTCGACGACGAGGACCGGGAGAACGAGGGCGACCTCGTCATCGCCGCCGAGAAGGCCACCCCCGAGATCGTCGCGTTCATGATGAGCGAGTGCCGCGGCCTGATCTGCGCACCCATGGAGAACGACGAGCTGGAACGGCTCGCGCTCCCGCAGATGGTCGACCACAACACCGAGTCGATGCGCACCGCGTTCACCGTCTCCGTCGACGCGTCCCCCGTCCAAGGCGTCACCACCGGCATCTCCGCCGCCGACCGGGCCACCACCCTGCGGCTGCTGGCGGGCGGCGAGGCCGGCCCCGGCGACTTCGTACGGCCCGGCCACATCTTCCCGCTCCGCGCCCGCTCCGGCGGCGTACTGGTCCGCAACGGCCACACCGAGGCCGCCGTCGACCTCGCCAGGCTCGCCGGGCTGAGGCCCGCCGGGGCCATCGTGGAGATCGCGGGCGAGGACGGCATGATGCTGCGGCTGCCCCAGCTCGTCCCGTTCGCCCGCAAGCACGGCCTCACGATCATCTCCATCGAGGACCTGATCGCCTACCGCCGCAGCTCCGAGCCGACCGTCCGCCGCGAGGCCGAGGTACGGCTGCCGACGGCCTTCGGCGCGTTCACCGCGTACGGCTACCGCTCCACCACCGACGGCGTCGAGCACGTCGCGCTCGTCCACGGAGACCTCGGCGACGGCGGCGACGTCCTGGTCCGGGTCCACTCCGAGTGCCTGACCGGCGACATCTTCCAGTCCCAGCGCTGCGACTGCGGCCCCCAGCTGCACGCGTCCATGCGCCGGATCACCGAGGAGGGCCGCGGCGTCGTCGTATACCTGCGCGGCCACGAGGGCCGGGGCATCGGCCTGCTGTCCAAGCTGCGCGCCTACGAACTCCAGGAGCGCGGCATCGACACCCTCGACGCCAACCTGGAGCTCGGCCTGCCCGCCGACGCCCGGGACTACGCGGCCGGCGCCCAGATCCTCAAGGACCTCGGCGTCAACAGCCTCAGGCTCATGACCAACAACCCCGACAAGACGGCCGCGATCCTGCGGCACGGGCTCGCCGTCACCGGCCGCGAGCCGATGCCCGTCCAGGCCGGCGAACACAACCTCCGCTACCTGCGCACCAAGCGCGACCGCATGGGTCACGACCTGCCCTGGCTCGACACCGCCACGGCGTCGACCTGCGGCAACCAGTAACGATCACGGAAACGAGCGACAGGAGAGACATGAGCGGCAAGGGCGCACCCGAACTGTCCGTACGCAACTGCGGTGACCTGCGCGTGGCGGTCGTCGCCGCGCAGTGGCACGAGAAGATCATGGACGGCCTCGTCGACGGCGCCCTGCGCGCCCTGCACGAACTCGGCATCGACGAGCCGACCCTGCTCCGGGTGCCCGGCAGCTTCGAACTCCCGGTCGTCGCCAAGGTCCTCGCGGGCCGCGGCTACGACGCGGTCGTCGCGCTAGGCGTGATCATCCGCGGCGGCACCCCGCACTTCGAATACGTGTCCCACGGCGTCACCAATGGCCTCACCCAGGTCGCCGTCGACACCGGAGTACCGGTCGGCTTCGGCGTACTCACGTGCGACACCGAGGAGCAGGCGCTCGACCGGGCAGGCCTCGAAGGGTCCAACGAGGACAAGGGGCACGAAGCCGTCACCGCGGCCGTCGCCACCGCCGCCACGCTGCGTACGGTCAGCGAGCCCTGGCGCTGAGCACCGGGTGCCGACCCCGTACTCTAAGACCATCATGGCGAACAAAACCTTCGAAGAGCTCTTCGCCGAGCTGCAGCTCAAGGCCGCCAACGGCGACCCCTCCACCTCCCGTACCGCCGAGCTCGTGGACAAGGGCGTCCATGCCATCGGCAAGAAGGTCGTCGAGGAGGCCGCCGAAGTCTGGATGGCCGCCGAGCACGAGAGCAAGGACGCCGCCGCCGAGGAGATCTCCCAGCTGCTGTACCACGTCCAGGTGATGATGGTCGCCCGCGGGATCTCGCTCGACGACGTCTACGCCCACCTCTGAGCACCACCTCCGCACCAGTACGTCCGCACATCCGCACCGGTACTCCCTCCTCGCAAAGGAACCTGACCTCATGCTGCGCATCGCCGTCCCCAACAAGGGTTCACTCTCCGGGCCTGCGATGGCGATGCTCCATGAGGCCGGCTACCAGCAGCGCAAGGAGTCCAAGGAACTCGTCCTCGTCGACCCCGAGAACGAGGTCGAGTTCTTCTACCTGCGGCCGCGCGACATCGCGATCTACGTCAGTTCCGGCCGGCTCGACATCGGGATCACCGGCCGCGACCTGCTGCTGGACTCCGGCGCGGACGCCGAGGAGATCCTCCAGCTCGGTTTCGCCCGCTCCACCTTCCGCTACGCCACCAAGCCCGGCACGGCCAAGGGTCCGCAGGACTTCGACGGCATGACGATCGCCACGTCCTACGAGGGCATCGTCGCCAAGCACCTCGCCGACATCGGCGTCAACGCCTCCGTCGTCCACCTCGACGGCGCGGTCGAGACCGCCATCGAGCTCGGTGTCGCCCAGGTCATCGCCGACGTGGTGGAGACCGGCACCAGCCTGCGCAACGCCGGACTCGAAGTCATCGGCGAGCCGATCATGAAGTCCGAGGCCGTCGTCATCCGCCGCACCGGCGCACCGGACGACGACCCCAAGGTGCAGCAGTTCCTCCGCCGCCTCCAGGGCGTCCTGGTCGCCCGCTCCTACGTGATGATGGACTACGACTGCCGCGTCGAGCACCTGGAGCGCGCGGTCGCCCTCACCCCGGGCCTGGAGTCGCCGACCATCTCGCCGCTGCACCACGAGGGCTGGGTCGCCGTCCGCTCCATGGTCGCCGCCCGGGAGGCCCAGCGGATCATGGACGATCTGTACGACCTCGGCGCCCGCGCCATCCTCACCACCGCCATCCACGCCTGCCGCCTCTGACGGCCCGGCGACCACCCGGAAGACAGAAGGACAACATGTCCGCCCCCGCACCCCGGCCCGAACTCCCCACCCTCCCGGTCACGTTCCGGCCGACCCGGACCCGGGTGGTCCTGCTGACCGTGGGGGCGGTGATGTTCCTCGTCATCACCGTCGTCGCGCTGACCCTGGAGCAGCTCGGTCCGGGGGAGCGGGCCAGCTTCGTCTTCACGGCACTGCTGTTCTTCGGAGTGCTCGCGCTGCTCAGCCGCCCGAAGGTCGTCGCGAACGAGGACGGGGTGACCGTGGTCAATCTCACCCGGACGCGCCGGCTGTCCTGGGCGGAGATCCTCCGGGTCAACCTGCGCGTCGGCGACCCCTGGGTCTTTCTGGACCTCAGCGACGGGACCAGCATGCCCGCCCTCGGCATCCAGCCGGGAATCGCCAAACAGCAGGCCATCCGTGACGCCCGTACCCTCCGCGCCCTCGCCGAGAGCCGCGGCACCGGAACAGACATCGGCTGAGCCCCCTGCCCCGTACGGCCTCTTCTTGATTACTCTGGAGGGCGGAGGTGCCCCTGTGCACCCCGCCCCGCACCAGAGGTCCATGAGACCGGCGGGGCTTTCCTGCGACCCAAGGAGTGACTCCTTCCAGCAATGGACGGATCGTCCGGTAGTACCTGCGCCGCCCCTTCCCCGGAGGCGGCGGCATGACCACCCCCCTGCTGCTTCTGAGCGCGGCATTCCTTCTCATCCTCGCCAACGGATTCTTCGTGGCAGCCGAATTCGGGCTCGTCACGGTGGAGCGGCCGGACGCCGAGCGCGCCGCCGCCGAGGGCGACCGGCGGGCCCGTACCGTCGTCGAAGCCCTGCGAGAACTCTCCTTCCAGCTCTCCGGCACCCAGCTGGGCATCACCATCACCTCATTGGTCGTCGGCATGCTCGCCGAACCGGCCCTCGCCCAGCTGCTCGACGGCCCGCTCACCGCGACCGGGCTGCCCGACGGAGCCGTCCCCGGCATCAGCGTGGTGATCGGGATGATGGTGGCCTCCGCCGTCCAGATGGTGATCGGCGAACTCGTGCCCAAGAACTGGGCGGTCTCCCGGCCGCTCCAGGTCGCCCGGTTCGTCGCCGGTCCCCAGCACCGTTTCTCCGCCGTGTTCCGCCCGGTGATCAGCCTGCTGAACACCGTGGCCAACCGGCTGGTGCGGCTGCTCGGCGTCGAACCCACCGACGAGCTGGCCTCCGCCCGCACCCCCGGGGAGCTGGTCTCCCTGGCCCGGCACTCGGCCGAGGCCGGCACCCTTGAACAGGACACCGCGGACCTCTTCGTACGGACCCTGTCGCTCGCCGGACTCACCGCCCAGCACGTCATGACCCCACGGGTGAAGGTGAGCGCCCTGCAGTCCTCGGCGACCGCACAGGACGTCCTCAACCTCACCCGCGCCACCGGCCTCTCCCGCTTCCCCGTCTACCGGGAGCGGATCGACGAGGTCGTCGGCATGATCCATCTCAAGGACGCGCTCGCCGTGCCCGCCCACGACCGGCTGCGCACCCCCGCCGGACGGATCGCCGTACCGCCGCTGCTGGTCCCGGAGACACTGCCCGTCGAACAGCTGCTCCAGCGGCTGCGCAACGAGCAGCCGATCGCCGTCGTGGTCGACGAATACGGCGGCACCGCCGGAGTCGTCACCCTGGAGGACATCATCGAGGAGCTCGTCGGCGAGGTCAGGGACGAGCACGACGCCGAGGGCGCCGACCGGCCCGAGCTGGCCCCCGCCGCCCCGGAGGACGGCCGCCCGGCCTGGGACGCCGAAGGCAGCTGCCGGGTCCTCACCCTGCGCCGGATAGGGCTCGACGTCCCCGACGGGCCGTACGAGACCGTGGCCGGACTCGTCGCCGATCTGCTGGGACGCATCCCCGCCCCCGGCGACCGGGCCGAGCTGCCCGGCTGGCGGATCTCCGTCCGCCAGGTCGGCCACTACCGTGCCGAGAAGGTCCGCTTCGTCCGCACCGCCGAGGTCCCGGTGGCCGAGGACGTCCTGGAGGCCGCGCGATGAGCCTGGTCCAACTGCTCTTCGCCGCGCTCCTCGTGCTGGCGAACGGCTTCTTCGTCGGTGCCGAGTTCGCCCTCGTCTCCGTACGGCGCAGCCAGGTCGAGCCTCTCGCGGCGGCCGGCTCGGGCCGAGCCCGCCAAGTGCTGTACGGGCTGGAGAACCTGCCGCAGATGATGGCCGCCGCCCAGTTCGGCATCACCGTCTGCTCACTGACCCTCGGTGCGGTCGCCGAACCGACCGTCGCTCATCTGCTGGAGCCGGTCTTCCAGGCGATCCACCTGCCCGAGGGCCTCATCCACCCGCTCGGCTACGTCCTGGCGCTCGCCCTCGTGGTCTTCCTCCACCTCGTCATCGGCGAGATGGTCCCGAAGAACCTCGCGATGGCGGCGCCGGAGAAGACCGCGCTCTGGCTCAGCCCCGGCCTCGTCGGCTTCGCCCGCGTCTGCCGCCCGGTCACCGCCGCACTGGGCGCCTGCGCCCGGCTGGTGCTCCGGATCTTCGGCGTCGAACCGAAGGACGAGGTCGAGGCCGTCTTCACCAGCGAGCAGCTCAACCGGCTCGTCGAGGACTCCGGCCAGGCCGGTCTGCTGGAGCCGGAGGCGCAGGAGAGGCTGGAGGACGCCCTGGAGCTGGGCAGCAGGCCCGTCACCGATGTGCTGCTGCACCGCGCCTCCCTGGTGACCGTGGACCCGTCCGTCACCCCGCACCGGATCGAGGAGCTGACCGTACGCACGGGCTATTCGCGGTTTCCGGTGTGCGCGGAGGGCGGCGGTCCGTTCATGGGCTACCTCCACGTCAAGGATGTGCTGGACCTGGAGGACGGCGAGCGGGCCGTCCCCCAGCACGTATGGCGTCCGATGGCGACCGTACGGGCCGAGCTGCCCCTCGACGACGCCCTGACCGTGATGCGCAGGGCGGCCACGCACCTGGCACAGGTCGCCGACGCCTCCGGCCGGATCCTCGGCCTGGTCGCGATGGAGGACGTCCTGGAGATGCTCGTCGGCGAGGTGCGCGACCCGGCCCACCGGGTGGCGGTGCCACGCCGCGCGGCGGAGCCCGCGAGCACGACGACCGGATACGGCGAACTCACCGCGTCGGTGCGTTAGGGTCTTTCGTTTGGATCAGGCCGGATCAGGCACCGGGGCACGCGAGCCCGGCATGATCCAAACGAGAGGCCCTGGTCGTACTTCCGGCTGCTGGAGAGGCCGTGGCCCCGCCCCTCCGGAAGACCGGGCTCACAGCGCCGGTGGCTCCTGCTGCCCCCGGTCCACCGGACCCCGGCCCGACAGCACCTCGCCGTACGCCTGCATCAGGTCCGGCAGCCGCAGGGTGGCCAGATCGTCCCGGCTCGGCACCCCCGGATAGCCGGATAGCCGCAGATCGCGGTAGGCGCAGCTCTTCTCGTACAGGGTGCGCAGGAACCGGCCGTTGCCCAGCTCGTCGATCCAGCCCTGCTCGACGACATGGCCGCTGACGGAACGCAGCTCGTCCAGGGACTCCTCGTCCCACGCGTCGCCGTTCTCCGCCGCCAGCACCTCGCCGATCGAGGTGAGCTCCAGCGGCCGGTAGCTCGGGAAGTCCACCCGGGTGGTGAAGCGCGAGGAGAGCCCCGGATTGGTGGCCAGCAGCCGGTCCATGCCCTCTGGGTAGCCCGCGAGGATGACCACGAGATGGTCCCGGTTGTCCTCCGCGCGCTTGAGGAGGACCTGCAACGCCTCGTCGCCGTACGCGTCGCCCTTGCTGTAGCCGCTGTTGGCGAGGCTGTACGCCTCGTCGACGAAGAGCACCCC
Organism: Streptomyces sp. NPDC102437; assembly: GCF_044765565.1. Taxonomy (NCBI): domain Bacteria; kingdom Bacillati; phylum Actinomycetota; class Actinomycetes; order Kitasatosporales; family Streptomycetaceae; genus Streptomyces; species Streptomyces sp. NPDC102437. The sequence goes on along the minus strand of NZ_JBIWKI010000032.1, from coordinate 12,243 downwards.
GCCGAGCGCCGAGTCGATCAGCTCATTGGCCTTGACCGCGGTCTGGCCGAGGAACTCGCCCACCAGGTCCGCCCGTTGGGCCTCGACCAGATGGTCGCCGCCCAGCAGCCCCAGCGCGTAGAAGACCCGGCCCAGGATGCGGGCCACCGTCGTCTTGCCGGTCCCGGACGGGCCGGAGAAGACGAAGTGGCGCTTCGGCGGCTGCACGGGCAGGCCCTGACCGGCCCGCAGCCGCGCCATGTTCAGCTGCGCGGACAACGCCTTGACCTGGCGCTTCACGGGCTCCAGCCCCACCATCCGCTCCAGCTCGGCCAGCGCCTCGGCGAGCAGCACCGGATCGCTGGGCCCCGCGGGGAACGGGGACGGCGGCTGTCCGGGCGCCGTGCCCCTGCGCCGTGCCCCGCCGGACGGCGGCGGCATCACGACGCCCGGAAGGCCGGACGTCTCGCTGCCGGGCCGCAGCTCCCGGCCGTCCACCGGATCGGCGCCGGGCAGCGGATCCGCTTCCGGCTGCGCCTCCGACACGGTGCCGTCCGTGCCGAGCCCGGCCAGTGACACGGCGGCCAGGCCCGCCGCCTCGTCGGAGCCCTCCAGGCCGTCGTAGTCCGCGATCGCGGCGAGCCGGGCCGAGGTGTCCATGAACGCCGGGTCGATCCGGTGCACCGCCCGGTAGAGCGGCAGGGCGGCGGCGCTGCGGCCGGTGCCCTCGTGCGCACGGGCCAGCCAGTAGCGCAGCTCCTTGCGTTGCGGCTGCTCGCTGCGACAGCGCATCAGCGCGGTGGCGAGCAGCGGCTCGGCCTGCCCGTACATCTCCAGACGCACCCGGGCCATGCCGCCGAACAGCCCCGCCTCGATGCCGAGCAGCGGATCGTCCACCAGCTGCTCGGTGTTGCGTACGAGCAGCTCCCAGTCCTTGACCAGGTACGAGCGGCAGGCGTGCAGAAAGCGTACCTGCGGGTCCGCGTCCACCGGCGGCAGGCCCGCGAGGGCGCGGTCCAGCTCGGGGACGTGGCGGCCGTCCAGCCAGTGCGAGGCGTGCGCCAGCAGCAGGTCGCGTGCGCTCTCCAGCACCGGCTGCACCCACCAGCCCAGCCAGTACCAGGAGTTGAGCGTGCGCCTGTGGCGGGTGCGCTGCTCGCCGAAGCGCTCGCGATGGCGGTACATGCGCAGCAGCGCCGTCGTCGTGTCGACCCTCAGCGCATGGAGGCCGAGCCAGCCGTCCGCCATGCCGGGATCGAGCCGGACCGCGGCCCTGAACTCCTCTTCTGCCTGTGGGTAGGCGCCCATGGTGTAGGCGTCCACGCCGCGCAGCCAGGCGAGGTCGGCCGGGGCCTGTGCGCCCTGCGTGCCGATGTCCATCTGGTCCCCCACAAACCGTGCCCCCAGGATGTCCCGCCGCACGATTCTGCCCACCCGGGGGCGCCGAATCACTTTGCCACGGACGGGAATTGACCGCACCGAGAGGCATCGTACCTGCGCAGGGGGTGTGCGGCTAAGAGCGCCGCAGGCCGAAGGGAGGCCGTGACCCAGGGTGAGCGGAATCCGCCGGACCGGTGTGGGGGAGGGGGCGCGAGGGCAGAACGAAGCCCCCGATCACGGGGGAACAACCGGGGGCTTCGCGTCTGTCGGGGCTTCGAAAAGCCGCACATTGAGAACGTAAGACCTGTACCGCCCTCGGGTCAAGCAGAGTTGGGGCACTTCCGGGGTGATTTCTCACCATTCAGGACGACGGGGCCACGTGCTCACGGTCCGTGACGGAATGGTTCGTTCCTGCTGCCGTTCCGGGCCCCTCCAGCAACTCGTACCCCACCGGCAACTGCCGTACCAGAGTGTCCGCGTGGGGGCGGGAAGGGTCGGCCGAGAAGTGCTGCGCCTCGGCCGCCGTCCACCCGTCCCAGAACTCCGAGAGCGCCGGCCCGTCCCTGCGCCGGCCGCGCTCCCAGGACCGTGCGGCGGGAAGGTCCATCCACAGCAGCCGGGCCAGCGACGGCCGCAGTGCCCGGCGCCCGGCCCCGACCCCCTCGATCAGGACCACCGGCGCGGGCTCCAGGGCGCGCGGCGTTCCGAAGCTCCGCGCGGTCCAGTCGTACGGCGCGTACCGCGCGCGCTCGCCGCGCTCCAGTGGTACGAGCACCTGCTTCCGCAGCCGGTCGGTCCAGGTGAAGAAGGAGTCGTGCGCGGCGATGTCGTCCAGGTGCAGGACGGGGGCGCCGCCGAGCGCGGCGGCCAGGCGGGCGGCGAAGGTGCTCTTCCCCGAGCCTGCGTGGCCGTCCACGGCGATCAGCCGGACCGGTCCGCAGGACGGTGCCAGGGCGTGCAGCCGCCCGGAGAGGAGCGAGAGGTCGTTCATGCCCACCAGCCTACGAGCCGCTCCGGAGCAACCGCAGGTCATGTCAGTGGTCCACACCAATATTGGTTTGCCGACGTGAGTCGAATCGCTGGCCGGATCCGGTCACGACCCGCAATAGTTGGCGCACTGTCGTGCACCTGGGGTCTTTCGTTTGGGTCAGGCCGGATCAGGCGCCGGGGCACGCGAGCCCGGCACGATCCGGACGAGAGGCCCCAGCCGGCCCCATTTCCCATTCCGCTTCCGACCGGGGGTCTCGCCCATGAACAGACCGACCTCACGCCGAACCGTGCTGACCGCCGCGCTGGCGGCAGCGGCCACCGCCGGGGCGGTGTCGTCCGCAGGCTCCGCGACCGCCGCCGGGGCGTTGCCGTCCGCCGACGCCCCCTCCGCCACCCCGCCCCACGCCCGCTCGGCCAAGGCTCCTGCCGTGGACAACCGTTTCTGGCACAGCTACACCGACTGGCGCTCCGGGACCGGCGCCGGGACGCGGGCCGTCGCGGGCCGCCGTCCCGGGCTGGTGATCGACCACGCCACGGCGCGCACCGACTACACCGATCCGCACACCGGCAGGACCGCCACCTGGGAGTACGCGACCTGGACCTCGCCGGTCCACCGGTCCTCGGTTCCGGCGACCGAGGTGATCGCCTCCTGGAACGCCGACACCCCGGCGGGCACCTGGATCCAGATCGAGCTCCTGGGCAGCTACTCCGACGGAACCTGGACACCCTGGTACGTCATGGGCCGCTGGGCCGCCGGCGACGGCGACATCCGCCGTACCTCCGTCGACGACCAGACCGACGGCAAGAGCTCCATCTGGACCGACACCTTCTCGGTGGACGACCCGGCGAGCGGACTGCGACTGGACTCCTACCGGCTGCGGCTCACCCTCCACCGCACCCCGGGCAGCCGCCTGACGCCCACCGTCCGGCGGATCGGCGCGATGGCCTCCGACATCCCGGACCGCTTCACCGTGCCGGCCAGCACCCCCGGCCTCGCCCGCGAGCTGCGGGTCCCGCGCTACTCGCAGAATGTCCACGCGGGCCAGTACCCCGAGTACGACAACGGCGGCGAGGCCTGGTGCAGCCCCACCTCCTCGCAGATGATCATCGAGTACTGGGGCCGCCGCCCCACCACCGAGGACCTCTCCTGGGTCAAGCCCGGCCTGGCCGACCCCCAGGTCTGCCACGCCGCCCGGTTCACCTACGACTACCAGTACGAGGGCTGCGGCAACTGGCCGTTCAACGCCGCGTACGCCGCGACGTACGACGAGATGAGCTCGGTGGTGACCCGGCTGGACTCGATCGAGGACCTGGAGGCACTGGTCCGCGCGGGCATCCCGGCCATAACGTCGCAGTCCTTCCTCAAGGAGGAGCTGACCGGCGCCGGCTACGGCACCTCCGGCCATCTGATGACCGTGATCGGGTTCACCGACGACGGCGACATCATCGCGAACGACCCGGCCTCGCCGGACAACGAGGCGGTGCGCCGGGTCTACAAGCGCCGGGAATGGGAGAACATCTGGCTGCGCACCAAGCGCTACGACGCGAACGGCAAGGTCAGAAGCGGCACGGGCGGCGTCTGCTACCTCTACTGGCCCGCAAGGCCGACACCGGGTCAGCGCCGCGTCCTGGCGTCGTTCGGCCTGCTGTGAGCATGTGCGGCGCCACGGCCGCCTCGATCACCTGACGGCATCGTTCCCGGCCGTTCTGGGTGGGGTGGCCGTACTTGTCCACCGTGACCTTGATCGAGCGATGCCCGAGCCGGCGAGACACCTCGTGAACGGACACGCCGCTCGTCAAGGTCACGGTGGCCCGCTTGTGTCGCAAATATTCGGGCAGCCCGAGTCGCTTGATGGCCCGATCCCACTACTTGCGTAGGAGATCGGGGTACGGCAGGCCGCCGCTTGCGTCATGGACCGGAAGTCCCCCGATCACCGGCGGTCGTTCCGGCAACTGCGCCAGCCGTTCGAGGGTGCGCAGCAGTTCGTCGTTGCGGTTGTGGGTGATGACGACGGTCACGCGCGGGTGGCTCATATCGTCGCTCCTCCCGCCGGGGGGGGGCCTGCCTCGGTGTCCGAGTAACCGAGCGAGCCGATGCCATGCGACGCCCCTGCTGTCAGGTGTAGGTGTACGGCGTGGGGGACGTGGCCGTGGCTCCGGTGGAGGTCGTCGCGACCACGGCCACGGGGCCGGGGGTGGACGTCGGCGGTGTGACCGTCTGGACCTTGATGTCGGACATGACCTTGAACGAGAGGGCCCGCACGCCGCCGAAGGTGACGCTGGTGACCTTGGACAGGAAGGTGCCGTTGAGGTTCACGATGCGGCTTCCTGTGCGGGGCCCGGAGGTGGGGCTGATGCTGGTGATGACGGGGCTGCCGATGTAGGTATAGGAGAGGCTGTCGGATACGCCTCCCGGGCTGACCATGTAGATGGGGACGGTATGGGCGAGGGCCGACGGCGGGACGGTCACGGTGAGTTGGGTGTCCGACAGGACGGTGGCGGGTGCCTCGACGGTGCCGAACCGTACGGTCTTGACCCCGACGAACCGTTGTCCGGTGAGGGTGATGGTGTTTCCCCCGTTCATCGACCCGGAGGTGGCCGAGATCTGGTTCACGACGGGCAGCCGGCGGTAGTAGTAGTGGCCGACGATCGCCGTTCCGCCGCTGGCGGTCACGGTGACGGGTACGGCTGATCTGATGGCGGAAGGCACGGTAACGCTCAGCGTGGTGTCGTTGACCACGACGAAGTCCGTGGCCGGCCGGATCCCGAAGCGGATGGCGGTCGTCCCGAGGAAACCCCGGCCCTTGATGATCACGGTCGTTCCGCCGCCCCGGGGGCCGGTGTTGGGGGAGATGCTGGCCGGCCTTCTCAGGACGCCGACCGTGTTGTCGCCGTGGTCGACGACATACAGGTATCCGCCGTCCGGTGTGGTTGCCACCTCGTGGGGTCCGGCGAATCCCGGGATCGTTTCGCTGACGCTGTTGCTGCTGGGGTTGATCACCGTCAGCGAGCCGGCGCCGGTCATCGATGCGTAGACGAGTGTCCCGTCCGGGGAGGCGGTCAGATAGGAGGGGCTGCTCGCGACGGTGATCGTGTCGGTGACGGTGTTGGTGGCCGTGCCGATGACACTCACCTTGCGGGCACCGGAGTTCGCCACGTACACACGGGTGCCGTCGGGCGTGGCGGCCACGCCCAGCGGCGCGTTGAAGCCGGTCAGGGTGGCCACGACGGTGTTGCCGACCGTGTCGATCACGCTCACGGTGCCGCCGGTGGAGTTGCTGACGTAGGCCCGTAGCCCGTCGGGGCGGACGGTGACGGCCTGGGGGCCGTTCCCCACGGTGATGGTGGCGGTGACGGTGTTGGTGGCCGTGCTGATGACACTCACGGTGTTGGCACTGGAGTTCGCCACGTACACACGGGCCCCGTCGTGTGTGACGGCCAGTCCGCGCGGAGCGTTGAGGCCGCCGACGGTACCGACGAGGGTGGCGGTGGCCGTGCTGACGACGGCGACGGTTCCCGAGCCGGGCATGGTCACGTAGAGGTACCGGCCGTCGGGGGTGACCGCTGCAGCCCATGGGCCGGCCCCCACACCGATGGTGGTGACGACGGCGTCCACGGCGGTGTCGATCACGCTCAACGTGTTGCTGCCCGAGTTGGTCACATAGGCGCGCACCCCGTCGGGCCGCATGGCGACGGAATGGGGTGCCGGTCCCACCGGGATCGTTCCGGCGTTGGCCACCGGGGGCAGGGCAGCGGGCGAGGAACTCCCGGACTTCTCGATTTCTGGCGGGGCTTGACCGACTGGCATTGCCGACTCCTCTCGACCGGACTCCCGAAACGGTGAGTGTCAGAGCGAGTTGAGGATTTCATGCTCTGCGGTCCCATAACGCCCGCGAATTTCAGGAGTCGATTCCGCGCGTTCCCCTGATCGTCCCACCCGTTGCGACCCTGCATAAGTGGTCAACCGAAGCACTCGGGCGCAGATTTCGCCACCGGGAACTAATTCATCTTGTCATATTCACCACTCAGTGCATCATATGTGCCCTGCTACATCCCTGGAATGCCTGCTTCAGTTTTATGCAGGACGCCCTGCGCGAGGACCCAACCACACTGAAATGGCGCCGACATCACAGGCCATTCGTGGTTCCGCAAGCAGGGCCGCCATCCCGGCGAAGCAGACACCCAGCACGAAGGAGAAGCCCATGGTCACTCTGGACCCGAACCAAGGACCCACCTCGGGCGGTAACCAGGTCGTCCTCACCGGCACGAACTTCACGGGCGCCACCAGTGTGAAGTTCGGCACCAAATCGGCCACCTTCACGGTCGACAGCGTCACCCAGATCACCGCTGTGGCACCCTCGAACAACGCTGCGGTCCAGGTCACCGTCACCACGCCGGGCGGAACGACATTGCCGGTCTGGTACTACTACATCACGCCTCCGACGAAATCGGGCCTCAGTGCGACCATGGGACCGCTCGGCGGCATCCCGGTCACCCTCACCGGTTCGAGCCTGCAGACCGCCACATCGATGTCCTTCGGCTCCAACACCGCCGTTCCCACCGTGGTCAACGACACCACGCTGAACGTCCAGGTTCCCCCCGTGACCACCCCCCAGACCGTCCCGGTCAGCGTCACGACCAAAGGCGGCACCACCAACGGGCTCACCTTCGCCTACGTGGCCGCTCCGACGGTGACCAGCATGGACCCCACCACCGGGCCGGACTACGGCGGCACGGCCTCCACCATCATCGGCACCAACCTCAGCGACGTCGTGGACATCTCGTACGGCCCCGACTCGACCGCCTACAACATCCTCGACGACACCACCATCGTCGCCTACTCCCCGGGCGGCACCGGTACGGTCACCGTCACCCTCACCAGCGCGGGCGGCAGCGACTCCTCGCAGTCGTTCACCTACACCGTCACCCCCGGCTGAGCCAGCCGAGAACGCGCAGAACTCTCGAGCCCGCCTGCGGAACCGGCGCACACAGAACCGGTTCCGCGCACGACTGTTCGGCGCTCGTGCCGACGGGGCCGCGGGACGGTTCCCCGGGTGGTTCAGCGCACCCGGAGTGCCTCGCGGAGGGTGGTGAACAGGTCGGTCTGGTCGGTGACGCCCAGGACCCGGAAGGCCTGTGGGCCCTGGGCCGCGATCCGGACCTCGGTACCGGTGTGCTCCTGCGACTGGCCGGGCGTGTTGGTCGAGTAGTTGACCTTGATCTGCTGGCCCTCGTCGGTGACCAGAGTGGAGGTCAGGCCGGGCGGCTGGGCCTCCAGGGGCACGACCTGGCTGCTGTGGCCGTGGTCGGCGGTGGTGACGACGAGGGTGTCGGGGTGCTTGGCGGCGTACGCGCGCGCCGTCTTCACCGCGCGGTCGAACGCGGCGGTCTCGCCGATCTGGCCGCACGGGTCGGCCGCGTGGTCCTGCTTGTCGATCGACGCGCCCTCGACCTGGAGGAAAAAGCCCTTCTTGCCGTGGTTGCGCTTCTGCTTCGCCTCCAGGAGCTGGATGGCCTTGGCGGTCTGGTCGGCGAGCTCAGGGGTGCCGACGGGGCGGTTCGGGTTGGAGGTGACGCAGCGCTGCGGGTCGGTACCGCCGACCGCGGCGGGCTTGCCGGTCCACTCGGTGGGAACGTTGCCGGGCGCGAAGAGGCCGAGCACCGGCTTGCCGCCCTTGACCGCCTTCAGGGAGGCGTTGTCGGTGACGACCTGGTAGCCCAGCTTCCGGGCCTGCTCGGTGACGGTCAGGCCCTTGTACCGGCCGTCGGTCACCTTCTGGTCGAAGCGCTGCTTGCCGCCGCCGAGGAGGACGTCGACCTTGTGGTTCACGCTCTGCTCGGCGATGGAGCCGGGGCCGCCCTTGGCGATGGTGTCGGTGGGGCACTTGGCCATGTCGGCGGGGCCCTGGCAGGAGCGGTCGGTGGCGTGCGAGGCCAGGACGGCCGGGGTGGCGTCGGTCAGCTCGGCGGTGGTCACCGAGCCGGTCGCGTACCCGCCCTTCTGCGCCAGTTCCAGAATGGTCGGTACGGCCTTGTCGCTGCCCGGAGTCTTGGAGATCCGGCCGTTGACGGTCTTCACGCCGGTCGCCCAGCCGGTGCCGCTGGCCGCGGAGTCGGTGACGTAGTCGGGAGTTCCGTCCGCGTGCACGGCGTAGGTCGTGTACGCGCCGGTCAGCGGGAACTTGTCCATGTCAAGGCGGCCGGCCGCACCAACCGTGTAGTCGCGGGCGAGGGTGATCTCCGAGTCGCCCATGCCGTCACCGATGAGCAGGATGACGTTCTTCGCCCTGCCGTCCTTGATGGCGGCCTTCGCGTGTTCCTTCGTGCCGGACGCACCGGCCGTCGCCGTGAGGGCGACCGCGACGGTGGCCGCGGCGACGACGACCGCACCGGTGGCCATCAGGTGACTGCGGGAAAGGCGCTGACTGGGCATGGAATCTCCTTGATCCGGCCGGCGGGGAGCACCGACGTGGATCACCTCATCAGCGGTGGGTGAACCGTCGGTGACGTGGAAGCCGCGTCGGTCCTGCCGGGACGTGGCATCGGTGGCACGTGCTTGTTCCCCGTACGCCGACGGGCCCCGGCGGAAGAAAATCCGCCGGGGCCCGCTGTCCGGATGCGTACGGCCGGTGGCCGGGGTCCGGTGTCAGTCCGTGCCGGACTCCATCGCGGCGCGGTCCAGCATCGTCTCCTCGTCCGTGGCCTCGCCGCGGGAGGCGATCGCCTGGGCGCCGCCCTGGTCCATGGCGCCGATCAGACCGGTCGAGGCGGCCTGAGCGGCACCGATCGGCGTCGGGTGGCCGCTGCCGACCAGGCCCAGGCCCGCGTACTGCTCGAGCCGGGCACGGGAGTCGGCGATGTCCAGGTTCCGCATGGTGAGCTGGCCGATCCGGTCCACCGGGCCGAACGCCGAGTCCTCGGTCCGCTCCATCGAGAGCTTGTCCGGGTGGTAGCTGAACGCCGGGCCCGTGGTGTCGAGGATCGAGTAGTCCTCGCCGCGCCGCAGCCGCACAGTCACCTCGCCGGTGACGGCCGCGCCGACCCAGCGCTGGAGCGACTCGCGGATCATCAGCGCCTGCGGGTCCAGCCAGCGGCCCTCGTACATCAGCCGGCCGAGGCGACGGCCCTCGTTGTGGTACGCGGCCAGGGTGTCCTCGTTGTGGATCGCGTTGACCAGGCGCTCGTAGGCGATGTGCAGCAGCGCCATACCGGGGGCCTCGTAGATGCCGCGGCTCTTGGCTTCGATGATCCGGTTCTCGATCTGGTCGGACATGCCGAGACCGTGGCGGCCGCCGATCGCGTTGGCCTCCATGACGAGGTCGACCGGGGAGGCGAATTCCTTGCCGTTGATGGTCACCGGGCGGCCCTGGTCGAAGCCGACCGTGACGTCCTCGGTGGCGATCTCCACCGACGGGTCCCAGAACCGCACACCCATGATCGGCTCGACCGTCTCGACGCCGGTGTCGAGGTGCTCCAGGGTCTTGGCCTCGTGCGTGGCGCCCCAGATGTTGGCGTCCGTGGAGTACGCCTTCTCCGTCGAGTCCCGGTACGGCAGCCCGTGTGCGAGCAGCCACTCGGACATCTCCTTGCGGCCGCCCAGCTCCGTGACGAAGTCCGCGTCCAGCCAGGGCTTGTAGATCCGCAGGTGGGGATTGGCGAGCAGGCCGTAGCGGTAGAACCGCTCGATGTCGTTGCCCTTGAACGTGGAGCCGTCGCCCCAGATCTGCACCCCGTCCTCGAGCATGGCCCGTACCAGCAGCGTGCCGGTCACGGCGCGCCCCAGCGGCGTGGTGTTGAAGTACGGGCGGCCGCCCGACCTGATGTGGAACGCACCGCAGGAGAGCGCCGCAAGCCCTTCCTCGACCAGCGCGGCACGGCAGTCGACGAGCCGGGTGATCTCGGCGCCGTACGCGGAGGCACGGCCGGGCACGGACGCGATGTCGGGCTCGTCGTACTGGCCGATGTCGGCGGTGTACGTGCAGGGGACGGCGCCCTTGTCGCGCATCCAGGCGACGGCTACGGAGGTGTCGAGCCCGCCGGAGAAGGCGATGCCGACGCGCTCGCCGGTGGGGAGGGAGGTGAGGACTTTGGACATGGCAAGATTATGCACCGCATCGCATGACCATGCAACATCCCTCATCGCTGATCACGGCGGGCCGGCCCCCGGCGGGGGCCCGGCCCGAAGCGGCAGATCGTCAGGAGCTGCAGGTCACCTTCATCTGGGCGGCGGCGTGATGTGCCTTCTCCCATCCCTTCGACCAGTCGTCGCCACGGTCGAGCAGCTTCACCCCGATCGTGGAGCCGTTCAGCGCGAAGGTGCCGGCCGAACTCCCAGGTACGGCCGAGCTGGAGGTTCTGCTGCTCCCACGGCACCGCCGTGGCCCGCGCCTTCGACTTGCCGGTGCACGGATCACCGGCATCGAGACGCGCCGGCATCACCGGCAGCCTGACCTTCTCGCCGTCGGCCGCGGCGGCCGGACCGGCCACCGGCAGCACCATCGCCGCGGCCGCAACCCGTCCGGTGCGGCGGCCGGGGCCGCGCCGCACACCGCTGTCGGCGTCATTCGGGCACCGCCTGCGGGCGTACGACATCCTCCGGGAGCAGCAGCCGCAGATCGTCCAGACCGGGCGCCGCCATGGTGCTCACCCGGCCCGCCTGACGCGTCATCATTCCCTCCAGGACCTGCCGGGCCAGCCGCACGTTGCCGAACGAACGGTCCCTGGGCAGAGCGTCGAAGTACTCCCGCATGACCGCTCCCGCACCCGCACCGCACTCGTACCCGGACGCGGACGCGTGCTGGCGGACGATGGTGACCAGCTCGTCCGTCACCACCATCCCGGCGCCGCGCGGATTGCGCACCCGGCAGTCGCGCAGCGCCACCGAGCCGGACCCGCGGGCCAGCAGCGCGGTCCACGACGCACCGGTGATGTCGCAGCCGTCCATCGCGATCTGGCCGCGCGGCGCGTCCACCACCGGCAGCTCCTCGTCGCGGCCGCGCAGCACCAGATCGGTGAGCATCACGGCTTCGGCCTGGAGCACCACCGCGCTGCCGCGGGGCGGGCATATCTCGACGCTGCCGCGGGACTGCTCGGCGACGACGGTGACGGGGACGGTGATGACCAGACTCTCGGCGTAGGTGCCGGAACGGACGCTGATCACGGCGCCGTTGCGCGCCCTGGCCAGCGCTTCACCGATCGTTCGAAAGCCGTCGGGCCGCTCGGGACAGACCGTCAGAACCTGGCGTGACAAGCGGAATCCTCGTCCTCGGGGCCACACCGCGGTCCTGGGAACACATGGTCGGAGCGGGTGCGGCTCCATCATGCCGGAGTGATCCGCTTGCGCATCGGCCGGAGCGGGAACGCCGTGTGAACCACGTCCTGTCGGACCCCGCCGGATCACCCCAACACGGACGAAAACGGGGCGGAGGGCTGACCGGCCCACCGCCCCGTCCGCTGGTGTCGTGACCAGGTGCTCCTACGGCACCAGGGCCCCTCTAGTTGATCGCCTTGATCAGCTCGCCGTCGGCGGTGTCACCGCTGAGCTCCCAGAAGAAGGTGCCGCCGAGACCCTGCTGGTTCTTCCAGTTCATCTTGGTGGCGATGGTGGCCGGGGTGTCGTAGCTCCACCAGTTGGTGCCGCAGTGGGCGTAGGCGGTGCCGGCGACGGTGCCGGTGGCCGGGCAGCTGTTCTTGAGGACCTTGTAGTCCTCGATGCCCGCCTCGTAGGTGCCGGGTGCGGCGCCGGTGGCGGTGCCGCCGGGCGCGTCCTGGGTGACGCCGGTCCAGCCGCGGCCGTAGAAGCCGATGCCGAGCAGCAGCTTGGACGCGGGGACGCCCTGGGCCTTCAGCTTGGCGATGGCGTCGGCGGAGTTGAAGCCGGCCTGCGGGATGCCG
>NZ_JBIWKI010000031.1:0-84606 GCF_044765565.1 Streptomyces sp. NPDC102437 | reverse complement strand
CTACACACGGCGCGGCCACTCGTTCGCGGGACAGGCCGGTCGAACCCGCCCCGCACTCGGCACCACGCCGCTACAATCCCCACGCTCAAGCCGTTTACCAGGACATACACCGAAGTCCGGCTGGAGTACTAGGGCCTGTCCGGCGGATCGTGGCCGGGGTCGCGGCGTCTGGCACGGCACCTCGCGGCGTCGCCGAAACGTCCGAACAGCTCCGCTGTCAAGATGCTCCGGCGCCGTGCGATGCACCGCACCGGACGCCGCGCCCTGTCCGACCCTGATCCGCCCCGCCGGACAGACCCTGGTCCCGGGCGCCCGCCGCCCCGCGCTACTCCTGGCCGGACTCGTCCAGCGGGGCGCTGCGCCACTTCCACGAGGTGACGCGGGGGTGGCCGGGCAGTTCGCCGCGGCCGGTGGCCCAGAGCAGTACGGCCCAGCGGTCGGCGTCCTTCGGGGCGTCCGGGAACAGCCGGGCCAGCACCCGGTCGCAGAGGCCGGCGGGCGGGGTCCAGCCGGCCCCCAGGCTCGTGGCGATGTCGTGCGTGTGGACCAGGGTCTCCACGATGCCCATCGCGGCGAAGCCCTCCGGGTCGGACACCCCGTAGGAGTGGTACGAGCGGATCCCGGGCAGCGCCGTCCGCACCATCGAGGCGAGCAGCGCACCGCAGGCATCCAGGGTCAGGAACAGCCCGGCGGTTCCGGCCGACCGGTCCGCGAAGACCGCGTTCATCGGACCGCCCTCGCGGTCGGCGCTCCAGCGGAACGGGACGTACGCGTCCACCGACGGCCGCTGCGGGCCCAGTTGGGTCGCGTAGCTGAAGAGGTCGTCTCCCAGATGCTCGGCGGTCTCCCAGCAGGTCCATTCCAACGACCCCGCCGCAGAGTGCCACTTGTCCACCGGGGAGTCCCGGAGCGCGTCGATCGCGAGACGTACCGCGGTGGTCACGTCGTCCGCCGTGACCGGCAGCCGGGTCCCGGCCAGGGCCGCCCGTTCCGCCGCACCGCACTCGACGCAGAACTCGTTGCCCTCGGGGTCGCCGAGCGTCGCCCAGCCCCGCCCGTTCGGTTTGCGGTGATCGGCGACGAGCGTGGCGCCCAGTCCGAGCAGCCGCTCGACCTCCTCGTCCCGGGTCCGGTCCTGCGGCTGAATGTCCAGGTGGACGCGGTTCTTGCCGTTCCTGGGCTCCGGGACCCGGATGAAGAGCAGCGCGGCACCGGGAGCCTCGACGAGCACCTCGGGGTCACCGGGGGCGTCCTGGTCGGAGATCGGGGCGTCGAGCACCTCGGACCAGAAGCGGGCGAGTCCGTAGGCGTCGGAGCAGTCGATGGTGATGTGACGTACCAGTGAGGTCATGGAGCCCACCCTCGCCGTCGGCCGCCGTGCCGGTCCAGCGATTTCGGGGCGGGAGGAACGGGAGGGGCGTCGGCGCGGATGACGCCCCTCCCGCGGGTCACCTCATCGCACCGGGGTGAAGTCCCTGGCCCCGATGAACTCCGGGCGCCGCGCCGGCGCCGCGAACGGCTCCTCGGCGGCGTTCTCCACGCTGTTGAAGACGATGAAGACATTGCTGCGCGGGTACGGGGTGATGTTGTCGCCCGAGCCGTGCATGCAGTTGCAGTCGAACCAGGTCGCCGAACCCGCCCGGCCCGTGAAGAGCTTGATGCCGTGCCGGTCGGCCAGCTTCGCCAGGGCCTCGTCGGACGGGGTTCCGGCGTCCTGCATCTTCAGGGACTTCTTGTAGTTGTCCCTGGGCGTCTCGCCCGCGCAGCCGAGGAACGACTTGTGCGAACCGGGCATGATCATCAGCCCGCCGTTGGTGTCGTGGTTCTCCGTCAGCGCGATCGACACGGACACCGCCCGCATGTTCGGCAGCCCGTCCTCGGCGTGCCAGGTCTCGAAGTCCGAGTGCCAGTAGAACCCCGAGGCGCCGAAGCCCGGCTTGACGTTGATCCGGGACTGGTGGACGTACACGTCCGAGCCGAGGATCTGCCGGGCCCGGCCCACCACCCGCTCGTCCTCGACCAGCCGGGCGAAGACCTCGCTGATCCGGTGGACCTCGAAGACCGACCGTACCTTCTGCGACTTCGGCTCGATGATCGAGCGCTCGTCGGCCCGCACCGCCGGATCGGCGATCAGCCGTTCCAGCTCGGAGTGGTAGGCGGCGACCTCGTCGGGGGTGATCAGCTGGTCGACGGTGAGGAAGCCATCGCGCTCGAAGCCCTGGAGGTCCCGCACGGTCACCGGGCCGGGGGCACCGGGCGGGGACCAGATCACCGGGTCCTGGCGGGGGGTGGTCATCTCGGCGGTGCCGCGCGTGGGGTAGAGATCGGTGCGTCCGGCGGTGGTCATGGTTCAGCCCTCCTCGGTCAGCAGTGGGTAGACACCGTTCTCGTCGTGTTCCTCCCGCCCGGTGACCGGCGGGTTGAAGACGCAGACGCAGCGGAAGTCGGTCTTCGGCCGCATGGTGTGGTGTTCATGGCCGTTCAGCAGATACATCGTGCCGGGGGTGATCCAGTGCTTCTCGCCGGTCTCGTCGTTGGTGAGTTCGGCCTCGCCCTCGACGCACAGGACGGCCTCGATGTGGTTCGCGTACCACATCGACGTCTCCGTGCCCGCGTACATCGTGGTCTCGTGGAGGGAGAAGCCCACGTTCTCCTGCGCGAGCACGATGCGCTTGCTCTCCCAGGTGCCGGAAGCGGCCTTCACATGCCGGTCGGTGTTCTCGATGTCGCTGAACGAGCGGACGATCACGGTGGGTCGGTACCTTTCTCTCTGCGGTGGCGCTTCTCGCCGGACCCGCGCCGGGGCGGGTCCGGAATCAGACGGTGTCGCGGATCGCGCGGGCCAGCGTGCGCAGGCCCTCGTCCAGCTCGTCGGGGGTGATGATCAGCGGCGGCAGCAGTTTCACGACCTCGCTGCGCGGGCCGGAGGTCTCCACCAGCAGCCCCAGTTCGAAGGCGCGGGCGCAGATCGCGGCGGCGCGTGCCTCGTCGGTGAACTCCAGGCCCCAGACCAGGCCGCGGCCCCGGTACCGGGCGCCGAGAGCGGAGTGCTCGTCGCAGATCGGGAGCAGGGCCTGCTCGATCTGCTCACCCCGGACCAGGGTCTGCTTCTCCATCTGGCCGTCCGCCCAGTAGGCGTCCAGCGCGGCGGCGGCCGTGACGAACGCCGGGTTGTTGCCGCGGAAGGTGCCGTTGTGCTCGCCCGGCCCCCAGATGTCCAGCTCCGGGTTGAACAGGCAGAGGGACATGGGCAGTCCGTAGCCGCTGATGGACTTCGACAGGGTCACGATGTCGGGGACGATGCCGGCCTCCTCGAACGAGAAGAACGACCCGGTGCGTCCGCAGCCCATCTGGATGTCGTCGACGATCAGGAGCATGTCGCGACGCCGGCACAGGTCGGCCAGCGCCCGCAGCCACTCGGGGCGCGCCACGTTGATGCCGCCCTCGCCCTGCACCGTCTCGACGATCACGGCGGCGGGCTTGTTGAGCCCGGATCCCTGGTCCTCCAGGAGCCGTTCGAACCAGAGGAAGTCGGGTACCTTGCCGTCGAGGTAGTTGTCGAACGGCATCGGGGTGCCGTGCACGAGCGGGATGCCGGCGCCGGCCCGCTTGAAGGCGTTGCCGGTGACGGCGAGCGAGCCGAGCGACATGCCGTGGAAGGCGTTGGTGAAGGACACGATGGACTCGCGCCCCTTCACCTTGCGGGCCAGCTTCAGCGCCGCCTCGACCGCGTTGGTGCCCGTCGGCCCGGGGAACATCACTTTGTACGGGAGGTCGCGCGGGCGCAGCACGTTGTTCTGGAAGGACTCCAGGAAGGTCCGCTTGGCCGTGGTGGCCATGTCCAGGCCGTGGGTGATGCCGTCGCGCTCGATGTAGTCGATCAGCGCACGTTTCAGCACCGGGTTGTTGTGCCCGTAGTTGAGTGACCCCGCGCCGGCGAAGAAGTCGAGGTAGCTGTGGCCGTCCTCGTCGGTCAGCCGGGCGCCCTGCGCACGGTCGAACACGGCGGGCCAGCCGCGGCAGTAGCTCCGTACCTCCGACTCCAGGGTCTCGAAGACACTCAGCGCGGGCGGGGTGATGGTCACAGGGGATCTCCTGCTTGAGAGAGGGGGGTGGGGCGCCGGGAGGCTCAGGCGTGGAACGGGCCGATGCGGTACAGGACTTCGGGCAGGTGGTTCCCCTCGGGGAACAGCCCGCCGTCGAAGAGCACCTCGCGGTCCAGGGCCACGTCGTGGCGCTGTGCGTAGGAGGTGAACAGCCGGTCAGACGCGGTGTTGTCCGGGGTGACGGTCGTCTCGACCGAGGCCAGGCCCTGTTCGGCGGCGACCCGGGAGGTCAGTGCGTCCAGCAGCTTTCCGGCGAGCCCCGCCCCGCGGTGGGCGTGGTCGACGGCCACCTGCCAGACGACGAGCGTTCCGGGACGGTCCGGCCGGAGGTACCCCGTCACGAAGGCGACGGGTTCGCCGCTCTCGCCACGGGCGACCACGGAGGTCGCGGTGAAGTCACGGCACCACAGCAGGTAGCTGTACGAGGAGTTGAGGTCCAGGACCTCGGAGTCGCGGGCGATGCGCCAGATCGCGGCCCCGTCCTCCACTCGTGGGGTGTCGATGGTGATGAATTCGTTTCGGGCACTTGCAAAATCTGCTGGCGCGGCGGTCATGCAAATTGAATTTACCCAGCAAATTTCGAAATTGCATCGATGTGAGGGGTTGGGTGGGATGGCCCTCTGTGTTATCACGCGGGCGCGTGCCCCGGCGCGAGCAGGGAGCGTTTTCTTCTGTTTTGGTGGCTATTTATCCGGCATAACGGTCGCGGTGTGGAGTAGGTCACATGGTTGTAACTCTCGTGCGACGCAACGGAATTGTGTGGTTCTGGCTCGCTCGGAGCCACTGGAAACTCGGGTGTTTAGGGTCCGGGAAACCGGGCAGAAGAATGCGGGGAGCTGCTCTGAATAAAGCAGCTCCCCGCATTCGGATCCCCGTGTTCGAGAAATATTTGATCCGGCCCCGATTTATTCGCTCGGCCAGGTTTGTGAAACGGCCTTGCGGGCAGCTTCGAAATCGACCTGCCGGCCCGAATCGGCCAGCGCCGCCCCCAGAGCCGCGAGCGAGGACCGCACCGCGCCCCGCGTCGCATCCACACCGTAGTGATTGACCCGGATCATCTCCTTGGACAGCGCACCCCCGCCCGCGATCAGCGGCAGCGAGGGGTCGGCCGCGAGCGCCCGTGCGACCAGCTCGGAGGCGTCGACCCCCTCGGGGGCGCGCAGCGTCGTCGCGACCGGCGCCGCCTCCGCGGCCTCGTGCACGTACGGCGAGAGGCCGCCGAGCGCCACCGCACCAGCACGTGTCGCCGCGGCGGCCGCCGCGTGACGGGCCATCAGCGCATCCAGGCCCTCGGTCTCGATGCGCTCCACACAGGCCTCCAGCGCCAGCATCTCCAGCTGGGCGGGGGCGTGCAGCAGGGCCTTTCGGCCGCCGTCGATCCAGCGCTCCTTCCAGTCAAGCAGCGAGAGGTAGGAACGGCGCGGAGCCTCGGGGTTGGCGGCGATCCGCTCCCACGCGCGCTCGCTCACCGACACCGCCGACACCCCGGCCGGGCCGCCCATAGCCTTCTGCGCGCCGATCACGCAGAGGTCGACGCCCCACACGTCCGGCAGCAGCGGCTCGGCACCCACCGAGGCGACGGCGTCCAGCATGAACAGCGCCCCGTGCGAACGGACCACCTCGCCGATCTCGGCGACCGGATTGGTGTTGCCGGTCGCCGCCTCCGCGTGGACCAGGGAGACGAAGTCGATCTCCGGGTGCTCGGCCAGCGCCCGCGCGACCTGGTCGGCGGTGACCGCCGTGTGGAAGGGGACCGCGAGATCGACCACATTGGCGCCGCAGTCCCGCAGCCAGTTCCCGAAGGTCTGCCCGTACGGCCCGGTGACGACGTTCAGCGCGGTCGAGCCGGGCCGGGCGCCGCCCCGGATGCAGCCTTCGAGGGGGAGCAGCGCCTCGCCCTGCATGATGACGACGTCCTGCTCGGTGGCGAGGAGGCCGGCCACCCGCTTCTCGATGGCCGCGAAGTGCGCGGCGGTGAGCGGGGCGAGGTCGAGGAAGGGGTGCGTCACGGTGGTGCTCTCTTCGGGTCGGATCGGGTCGGTGCGCGGTGCCGCGTACGGTCGGTGCTTCTGTCGAAGCGTACCGAGGGCCCCGCGCGCCGCCTCGTACAGTGCTGCCCATGAGTGATCACAGGGCATCTCAGGTGCTGCACGTGAAGGGGCGGGTGCTCGTCGGCCCCGACGACGTCCGGGACGAGCTCTGGGTGGTCGACGGGCGGATCTCCTACGGCCGGCCGGCCGGTGCGGACGGGGCGGTGACGGTCACCGGCTGGGTGCTGCCCGGCCTGGTGGACGCCCACTGCCACGTCGGGCTCGACCACCACGGTGCCGTGGACGCGGCGACCAGCGAGAAGCAGGCCCTCGCCGACCGGGAGGCGGGGGCGCTGCTGCTGCGGGACGCGGGGTCACCGGCCGACACCCGGTGGATCGACGACCGCGAGGACCTGCCGAAGATCATCAGGGCCGGCCGGCACATCGCCAGGCCCCGCAGGTACACCCGGAACTACGCCCACGAGATCGAGCCCGGCGAACTGGTGGCGTACGTCGCCCGGGAGGCGCGCCGCGGTGACGGCTGGGTGAAGCTGGTCGGCGACTGGATCGACCGGGAGGTGGGCGATCTGACGGCCCTCTGGCCGCGCGAGGCCGTCGAGGCGGCCATCGCCGAGGCGCACCGGCTCGGCGCCCGAGTCACCGCGCACTGCTTCGCCGAGGACTCGCTGCGCGATCTCGTGGAGGCCGGGATCGACTGCATCGAGCATGCCACCGGGCTCACCGAGGACACCATTCCGCTGTTCGCCGAGCGCGGTGTGGCGATCGTCCCCACCCTGGTCAACATCGCCACCTTCCCCTCGCTCGCGGCGGGCGGCGAGGCCAAGTTCCCCCGCTGGTCCGCCCATATGCGGCGGCTGCACGAGCGGCGCTACGACACGGTGCGCGCGGCGCACGACGCCGGCGTCCCGGTCTTCGTCGGCACCGACGCGGGCGGTGTGCTCGCCCACGGGCTGGTGGCGGACGAGGTCGCCGAGCTGGTGAAGGCGGGCATCCCGGCCCTGGACGCGCTGTCCGCGACGACCTGGGGCGCCCGCCGGTGGCTGGGGCGGCCGGGGCTGGAGGAGGGTGCTCCGGCGGACCTGGTGGTGTACGACGAGGACCCGAGGGCGGACGTACGGGTGCTCGCGGCGCCGCGGCGGGTGGTGCTGAACGGGCGGGTGATCGGCTGAGTCCGGCTGCCCCACGACGGGGTGCGCCGCGTCGACAGACGGATACCGAATCCCGGCCCTGTCGTCGAAGCACCTTCGCGCGCACCCCGGCGCAGCCGGTTCCGATGCGGTCCGCACTCAGCGGATCGGGTGACCCGGAGGAACGAACGTACCGAGGTATTCGAATACAGACACGGAAACCCCCCTTTGGGGTGAACTCACGTCAGGTGTCCGCCAGTTCACCCTCCGTGCGTAAAGATTTCGGGGTCGAGGCCACCGGAGCTCTCGATGTCCCCCATTGGACGGCACCGGTGGCTCCATGTCTCTTGTGGGGGTTCCACCACCTTGAACAGCAACACCTTCCGCCTGGCCGCCCTGGCGGTCGCAGCCGCTCCCGTCGCCCTGCTGGTCGCCGCCCCGGCGCAGGCCGCTCCCGCGGCCACCACGACCACCGGTGGCGGGAAGGCGAGCGCGGTCGTGCTCCGTACCGCACTCGACGTCTCGCTCCTGAACAAGACGGTCGACGTGCCGCTCAAGGCCACGCTCAACGAGGTGCAGGCACCCGCCGACGCCAAGGAGACCGCGCTCAGCGTGCGGCTCGACGGCGTGGAGGGCGGCCGGCCGGTCAGCGTGCTCGCCGCCGACGTGGCCACCGCGAACGCGACCGCCGACAAGCACCGGGCGGAGGGCTACAGCAATGTGGCCAAGGCCCGGGTGCATGTGCCCGGACTGCCGCTGCTCTCGCTGATCGAGGTGGAGAAGGTCACCTCCAGGGCCGTCTGCGAGGTGGGCAGGAAGCCGGTCGCCCAGTCGAACGTGCTGGGACACGTGTCGGTCCTCGGCAAGCGCATCGACCTCACCGCCGGCGGCACCACACGGGTCGCGGTCCCGGCCGTCGGCGAGGTGACCCTGGACCTCTCGAAGACGCACACCACCTCGCGCACCGCAGCGGCGACCGCGTTGCAGCTGAAGGTCTCCGTCAACCCGCTCAAGCTGAACGTCGCCGACGTGCAGGGCGAGATCACGCTCGCCGAGGCGACCTGCGAGACGCCGAAGCCGACCGGACCGGGTGGCGGCGACAACGGCGGTACGAGCAACGGCGGTTCGAGCAACGGCGGTTCGAGCAACGGTGGTTCGAGCACCGGCGGCTCCGGCGACGGCGGTTCGACCGGCGGCGGGTCGAACGGCGGTGATTCGGGTAACGGTGGTTCGAGCGGCGGCGGGTCCAGTGACGGCGGCAACAGCGGCAGCGGTGGCGCCGGCGGCGGAGACGTGAAGCCGCAGACCGGCACCGGCAACGAACCGGCCGCCGGATCGAACCTCGCGGAGACGGGCAGCAGCTCCACCACTCCGTACCTCGCGGGCGGCGCGGCCGTACTGCTGGCGGCGGGCGCCGGGGCGGTGGTCGTGGCCAGGCGGCGCGCCCGGAGCTGACCTGCCCGCAGGGGCGCCCGAGCGGGGCAGCCGGTGCCGGATCTCACCGGCTGCCCCGTCAGCGCACCGCCGCGCCCAGCGTCTGCAGCGCCTGGTCGAACGCCTGGAGGAAACGGTTCGTCGTGGCACGGTCGCGCACGGCCAGCCGCAGCCACTCGGGACCGAGCCCGGGAAACGTGTCTCCCCGCCGCGCCGCGAACCCCAGCAGCCGCAACCGCTCCCGCACCTCGGCGGCCCGCTCCAGGCGCACCAGGACGAACGGCGCCTCGGCCGGCTCCGCCACCCGCACCTCGGTGAACTCCCTGAGCCCCGCCACCAGATGGGCCCGGTCCACCGCGATCCGCTCCGCGGCGGCGGCCGCCTCGGCCAGGGCCCGCGGCTCCATGCATGCCTCGGCGGCGGTCAGCGCCGGGGCCGACACCGGCCACAGCGGCTGGGTCTCCTCCAGCGCGCGAACGATCCCGGGCTCGGCCAGCACGTAACCGATCCGCAGCCCCGCGAGCCCCCAGGTCTTGGTGAGGCTCCGCAGTACGACCAGCCCCGGGACGTCCGTACGCCCGCACAAGGTCTCGGGCTCGCCCGGCACCGCGTCCATGAACGCCTCGTCGACCACCAGCGTCCGGCCGGGACGGGCCAGTCGCTCCACCATCGCCGCCGGATGCAGAACCGACGTGGGGTTGGTCGGATTGCCGACCACCACCAGATCCGCGTCCTCGGGCACCGCCGACGGGTCCAGCCGGAACCCGTCCTCGGCCCGCAGCAGCACCCGCCCCACCTCGTGCCCGGCCGCGCGCAGCGCCGCCTCCGGCTCGGTGAACTGCGGATGGACCACGACCGGACGGCAGACCGGCAGCGCCCGCGCGATGAGCACGAACGCCTCGGCCGCACCCGCCGTCAGCAGCACCCGCTCCTTTGGTAGCCCGTGCCGGTCCGCGACCGCCGCCCGAGCGGCCCGGCCGTCCGGGTAGGCGGCGAGCGAGCCCAGCGAGCCGGCTATCCGTTCCCTCAGCCAGGCCGGGGGAGTACCGGCCCGTACGTTGACGGCGAGATCGGTCAGATCCCGGTCCCGTCCCCGTACTTCCACGTCACCGTGGTGCCGCAGATCGTGCGCGCCCGCGCCTGTCGCGTCGGGACTTTCGGTGGGAGTGTGCATGACCGCCGTGGGGGTGATGGTGGTGATGGCCGTCGTCGTGGGGACGGGGGCCGGCTGCCGCGGCCGTCCCGGTTCATCCTCTGAGTACGGCAGAACGACTATGCGCCCGGCACCGGGCTTCACGCAACGGCCGGGACCGGGGGGTACGTCCGGTGCCGGGAGGGCGTCGACCGCCGGGACGGGTGGACCGCGGCGCACCACCGCACAGGTCGCCATCGCCGCCCGCCCCCGCGGGGCCGACTTCCGCTTGGGCACCAGGAGCTCACCTCCCGCCGCGAGCGCGGCGGCCTC
Organism: Streptomyces sp. NPDC102437; assembly: GCF_044765565.1. Taxonomy (NCBI): domain Bacteria; kingdom Bacillati; phylum Actinomycetota; class Actinomycetes; order Kitasatosporales; family Streptomycetaceae; genus Streptomyces; species Streptomyces sp. NPDC102437. Next base: position 74,423 of record NZ_JBIWKI010000031.1, on the reverse strand, counting down.
CGCGACCGACGGCGCCCCGACGGCGGCGAGCGGTGCGCCGGACGGACCGGGCACCTCGATCCGGGACAACTCCCCGGCCGGGTACGTCCGCAGCGGTACGCCGAGCGCCGCCGCCGCCGCGACGATGCCCGGCTCGTCCGCCTTGGCGTCCACGGTCACCAGCTCCGCGATGCCCGTCGGCGAGAGCCCGGCCTCGCGCAGGGTGTCCCGGATCAGCCCGAGGATCTCGTCGACCGGTGCGCCCCTGGACGCACCGACCCCGACGGCGAGCGTCGCGCCGGGAGGGGTGGCCGAGGCGGCCGCGTCGGGGGATGCGGACATGGAGCGGATTCCCTTCACAAGGAGTGCGCGGTTCAAAAGGAACGCACGGATCTCACAGAGTGCGCGGTTCACAGAGTGCGCGGTTCACAAGGAATGGATGGGGCGCGAGGAGTGCGCGTGGTTCACAAGGAGTGCGCGGGTCGCGAGGAACGAGAGGGTTGTAAGGAATGCGCGGGCGCGGGCGTGCTGAGATGCGCGAACCGCGGGCGATCGGCTAGCAAGAGCGCATGGCGGTGTTCGTCGCGCTCGGCGCGTTCCTGATGACCCTGGCAGGCGGCTGGGTCGCCCAGCGCGTCACCGACCGCCGTCACCTGGTGCTCGGCTTCGCCGGCGGGCTGATGCTCGGGGTGGTCGGCCTGGACCTGTTGCCGGAGGCGATGGAGGCCGCGGGCGAACCCGTCTTCGGGGTCCCGGCCGCCCTGCTGCTGTTCGTCGGCGGCTTCCTCCTCGCCCACCTCGTGGAGCGGCTGCTCGCGGTACGCCAGGCGGCACACGGCGCGGGCGAGGAACGGGTGCCGCAGGTCGGGCTCACGGCAGCGGCGGCGATGGTCGGCCACAGCCTGATGGACGGCGTCGCACTCGGCGCCGCCTTCCAGGTGGGCGCCGGCATGGGAGCCGCCGTCGCGCTCGCCGTCATCACGCACGACTTCGCCGACGGCTTCAACACTTACACGATCACCAGCCTGTACGGGAACGCCCGCCGCAAGGCCGTGATCATGCTGTTCGCGGACGCGCTGGCACCGATCGTGGGCGCCGCGACGACGCTCCTGTTCACCCTTCCGGCGGAACTTCTCGGCTGCTATCTCGGCTTCTTCGGCGGCGCGCTGCTCTACCTCGCCGCCGCCGAGATCCTCCCCGAGGCACACCACCGGCACCCGGCCCGCTCCACGCTGCTGTGCACCGTGGCCGGGGTGGGCTTCATCTGGCTCGTGGTGGGCATCGCGGACTGAGCGCCGCACGCGCTTCACCCCCGGCACCGCTCGACGAACCGGCGCGCCATGCCGGGCGCCGAGGCCCAGTGCGTGTGCAGATAGCTCGCGTGCACGCCCCGCTGCACGTACCCCTCGACCCGCCGCTCCGGCTGGTGCATGCCCCACGCCGGATCGGCCCCGGCACCCGGCTCCAGCACGGTGCGGTGGAACTCGTGACCGCGCACCCGGGTGCCGGGGGCCGCCAGCACGCTGTCGGAGACCGCCACCGCCTCCCGGTAGCCGAGCGTCAGCCGCTTCGACATCCGGGCCCCGGCATCGAGTACACCGCACATCGGCAGCCCGTCGAGCGAACGCGCCAGATACAGGAGCCCGGCACACTCGGCGGACACCGGAGCCCCGGACTCCGCCAGCCCGGCGACGGCCCCGCGCAGCGCCGCGTTTGCGGACAGCTCACCCGCGTACACCTCCGGGAAGCCCCCGCCTATGACCAGCCCCCGGGTGCCCTCGGGCAGCGCCTCGTCCCGCAACGGATCGAACGGCACCACCTCGGCCCCGGCGGCGGTGAGCAGCTCGGTGTGCTCGGCGTACGAGAAGGTGAACGCGGCGCCGGAGGCCACCGCCACGACCGGGCGCGCGGTGGGAGCGGACAGCTCCACGGGCCCGCCGCAGCCGCCGATCTCCCCCGCCGCGTCCCACACCTCGCCCGGCAGCGCGGGCGCCGACCTGGCCAGCGCCATCAGCGCCTCCAGATCGCACCCCGCCACCACCTGCTCCCGCATCGCCGCGACCGCGCCCACCGCGTCGCCGCGCCGCTCGGCCACCGGCACCAGACCCAGATGGCGCGACGGCACGGCCACCTGCTCGGCCCGGTGCAGCACCCCGAGCACCGGCAGACCGGACTCCTCCAGCGCGTCCCGCAGCAGCGCCTCGTGCCGCTGGGAGCCGACCTTGTTCAGGATCACCCCGCCCAGCCGCACCTGCGGATCCCACGAGGCGAAGCCGTGCACCAGCGCGGCCACGGAACGCGACTGCGACGACGCGTCGACGACCAGCACCACCGGCGCCCGCAACAGCTTCGCCACCTGGGCGGTCGACGCCAGTTCGCCCTGCCCCGACGCACCGTCGTACAGCCCCATCACGCCCTCGACCACCGCCAGGTCGCACCCCCGCGCCCCGTGCGCGAACAGCGGAGCGACCCGGTCGGGGCCACACATGTACGCGTCGAGGTTGCGTCCGGGCCGGCCCGTGGCCAGCGTGTGGTAGCCGGGATCGATGTAGTCGGGCCCGACCTTGTGCGGGGACACGGCGAGGCCCCGCCCCGCGAAGGCCGCCATCAGCCCAGTGGCGACGGTGGTCTTGCCGCTGCCCGACGAGGGCGCGGCGATCACCAGACGAGGAATGTTCACTGCCGGTGCCTCACCATTCGATACCCCGCTGGCCCTTCTGACCGGCGTCCATCGGGTGCTTGACCTTCGACATCTCGGTCACCAGATCGGCGGCGTCCAGCAGCTTCTGCGGCGCGTTGCGCCCGGTGACGACCACGTGCTGCGCACCGGGGCGCTCGCGCAGCACCTCGACCACCTCGTCGGTGTCGATCCACCCCCAGTGCATCGGGTACGCGAACTCGTCGAGGACGTACAGCCGGTACGTCTCGGCGGCCAGGTCGCGCTTGACCTGCTCCCAGCCCTCGCGCGCCGCCTCCTCGTTGTCCATCTGGCCGTCGCGCTGCACCCATGACCAGCCCTCGCCCATCTTGTTCCAGACGACGGACCCGCCCTCGCCGCTGGCCCCGAGGACCTTCAGCGCGTTCTCCTCGCCGACCTTCCACTTCGCCGACTTGACGAACTGGAAGACACCGATCGGCCACCCCTGATTCCAGGCGCGCAGCGCGAGCCCGAAGGCCGCCGTCGACTTCCCCTTGCCGGTGCCGGTGTGCACCATCAGCAGCGGACGATTGCGGCGCTGACGGGTCGTGAGCCCGTCGTCGGGCACGGTGGTCGGCTGTCCCTGCGGCATTACGCGGCCCTCCTGTTGGTTTCCTGAACGTCCTTGACGAGCCCGGCGATCGCCTCGGCCCGCAATTCGTCGAGCGTGACGGCGCTTCCCCCCAGATCGCGCGCGAGGCTTCCCGCGAGGCCGAGCCGTACCGGGCCCGACTCGCAGTCCACGACGACGGACGCGACGCCCTCCGCCTCGTGCAGCCGCGCCGCCCGGGAGGCCAGTGCCACCGGGTCGGGCCCCCCGGTCGCCCGCCCGTCGGTCACCACGACCAGCAACGGCCGCCGCGACGGATCGCGCAGCCGCTCCACCCGCAGCACCTCGTGGGCCTTGAGCAGCCCGGCCGCGAGCGGGGTGCGCCCGCCGGTCGGCAGCAGCTCCAGCCGCGCCGCCGCGGCGTCCACCGACGACGTCGGGGGCAGCGCCACCTCGGCCTCCCTGCCCCGGAAGGTGATCAGCCCGACCTTGTCCCGCCGCTGGTACGCGTCCAGCAGCAGCGAGAGGACCGCACCCTTCACCGCGGCCATCCGATGCCGGGCGGCCATCGACCCGGAGGCGTCCACCACGAAGAGCACGAGGTTGCCCTCGCGTCCCTCCCGGACCGCCTGCCGCAGGTCGTCCCGCCGGACCACAAGACCGCGCCCGGACCGGCCCCGCGTCCGCTGGTGCGGGGCGGCGGCCTGCACGGTCGCCGCCAGATGCAGCTTGGTCAGGGCGCCCTGCGGACGCCGCGCGCCGGTCGTACGCCCGTGCTCGGTGCGGGCCCGGGAGCGCCGTCCCGCCGCGCCCTCGCCCAGCCCGGGAACGCTCAGCATCTTCGTGCGGAACGGCTCGGTGGCGGCCACCGGCTGCCGCTCACCGCCCCCGGAGGACTGCCCCTGCCCTTGTTCCCGGCCCTGTTCCGGTACGGACGGAGCGGGCGTGTCGCCGGACTCGCCCCCGGCGTCCGGCGGCGTCTCGGGGCCGTCGCCGCGCGGGGGGCGGCCGCCGCCACCCGGGCCGTCCGGGTCCGGGTCGTCGTCCTCGCCGCCGTTCTGCTCCAGCGTGTCGTCGAGCTTGTCCTCGTCGAGGCCCGGCGCGTCGAACGGATTGCGCCGGCGCCGGTGGGGGAGGGCGAGCAGGGCGGCCTGCCGCACGTCCTCGGCGAGCACATCCGTACGCCCCGCCCAGGCGGCCAGCGCGGTGGCCGTCCGCGCCATCACGATGTCCGCGCGCATCCCGTCGACCTCGAAGGCCGCGCAGGTGGCCGCGATCTGCCGCAACGCCGCGTCGCCGAGCCGCACTTCGGGCAGGAGGGCACGCGCGGCGACGATCCTCGCCCGCAACGCGTCCTCGTCGTCGGCCCACTTGGCGGCGAACGCCGCCGGGTCGTCGTCGTACGCGAGCCGCCGCCGCACGACCTCGACCCGCTGATCGGTCTCCCGGGACGCGGCGACCTCCACGGTCAGCCCGAACCGGTCGAGCAACTGCGGCCGCAGCTCGCCCTCCTCGGGGTTCATCGTCCCCACGAGCAGGAATCGCGCCGCGTGCCGTACGGAGACGCCTTCGCGCTCCACGTACGAGGCACCCATCGCCGCCGCGTCCAGCAGCAGGTCCACGAGGTGGTCGTGGAGCAGGTTGACCTCGTCGACGTAGAGGATCCCGCGATGCGCGTCGGCGAGCAGGCCCGGCTCGAACGCCTTCACGCCCTCCGCGAGCGCCCGCTCGATGTCGAGCGCCCCGACGAGCCGGTCCTCGGACGCGCCGACCGGCAGCTCCACCATCCGGGCATCCCGCGGCACACCGGTCCCGGCGTCGTGGGGGCCGTCCGGACACACCGGGTCGGGCGACGCGGGGTCGCAGGAGAAACGGCAGCCGGAGACGACGTCCACCTCGGGCAGCAGCGCCGAGAGCGCGCGCACGGCGGTGCTCTTGGCGGTGCCCTTCTCCCCGCGCACGAGGACGCCGCCGATGTTCGGTGCGACGGAGTTGAGAAGCAGGGCGAGTTGCAGGTCCTGCTGCCCGACGACGGCGGTGAACGGGAAATGCGTGCTCACGGGGCGATCCCTCCTGCGGGTGAGTGGGCATGAAGAAGGCGGTCTCGGGACGCGCTGTTCACCGGCGGCCTCCCGGGGCCGCGGGGGCGGCGGGGGCAGCGGGGGCTCCCGGGGCGATGAAGGGAAGACCCGACGGTGCGCCCGACTCGATGAGCCGCAGCAGCGCGTCGGTGTCCGCGTGCTCCTCGACGAGATCGCCGAGGCGGTCCAGCTGCTCCTCGCGCAGCGCCGCGAAGCAGGTGTCCGGAGCGGGGACGAAGCGCCGGCCGGCGCCACGGGCGACCTCGGCCAGGAAGCGGCGGCGGAACTCGTCGCTCTCCAGCGAGCCGTGCCAGTGGGTGCCCCACACGGCGCCGACCCGGCAGCCGTCCAGGAACGGCTCCCCGCCCCGCACGTCCGCCACGCCTTGGTGGATCTCGTACCCCTCGACCGGCGCGCCGAGCGCCTCGCCGACGGGCCGGGCCAGGGTCTTCTCGCGGTCGAAGCGGATGTGTACGGGGAGCAGGCCGAGGCCCGCCACCTGTCCGGCCCGCGACTCGACCTCGTCCTCGATGTGCTCGCCGAGGATCTGGAAGCCGCCGCAGATGCCGAGGACCGGCCGGCCCTCGGCCGCGCGCCGTACCAGCGCGTCGGCGAGGCCGCGCTCGCGCAGCCAGGCCAGCGCCTTCACGGTGCCGCGGGTGCCGGGCACCACGGCCAGGTCCGCGTCGGACAGCTCCTCGGCGCGGTCCACGAACCTGACGACTACGCCGGGCTCCGCGGCCAGCGCGTCCACATCGGTGAAATTCGACATCAGCGGCACCGCGCACACCGCGACGCGCAGCACGTCCTCGCCGTGCGGCGGCGCGACGGCCGACTCGCGCACGGCGCCGCGCAACGAGACCCGCAGCCCGTCCTCCTCGTCGATGCCGAGCCCGTGGGCGAAGGGCAGCACCCCGTACGTCGGCCGGCCGGTGAGGTCCCGCAGCATCTCCAGGCCCGGCTCCAGCAGCGACACGTCGCCGCGGAACTTGTTGACGAGATAGCCGGCGATCAGGGTCTGGTCCTCGGCGGCGAGCAGCGCCGTCGTACCGAAGAACGAGGCGAAGACGCCACCGCGGTCGATGTCGCCGACGACCACCACCGGGAAGCGCGCCGCCCGCGCGATGCCCATGTTCACGATGTCCGTGCGCCGCAGATTGATCTCGGCCGGGCTGCCCGCCCCCTCGCAGATCACCGCGTCGTACGTGCCCCGGAGCTGCTCCAGGCAGTCCACGACCGTGGAGAGCAGCGCCTCCTGCCTGCCCCCGTGGTAGCCGCGGGCGCTCATCTCGCCGACCGGCTTCCCCATCAGGACGACCTGGCTGGAGCGGTCGCTGCCGGGCTTGAGCAGGACCGGGTTCATCAGCGCGCTCGGCTCGACGCGGGCGGCCTGGGCCTGCATGGCCTGGGCGCGCCCTATCTCGGCGCCCTCCCGGGTGACGAACGAGTTGAGCGACATGTTCTGCGCCTTGAAGGGCGCCACCTTCACGCCCCGGCGCACGAGCCAGCGGCAGATCCCTGCCGTGACGACGCTCTTGCCCGCGTCGGAGGTGGTTCCGGCGACCAGCAGCCCGCCGCTCATGCGTTGCTCCGTCCTGTGGTGCGAGGTCCCGCCAGGTTGGTCGCGGTGCTCCGGCGCCCCGCGATCCGCCGTGCGGCGAGGGCCGCGCCGAGCCGTCCCGCCACGCACACGCCGAGCGCCAGCGCACTCACCCGGCGCGACAGCCGCACCACGCGCTCGATGTCCGCGGTCTCCACCGCCCGGCCCGTCTCCCCGTTGAGCACGGGGCGGTGCTCGACCCGGCCGCCGTACGCGAGGGTCCCGCCGAGCCGTACGCCGAGCGCACCCGCGAACGAGGCCTCCACCGGGCCCGCGTTGGGGCTCGGGTGCTTCGCGGCATCGGCCCGCCAGGCGCGGACCGCGCCACGCGGGCGCCCCCCGGCGGCCACGGCGAGGAGGGCCGTGAGCCGGGCGCCCGGCCAGCCCGCGAGGTCGTCCAGGCGGGCCGAGGCCCAGCCGTAGCGCAGATGCCGGGGCGAGCGGTGCCCGACCATGGCGTCGAGGGTGTTGGCGGCCCGGAAACCGGCCAGCCCGGGGACCCCGGCCAGCGCACCCCACACCAGGGCGCCGACCACGGCGTCCGAGGTGTTCTCGGCCACGGACTCCACCACGGCGCGGGCGATCTGCGGTCCGTCCAGGGAGTGCGGGTCGCGTCCACACAGATGCGGCAGCCGCTCGCGGGCCAGCTCGATGTCACCGGCGGCCAGGGCGGAGCCGATGGCCCGCGCCTCGCGGCCCAGGGACGTACCGCCGACGACGGACCAGGTGGCGGCGGCGGTCAGTGCCACGGAGGCGGCGGGGCTGCGGCGCACGGCACGGGTGAGCAGCGCGGCACCGCCTGCGGCGCCTCCTGCGCAGACGAGGGTGTGCAGCGTGCCCCAGCCGCGGTGATCGCGCCACAGACGGCGCTCGACGCCCGCCGCGGCCCGCCCGAAGGCGGCGACCGGGTGTCCCCTGCGGGGGTCACCGAGCAGCAGGTCGCCGATCAGGCCGGCCGTGGCGCCGTACGCGAAGATGCGGTCGGCTCGCACGGCTCAGCCGGCCGTCGCGCCTCGGCGGACCTTTGTACAAAAGGCTCTCGTGGAGAGCACCGGGACAACGGACGCACGGCAGCCGGGCATGGCGATATGTCCTCACTCAGGGTCCGCGCCCTGGTTCGACGTGACCGGCGACGAGAGTCTCCTGGCTCCCGGATCCGCGGTTCCCCCGGCCTTCCAGCCCGCTCGCGCGAGCCGTGACTTCCGGTGTGGGGGACCGCTCCCCGGTGACAGTGGCGGGACCGCGCCGGATTCGCACCGGCTTCCTCTGCTGTCGCCGTAATTGGCTCCGGCAGTCCACCACGCTCTGCGAACGCCCGTCAACCTGCCGTTGACCTGCGACGGCGCAGTGTGCTGAGACGCACATCGGGCCGGACACACGTGGTGTCCGGCCCGACGGGAGAGCGTGCGCGGGAGCGGCTCAGGCGACGATCAGATAGATCCCGTACGCGACGGCCGCCGCGCACAGCCCGAAGCAGACGTACGCGCCGGCGCGGGCCAGCAGCAGCGAGCCGCCGGAGCCGCCCTGCGCCGCCGGTTCCGGCTGCTTGGAGAGGCCGACGATGCCCAGGGTGAAGAGGCCCACCAGCGCGACGGTGACAACGAGGGAGACGCCGAATACGGAGCCGAGGGCTGCCCAGTCGATGTTCATGCTGATTCCTTAGACGGCCGGCTCAGACGGTGGCGGGTCGCGCCGGGTCCTGGGTGGTTCCGGCCGGGGCCGGAATGGTGGTCATGAGGTTCAGGTCCGGCGTCTGGGCCGCGGCCGCGGTGGGCGGCGGGCTGACGGCGGCGATGGCCTGGGTGACGACGCCCGCGGGCTCGGTGCCGCCGTCCGACGGGGCGACGTCGCCGTGGCCGACCGGCTTGCGGCGCGACACCAGCCAGATGGCACCGGAGCCCGCGACCAGCAGCGCCGCGACGACCACGACGCCCCAGGTGCCCTGCTTGGTGAGGAGCTCCGCGCCCGCCCCGACCAGACCGGCGGCCGGCAGGGTCAGACCCCAGGCGACGAACATCCGGGTGGCGGTGGACCAGCGGACCACACCGCCCTGCCGGCCGAGGCCCGCGCCCATCACGGCGCCGGAGCAGGACTGGGTGGTGGAGAGGGAGAAGCCGAGGTGCGAGGAGGCCAGGATGACCGTGGCCGCACTGGTCTGGGCGGCGAAGCCCTGCGGCGGCTTGAGGTCGGTGAGGCCGCTGCCCATGGTGCGGATGATGCGCCAGCCGCCCAGGTAGGTGCCGAGCGCGATGGCCGTACCGGCGCAGACGATGACCCAGACCGGCGGGTTGGAGCCCGGGTGCAGGACGCCGCCGGTGACCAGGGCCAGGGTGATGATGCCCATGGTCTTCTGCGCGTCGTTGGTGCCGTGGGCGAGCGAGACCAGCCCGGCCGAGGCGATCTGGCCGGCCCGGTAACCCTTGGCGGTGGCCTTCTCCTGGGCGTCGTTGCGGACCTTGCCGCCGATCCGGTACGTCAGCCTGGTGGCCAGCAGCGCGGCCAGACCGGCGACGACCGGGGCGGCGACCGCGGGGAGCAGCACCTTGGTGACGACGGTGCCGCCGTTGACGGACGACCAGCCGGCCGACATCACCGCCGCGCCGATCAGGCCGCCGAACAGGGCGTGCGAGGAGCTGGACGGCAGTCCGACCAGCCAGGTCAGCAGGTTCCACAGAATGGCGCCGACGAGCGCCGCGAAGATGACTTCTGTCCGCAGCCCGTCCTCGTTGATGATCCCGCCGGAGATCGTCTTCGCGACCTCCACCGACAGGAACGCGCCGACGAGATTGAGAACGGCGGACATGGCCACCGCTGTCTTCGGTCTGAGTGCACCGGTCGAGATGGTGGTCGCCATCGCGTTCGCGGTGTCATGGAAACCGTTCGTGAAATCGAACACTAGAGCTGTCACGATCACAATCGCGAGTAGCAGCGTGATGTGTTCCATTTACCCAGGCAATCGTTCGACGTCATTGGCATGTGGACCGTAGGCAATCTGGGTGAACGGAAGATGAACTGGGCAGGGCGCTGTGGTGTTCCAAAGCGGAGCCGAAGCATTCCGCTTGTTGCCGCAGGGGGTGCGCCCCGGCCGTTCTGCGGGGCGTGGCCCGGCCCGCCGGCGGGGTACGGCCCTGTTTCCTGGCGGAGCACGGCTGTGGCCGATCGCATACCCGTTTGCCCCCGGGGCTGACAGGATCGGCGCATGAGCGATCAGCAGCGGGACGCGATCGGACGGGCCTGGGACGGCGTCGTCGCCACCGCCCGGCGGACGGCGGCCGAGGGCCTCGTCGTCGGGACCTCGGGAAACGTTTCGGCACGGGTCGGCGACACCATCCTGGTCACGCCGAGCGGAGTGCCGTACGACCGGCTGGGCCCCGAGGACGCCGTCGGCGTCGATCCGGAGGGCAACCGCGTACTCGGCGAACTCGCCCCGACCAGCGAACTCCCCCTCCACCTCGCCGTCTACCGGAACACCGACGCGGCCGCCGTCGTGCACACCCACGCGGTGCACGCCACCGCCGTCTCCACACTGGTTCCCGAGGTCCCCCCGGTCCACTACGCCGCCGCCATGCTGGGCGGCCACGTCCGCGTCGCCCCCTACGCGCGCTACGGCACCGAGGAGCTGGCCGTGAACATGCTCGCCGCCCTGCGCGACCGCACCGGCTGCCTGCTCCAGAACCACGGAACCGTCACCTACGGAGCCACCCTGGACCAGGCGTACGACCGGACCGCCCAGCTGGAATGGCTCTGCCGGCTCTGGCTCGCCGCGAGCTCCGTCCCCGGACGCGTCCCGAGCCTGCTCTCCCCGGAGCAGCTGGACGATGTGCAGGAGGCGCTGAAGGCGTACGGACAACCGGGCTGACCCCGCCGGTCCGGTCCACCGGACGGCGTAGGGGCTGCCCCGTCCACTGGCAGGGTCCCGCACCCGCCACGAGACTGAAGCGGTGCGCCCGGCAACAGTTACGGCAGCAGCCGTCACCACGATCCTCGGCGTCGGTGCGGCAGCGGTCGCGGCCGGCCGGTGGGCCAGCGACGCCGCCCTCAGGGCACCGTCCGGGCGGCCCCTCCCCGCCGACCGCAGACTCACCGTGCACGCCACGGCGGCCGGGCAGGTCACCCTGACCCGCTCCTTCACCGCCCTGCGGCCCGGCACGTACGGACTGACGGGCAAGGACGTCCACGCCGTGGTCGGCCCGGTGATCGAGCACGCCCACCACGCCCCCGACACCGTCGTCCGCAGACTGGAACGCGTCGACCGCGGCAGCCTGGAGATCGGCGCCAAGGTCCGGGTGACCCCGCAGCTGCACAGCGGCGACCCGTCCTCGGCTCTCGGCCTGGACCACCGCGACGTCGAGATCCCCGGCGAACTCGGCACCCTGCCCGCCTGGTTCCTGCCCGGCCCCCGCGACACCTGGGTCATCACGGTGCACGGCATCGGCACCACCCGGGAACACCCCATGAACGTCATGGGTTTCCTGCACGGCCTGCGGCTGCCCGTCCTCGACCTGGCCTACCGCGGCGACGCCGGAGCCCCGAGGCCCCCCGACGGCCTCGCTCATCTCGGCGAATCAGAATGGCGCGACCTGGACGCCGCGATCCGCTTCGCCGTGCGGTACGGAGCCGAGAAGGTCGTCCTGCACGGCTGGTCCACCGGCGCCTCCATGGCGCTGCTCGCGGCCGTCAACTCCGCGCTGCGCGACCGGATCTGCGGCCTCGTCCTGGACTCCCCGGTGCTGGACTGGGCCACCACGCTGCGCGCCCTGGCCCTCGCCCGCGGCGTCCCGGCCGCCCTGCTGCCGCTCGCCGTCCGCGCCGCCGAGGGGCAGACCGGACTGCACGGCGCCCGGCTGCTCGACGGCTCCCTCGCCCCGGCACTGCGCGCCCCGACCCTGATCTTCCACGGACCCGACGACCGGCTCGCCCCCTGGCAGCCCTCCCGCGACCTCGCCGCCCGCCGCCCGGAGCTGATCGCGCTGCACGCCGTACCGCAGGCTCCGCATGCGGCAATGTGGAATGCCGATCCGGCCCACTACGAAGAGACCCTGCGCCGCTTCCTCACGCCCCTGATGTGAGGTGATGCGAGGGTTCGGCCGGTTGGTCCAGGGCCCCGTCCACCAGCCCCTCCACCGGGAATTCGGGTTCCGTTTGGGCTTTCGGGCCGTCAGGGGCAAGACTGCTCCCGTGACGTCCCGTAACCCGCGCGACTCCAGGCTGCGACTTGTCCGCCCGCGACCCCTTGCGACCGCCCGCAAGGCCGTGACCACCCGGCGCACCAGGCCGGCACCCCGCCCACCGGAGGGCACCCCGCCCCGGTCGGAACTGGCCCGGCAGGCCAGGACGGCCCTCGCCGATGCCGTACGGATCGCCCGCTGGGCGGCCGACGGCGCGATCCCCGGCGCACCACCGCTCGCCGCCCAGGCGCTCCAACGGGCCGCGGCCGCTCTGGAATTGTCCCCGGCCCAGGTGCGCTCCGGCTGGGACCGGGCCAGGCTCGCCGGCCTCGTCGAACTCCACGGCGACACCGCACGCCCCGGCTGGCGGCTGCGTGCCTGGGACCGCGACGACTCCGCCGTGCTCCGCGGCTGGGTGGCGCTCTTCGACGCCTGGTCGCTCGTCCACCCGGCACCCGCGGACATCGAGTCCACCGCGGTCGCCGAGGCCGTCGAGGCCGTGCCGCAGGTCCTCTCCCTCCTCCAGCTCTCGGCCGGCCCGGTCACCGTGCCCGCCCTGCTGGACCTGCTCGGACAGCGCGTCGCGGAACTGCGCGAGGAGCGCTGCGAGGTGCCCTACGGACCCCAGCCGCTGCCCGCACCGGCCGACACCGCGCCCGCCGCACACCCCGCCGCCCTGGTGGCGCTCCTGCTGGACTGGGCCCTGGAGGGCCTGGCCGCCGTCGGGGCGCTGACCCTCGGCGCCGGCCACGCAACCCTCACCCCGCTCGGCAACTGGGCGGTCTGGGTCAAGCTGGAACAGATCTGCGTCGCGGCCCAGAGCCCGGCCGGGAACATCGAGCAGTCCGCCGCCGACATGCTGCTGGGCTGTGCCCGGCTCACCCCGGGCCCGGCCCGCGACGAATACCGGGCCTGGCTGGCCGCCCGCCCCGTCGGCAGCGCCGTCGCGGAACTCCTCGCCGTCGCCCGCGGCGAGGACGCGCTCCTGCGCGGGCTCGCCTTCGAGGCGCTCCGGGTCGTCGGCGCCCCGGCCGAACCCGAGGTCCGCTCCGTCGTCGCCGACCCCTCGCTGCGCCCCTACGCGCTGCTCTGGCTGGCCGAGTACGACGGAACCGACCCCGAGGACGCGCAGGACGTCCTCAGCCGGGAGGAGGCCACCTGGCTCTGGGTCGACACCGCGGCGGCCGTCGCCGACCACGGCGAGACCGGGCTGCTGGTCCGTCATCTCGACTCGGCCGTCCAGGGCACGGTGCCGGCCCTGCTGGACGAGGTCCGGGCCGTCGGCCATCCGCGCACCGTGCAGGTGCTGGTGGCCCTGGCCGCCGCGCACCCGGACCCGGCGCTGGCCAAGGCGGTGCGCCGGGCCGCGTTCCAGGTGCACACCGGCGGCGCCTGACACCCCGCGCCGGACAGGCCCTGCCCCGGGCCCGTCCGGCCGTCAGTCCGCCGACCCCGGTGCGTACGTGCCGAAGCTCCACACATTGCCCTCGGCGTCCCGCGCCATGTAGTCGCGCGAGCCGTAGTCCTGATCGGTGGGCGGCATCAGGATCTCCACCCCGTACTCCACCGCCCTGGCGTGGTGCGCGTCGACCTCGTCGACCACGACGTAGACACCGGCGGGGCCAGCGCCCTGCATCGCCTTGGCGAAGACGCCCTCGCGGCCCTTGGAGCCCAGCATCACCCTGCCGTTGCCGCAGGACAGCTCGGCATGGAGCACCTGGCCGCCCTCGCCCTCGTACACCGCTTCCTCGGTGAAGCCGAGGCCCTCCGTCAAGGTCCTGATCGCGCTCTTCGCGTCGTCGTACAGAATCGTCGGATAGATCGTCGGAACGCCGGCCGGTGCGCCTGCCATGACGCTCACCCCTTTTCGTACTCCCGTGACCCGGTTCTGTGATCTGCGTCTCAGTCTTCCATCCGCCACTGACAACGGCCCGGCACGGCATCCGTACGGGCACGGCCCCGGGACTCAGCGGAAGGTGTTGCAGCCGGCCATGTCGCCGCTGCGGAAGCCGGTGGTGAACCACTGCCGGCGCTGCGCGGCCGAGCCGTGCGTCCAGGACTCCGGCGTGACGCGGCCCTGGAACTTCTCCTGGATCCGGTCGTCGCCGACCGCGGCCGCCGCGTCGAGCCCGTCCCGGATGTCCGCCTGTGTCAGCGAGGTGATCAGCGGCCGCCCGGTCGACTCGTCCGGCGCGGTCGTCGCGTGATGTGCCCAGACCCCGGCGTAGCAGTCCGCCTGGAGCTCCACCCGGACCGCGTTGCTGTTCTCGCCGGTCCGGCCGTCCTGGGACCGTTCCGGCGTCCCCATCAGGTCCTGCACATGGTGTCCGTACTCATGGGCGACGACATAGGCCTGGGCGAACGGGCCGCCGCCGGCGCCGAACTTCGTCCGCAGCTCGTCGAAGAACCCCAGGTCCAGGTAGACCTGCCGGTCACCCGGGCAGTAGAACGGCCCGACCGCCGAGGTCGCGGAGCCGCACGCGGTGCCGACCCGGTCGCTGAACAGGACGGTGGTGCGACGGCGTGTACGTGCCCCGGCACCGCTGGAACTCCTGCCGCCAGAAGTCCTGCACGCTGTTGACCACGGCCACGGTCCGGCAGTCGTCCCTGGTGTTCGCATCCTGCCCGGTCCGGCAGGACTGCTGCACCTGTGCCGCCGTCGTGCCGTGGACGCATGCGGAAAAGCAGTTGCACACCGCCAGTAGAATGGCCCGTATGGCAATTCTCCTTGTGCATTAGCGGCGTCGAGACACCTCCGCCCTCGTCCCGTCAGCCGTCCGACCCGCCCTGGAGTTTTACCGTGATCACCGCTTCCGGCATCGAGCTGCGTGCCGGCGCCCGCATCCTCATCGAGTCCGCCTCCTTCCGTATCGCCAAGGGCGACCGCATCGGCCTCGTCGGCCGCAACGGAGCGGGCAAGACCACGCTCACCAAGTGCCTCGCCGGCGAGGGCAACCCCGTCGGCGGCACCATCGCCCGCTCCGGCGAGGTGGGCTACCTCCCGCAGGACCCCCGCACCGGCGACCTCGACGTGCTGGCCCGCGACCGCATCCTCTCCGCCCGCGGCCTCGACGAGATCCTGCGCAAGATGCGGGAGAACGAGGAGCGGATGGCGACCGGCAAGGGCGCCACCCGCGAGAAGGCGATGAAGAAGTACGAGCGCCTGGAGACGGAGTTCCTCACCAAGGGCGGTTACGCCGCCGAGGCCGAGGCCGCCACCATCGCCGCCGCGCTCAGCCTGCCCGACCGGGTGCTCGGACAGCCGCTCCACACGCTCTCCGGCGGTCAGCGCCGCCGCGTCGAGCTG
Organism: Streptomyces sp. NPDC102437; assembly: GCF_044765565.1. Taxonomy (NCBI): domain Bacteria; kingdom Bacillati; phylum Actinomycetota; class Actinomycetes; order Kitasatosporales; family Streptomycetaceae; genus Streptomyces; species Streptomyces sp. NPDC102437. The sequence continues at coordinate 59,040 of NZ_JBIWKI010000031.1, read as the reverse complement.
GCCCGCATCCTCTTCTCGGACGCCGACATCCTGCTGCTCGACGAGCCGACCAACCACCTCGACGCCGACTCGATCGTCTGGCTGCGCGACTACCTCAAGACCTACCGCGGCGGCTTCATCGTGATCTCCCACGATGTCGAGCTGGTCGAGACGGTCGTCAACAAGGTCTTCTACCTCGACGCCAACCGCGCGCAGATCGACATCTACAACATGGGCTGGAAGCTCTACCAGCAGCAGCGCGAGGCCGACGAGAAGCGCCGCAAGCGCGAGCGGCAGAACGCCGAGAAGAAGGCCGCGGCCCTCAACTCGCAGGCCGACAAGATGCGGGCGAAGGCCACCAAGACCGTCGCCGCGCAGAACATGGCCAAGCGCGCCGAGCGGCTGCTCTCCGGTCTGGAGGCCGTCCGGGTCTCCGACAAGGTCGCCAAGCTCCGATTCCCCGAGCCCGCGCCGTGCGGCAAGACCCCCCTGATGGCGGAGGGTCTGTCCAAGTCGTACGGCTCGCTCGAAATCTTCACCGATGTGGACCTCGCCATCGACAAGGGCTCCCGGGTCGTCATCCTCGGTCTCAACGGCGCGGGCAAGACCACGCTGCTGCGGCTCCTCGGCGGCGCCGAGAAGCCCGACACCGGCGAGGTGATCGAGGGGCACGGCCTCAAGCTCGGCTACTACGCCCAGGAGCACGAGACCCTCGACCCGGACCGTTCCGTCCTGGAGAACATGCGCTCCGCGGCGCCCGATCTCGACCTCGTCGAGGTCCGCAAGACGCTGGGCTCCTTCCTCTTCTCCGGCGACGACGTCGACAAGCCCGCCGGTGTCCTCTCCGGCGGTGAGAAGACCCGTCTCGCCCTGGCCACCCTGGTGGTCTCCTCCGCCAATGTGCTGCTGCTGGACGAGCCGACCAACAACCTCGACCCGGCCAGCCGCGAGGAGATCCTCGGCGCGCTGCGCACGTACAAGGGCGCGGTCGTCCTCGTCACGCACGACGAGGGCGCGGTCGAGGCGCTCCAGCCGGAGCGCATCATCCTGCTGCCCGACGGTGTCGAGGACCTGTGGGGCGCGGACTACCAGGACCTGGTCGCGCTGGCCTGATCCGGGCCGCCGCCGTCTGATCCACTCCGTCTGGATCATTCGGCCTACGCGTGATCCATCATCTGCGTGAGTGCGTCTCGTACCCCGGCGCAGCGCCCGGCAGATACCTGCCGGGCGCACCCGTATGGCGGCCGCGCACCCCGTGTGGCCCTGACCTGCCGGTTCGGTTCCGGGCCTTGCGCTGTCTGCTGCCACAGCCCGGCGGAATGCGAAATTCCGGTCGTGTCGGCCGGTTCCCCGGCCGTGAACCCGGTTGTACGGACCTTGCCGAATGGGTGGCCAGGAAGCTCTTGAGGGGTGATCATGAGAGTCCAGAGCGCACTTCCCATGAGGAGGCACGGGTGGCCGAGACTCTGAAGAAGGGCAGCCGGGTTACCGGCGCCGCGCGCGACAAGCTCGCGGCAGACCTGAAGAAGAAGTACGACTCCGGTGCGAGCATCCGGGCGTTGGCCGAAGAGACCGGCCGCTCCTACGGATTCGTCCACCGGATGCTCAGCGAGTCCGGAGTCACGCTGCGGGGACGCGGCGGAGCGACGCGGGGCAAGAAGGCCGCCACGGCCTGACGCCCCGGGGTCGAGGGGCAGGCTGTGCGGCCCGCCCCGGGGCTCACCGGTTTCGGCGGTGGCCACCCGGTCGGCAGTGATGCCGTTCGGGTGGTTACTGTTCAGTCACTTAGCTCTTCATGTTGACTGAACCGATCCGGAGGCGCCCCATGACCTCGCTCGACTCTGTGCTCGACAAGGACGGTGTAAGACTCACCGTCGACGACGCGGTCGCCACGGTGACCCTCACCAATCCGGCCAAGCGCAACGCTCAGTCCCCCGCTCTGTGGCGGGCGTTGACGGAGGCCGGACGGGCGCTGCCCGGCAGCGTGCGGGTCGTCGTGCTCCGCGGCGAGGGCAAGTCCTTCTCCGCGGGACTCGACCGGCAGGCGTTCACCCCCGAGGGGTTCGACGGCGAGCCGTCCTTCCTCGACATGGCGCGCGGACCGGAGGCCGAGCTCGACGCGACCATCGCCGAGTACCAGGAGGCGTTCACCTGGTGGCGCCGCAACGACATCGTGTCGATCGCGGCCGTCCAGGGGCATGCGATCGGTGCCGGCTTCCAGCTCGCCCTCGCCTGCGATCTGCGGATCGTAGCCGAGGACGTGCAGTTCGCGATGCGCGAGACCAGCCTCGGTCTGGTGCCCGACCTCACCGGTACGCACCCCCTGGTGAACCTGGTGGGGTACGCCCGCGCGCTCGAAATCTGCGCCACGGGCCGCTTCGTGCACGCCGAGGAGGCCGAGCGCACCGGCCTGGCCAACCTCGTCGTCCCCGTCGGTGAGCTGGACGCCGCGGCCCGCGATCTGGCCGGCGCGCTGCTGGCGGCCCCGCGCGACGCCGTCGTGGAGACCAAGGCGCTGCTCAGTGGTGCCGTCTCCCGCGGTTACGAGGATCAGCGCGTCGCCGAACGCGCCGCGCAGGGCCGTCGGCTGCGCGATCTGGCGGGCATCACCGACTGAGTCCGGCCGAGGGTCGCGGGGCGGCGCCGCGGGGCCGGGCACCCCCATCGCCGGTCGGTGCGAGCCTCCCGCGCCTCGATCACGGGGGCCCGGACCTCGGACCCGCCCCGCGCTCAGCCCCGCTCCACCACCGCGGTGACCAGCACCGCGACCGAAGGATGCCCCTCCACCGCCGCGGCCACGGCGCCCCGCACCGCGCGGACCACGTCGAGCGCCCGGTGGTCCGAGGCCGTCGCCAGCTCGACCCGCACATGGCCCGGCCGCGCGTGCACCGCATGGCCCAGCACCCGGGTCAGCGTCACCACACCGGGAACACCCGCCGCCACGGTCCCCGCGAGCCCCTCCGCCTTCGTCGCGCGCGCCTCGGCCGGGGCGGGAGCCGGTCGTTCCGGTGCGGTGTCGAGCAGTTCCGTCACCCGGACGTCCACTGCGGCGACCACCAGGCCGAGTCGCTGCCCGGCCGCCGTCAGCAGCGCCACGCGCAGCGCCTCGGCCGCGGCGGGCAGTGGCTGACCGGACACGGCCGACATCTCCGCCTCGATCCGCAGCGGACCAGGACGCAGCGCGCTCGGCGGCGCCTCCACCTCCGCCCGGGGCGCCCCGTCCGGATCGGCCACCGAGATCCTCAGCTCCCCGAGCACGGGGCCGGGGCGCGCTCCCGTCACCGCTGTGCGCAGCACCGTGACCGCGGCCCGCTCGGAGATCCAGGCCCCGTCCGCCGGACCGCCCAGCGGAAGCAGCCGGCCGAGGCCGAGCCGCTGCCGGACCGCCGCTGTCCATTCGTCCGCCCTGTGCGGGCCGTCAGCCGTCGTCATTGCCCCAGCCTGCCGCATCCACGGCGCGGGACGGAACAAGCGCACCTAATGTGGGCAAAGAGGTCCAAAACTGCCCTGAAGGGAAGAATGGCGATGACCGACACCACACAGCGAAACCGCCCGGAGAGCCCCGACAAGGAATCGACCCAGATCACCAGGCGTGGTGGGGGAGCCCCCGCCACGCGTGGCCGGACGACCATCGCCGACGGTGTGGTCGAGAAGATCGCGGGAATGGCGACCCGCGACGTGGTCGGCGTCCACGCCATGGGCAGCGGTTTCTCGCGCACCTTCGGAGCCGTGCGCGACCGGGTACCCGGCGGCGGCAAGTCCGTCACCCGCGGGGTGAAGGCGGAGGTCGGTGAGTCCCAGACCGCGCTCGACCTGGAGATCGTCGTCGAGTACGGCGTCTCGATCTCCGATGTCGCCCGCGACGTACGGGAGAACGTGGTCGCCGCGGTCGAGCGGATGACCGGGCTGGAGGTCGTCGAGGTCAACATCGCGGTGAGCGACGTGAAGCTGCCCGACGAGGCCGAGGACGAGGAACAGTCCGAGACACGGGTCCAGTAGACCTTTGGCACAAGGCAGTTGAGGAGCGCACGATGATTATGGCTTGGGCCGGCATGGTGGCCGGCATGGCGCTCGCATTCGCCGGGTACTTCGGCGGATTCGGGGCCTTCCTGCTGGTGGCCGCCTTGGGAGCGGTCGGCTTCGTCGCCGGTCGCCTGCTGGAGGGTGACCTGGAGCTCGGCGACTTCTTCCGGAGTCGCGAGCGCGGCGGCCGACGGCGGTGACGGCGTTGTCGGGGGTGAAGGGCCGGATCGCCGCCGGTGAGCGCGGCGAGACCCGGATCGCCGACCGGGTGGTCGCGAAGATCGCCGCGCAGGCGGCGAAGGAGGCGATCGACGAGCCGCCGGAACAGGGTGGTGCACCGCGCGCCACGGTCACGGTGCACCGGGGCGCCGCCCGGGTGCGGGTGAGCCTGGAGCTCGGATACCCCTGCGACATCGGCCGCCAGTGCGGCGGGGTGCGTCGCCATGTCGCCGAACGGGTAAAGGCGTTGGTGGGGATGGAAGTGCCCGAGGTGGCCGTACAGGTGGAGCGCCTGCATCCGACGGGAGCGAGCGCCGCGGCACAGGGGAGGATCCAGTGACCGAGCCCCAAGAACCGGAGCACCGTAGCGGACGGCCGCCCGCCACCGGCCCCGCCGAGCAGGGGGACGTGCTCGAACTCGACCAGTCCGCCTCGTCCGCCGCGTACGACCCCGTGCCCGCGCGGCAGGAGGACCCCGCCGGGGCGGGACGCTTCTGGTCGGCGCGCCGGATCCCCGCGACGCTCCTCGCGCTCGTGGTCCTCGGCGGCAGCGGGCTGCTGCTCTACGACGTGGCCGCGGTGCGGGCCGACCGCCCGGCGATGCGGTGGCGCCGTGAGCTGGCCGACCAGCTCGCCGAGCGCCCGCTGGGGAACGCCTGGCTGCTCGCCGCCGCCGCGCTCGCCGTGGCCATCGGAGTGCTGCTCCTCGTGCTCGCCGTCACCCCCGGCCTCCGCGCCCTGCTGCCCATGCGCACCTGCCGTCCCGGCGTACGCGCCGCACTCGACAGGTCCGCAGCCGCGCTGGTCCTGCGCGACCGGGCCGTCGAGGTGTCCGGAGTGCAGTCGGTACGGGTCCGGATGGGCCGGCGCAGGGCGGTGGTGCGCGCAGTCTCGCACTTCCGGGAACTCGACGACGTACGGGCCGATCTGGACACCGTGCTCGGGACCGGCATGAGGGAACTCGGGCTGGCCCGGCCGCCGAGCCTGTCCGTCCATGTCCGCCGGCCCGCGAATAAGGAGTGAGTCCGTTGCTCAGGACCGTCAACCGGGTACTGCTCGGCCTCGCCGGGCTGGTACTGATCTGCGGCGGCGGCGCGGTGCTCGCCGCCGGTCTCGGCCTCGCGGTGCCGTCCTGGTGGCCCTGGTACGGCAAGGGCGATGTGCTCATCAGCGCGGCCGACCGGAACCGCTGGCGCGACCAGGGCTGGTGGTGGCCGGCGGTCATCGCCGCCCTCGCCGTCGTGGTCGTCCTCGCCCTGTGGTGGCTGCTGGCCCAGCTGCGCCGTGCCCGCCTCGCCGAAGTTCTGGTGGACAGCGGGGACGGCGAGGGGGCGCTGCTGCGGGGCCGGGCCCTGGAAGGGGTGCTCGCCGGTGAGGCGGGAACGCTGGACGGGGTGGCCCGCGCCCACGTCGCGCTGACCGGCCGGCGCAGCTCGCCGCACGCCAGGATCCGCCTGCGGATGGAACCGCACGCGGCGCCGGACGAGGCGCTCGGCCGCCTCGCCGACGAGGCGCTGGCCCATGCGCGGGACTCGGCGGGGCTGGCGGAGCTGCCGGCCGAGGTGCGGCTGAGGGCGGTCAAGCACCGTGCGGAACGGGTGAGCTGACCGCGGCCACCCGGGCCGGGGCAGGGCTCCGGTTCAGAAGCCGTGCCGGGTGCCGCCGTCGACCGGCACCATGATGCCCGTCAGGTACGAGGCCGCGGGGGAGAGCAGGAACGCCGCGGTCCGGCCGAACTCCTCCGGGGTGCCGTAGCGCCGCAGCGCGATCTGCGCCTCGTTGGCCGTCCGGGCGGCCTCGGCGTCGCCCGAGAGGGCATCCAGCTCACGTACCCGGTCCGTGTCGATCCGGGACGGCAGCACGCCCACCACCCGGATGCCGCGCGGACCGAGCTCGTCCGCCAGCGACTTGGCGAAACCGGCCAGGCCGGGACGGAGTCCGTTGGAGATGGTCAGCCCCGGGATCGGCTCGTACACGGAGCCGGAGAGCACGAAGCCGATCACACCGCCCTCGCCGAGCACGGCCGCCGCGGCCCTGGCCAGCCGTACCGCGCCCAGGAACACCGACTCGAAGGCCGACTGCCACTGCTCGTCGGTGTTGTCGGCGAGGAAACCGGGGGCCGGCCCGCCGACGCTGATGAGAATGCCGTCCAGCCGGCCGAACCGCTCGTGCGCCTCGTCCACCAGACGCTGCGCGGACGCGGGGTCGGCGTTGTCGGCGGCGAGGCCGACCGCGTCCGGCCCCAGTTCGGCGGCGGCCGCCTCGGCACGCCGTCCGTCCCGGCCGGTGACGATCACCCTCGCTCCGTCGTCGGTGAGTACCCGCGCCGTGGCGTTGCCGAGCCCCCGGGTCGCTCCGGTGACGATGTACACACGGTCCTTCAGTCCAAGATCCATGACCCCTATCCTGCCGCGTCGGGCTCCAGCGTGTCCTCCCCGGCCAGTGCCATGGCGGTGCCCACGAGGCCGATGTGACTGAACGCCTGCGGGAAGTTGCCCAGCTGGCGGCGGCCGACGGTGTCGTACTCCTCGGCGAGCAGCCCCACGTCGTTACGGAGCGCCAGGAGCCGTTCGAAGAGATCCCGGGCCTCCTCGCAGCGCCCGGTCAGGCGCAGGGCGTCGGCCAGCCAGAACGAGCACGCCAGGAAGGCCCCTTCGCTGCCGGGCAGCCCGTCGATCGAGGCGCCGTCCGTGCTGTAGCGGCGGACCAGGCAGTCCCGGCCCAGCTCGGCCCGGACCGCGTCGACCGTACCGATCACCCGGGGATCGTCCGGCGGCAGGAAACCGGTCCGGGCGATCAGCAGGGTCGCGGCGTCCAGGTTCCGTGAGCCGTAGGACTGGGTGAAGGTGTTCCGTTCCGGGTCGTACCCCTTCTCGCAGACCTCCCGGTGCACGGCGTCCCGCATCGCCCGCCACCGGTCGGCGTCGCCGGCCAGCAAGGGATTGTTCTCCAGTGTGCGTACGGCACGGTCGGCGGCGACCCAGGCCATCACCTTGGAGTGCACGAAGTGACGGCGCTGGCCGCGGATCTCCCACAGCCCCTCGTCCGGCTCCCTCCAGGTGGACTCCAGGAAGCCGAGCAGGCTGAGCTGCAGACTCCAGGCGTGCGGCTTGTCGTCGAGCCCCGCCTCACGGGCCAGCCGCAAGGAGTCGATGACCTCCCCGTACACATCGAGCTGGCGCTGGCGGACCGCGGCGTTGCCGATCCGGACCGGGGAGGAGTTCTCGTAACCGCGCAGCCACGGCAGCTCCGCCTCGGGCAGTCTGCGTTCGCCTGCGAGCCCGTACATGATCTGGAGGTCGGCCGGGTCCCCGGCGACCGCCCGCAGCAGCCAGTCCCGCCAGGCGCCGGCCTCCTCCAGGTAGCCGGCCGAGATCAGGGCGCCGAGGGTCAGCGTGGAGTCCCGCAGCCAGCAGAAACGGTAGTCCCAGTTCCGGACGCCCCCGATCTCCTCCGGCAGCGAGGTGGTGGGCGCCGCCACGATGCCGCCGGTCGGGCCGAAGGTCAGCGCCTTCAGCGTGATCAGCGAGCGGATCACCGCTTCCCGGTAAGGGCCCCGGTACTTGCACCGGGCGGACCACTCGGTCCAGTCGGACAGGGTGTTCTCCAGCGCCTGGTACGGGTCGACCAGCTCGGGACGGGGCGAGTGCGAGGGGTGCCACGTCAGTACGAAAGCCACCTTCTCGCCCGCGGAGACGGTGAACGACGAGCAGGTGGAGAACTGCTGGCCCCAGGTCTTGACCGGCGGCTCGCTGCGCAGCCAGGCCGAGTCCGGCCCCGCGACCGCCACCCGGTGCCCCTGCGAGCGGCGCATCCACGGCACGACCGAGCCGAAGTCGAAGCGCAGCCGGATCACGGAGCTCATCTCGACGGTGCCGCTGACGCCCTCGACGATCCGCATGACGTCGGGTTCCTGGTCGCGCTGAGGCATGAAGTCGATGACCTTGACCGTGCCGGTGCGGGTCTCCCAGAACGTCTCCAGGATGAGGGACTCACCCGCGTAGCCGCGCCGGGTACAGGTCTCCGCGCCCTTCGGGGCGATCCGCCAGTGGCCGTTGTCCTCGTCGCCGAGCAGGGCCGCGAAGCACGCGCCCGAGTCGAAGCGGGGCAGACAGAGCCAGTCGACAGAACCGTTTCTGCCGACCAGGGCGGCCGTCTGGAGATCGCCGATGAGGGCGTAGTCCTCGATGCGTGGGGTCACGTTCTGGCGTGTTCCCGAACCTGGCCCCGTTAAGCAGTCCCGGGCCGCAGGAGTCACCCGGCCGGGCACGCCCCGGCCCGCATCCGGCGGACACGGTGTCAGGCCGTGGCGGGTTCCGGCTTCTCCGGCTCGGCGGGCTGCTGCTCCCCGGCAGCGGCCTTCGCCGCCTCCGCCCGGTCGCGCTTCTCCCGGCGCGCCAGCACCACGTACCCGACCGGGACACCGGCGGCGAAGAGCCACCACTGCACGGCGTACGCCATGTGCGGGCCGATCGAGCTGTCGTCGGGGGCCTCGATCAGCTCCGGGGAGTCGCCGAGGGGCTCGGGCGCGGTCTGCTCGATGTAGCCGCCGAGCACCGGCCGGGAGAGCCTCTTGGCCTCCTGGGCGCTGCTGATCAGCATCACCTGGCGGTCCGGGAGGTCCGAGATGTCCTTGATGCCGCTGGCGTCGGTCGTCTCGTCGGCCTTGAGCCGCCCGGTGACCCTCACCTCGCCCCTGGGCACGGCCGGTACGTCGGGGAAGGCCTGCTGGCTCGCGGCGGAGGGCACCCAGCCGCGGTTGACCAGGACCGTACCGCCGCCCTTGAGGTCGAGCGGGATCAGCACATGGACGCCGATCCGGCCGTCGGTGGAGGTCCTGCGGCGCACGACCACCTGGTGCGCGGTGTCGTACGTACCCGTGGCGGTCACCGTCCGCCAGTAGTCGGAGCGCGGGACCGTGTGACCCGGAGCGGTGAGCGAGGCGACCGGAACCGGCTCCGCCTTGAGATTGCGGGAGATCAGGGAGTTCTGCGCGACCTTGTGCTCATGCCGGTGCAGCTGCCAGAAGCCCAGCTCGACCATGGTGGGAATCAGGACGAGGGCGAGGAGGGCGAGGATCAGCCACTGCCGGGTCAACAGGAAGCGGTACACCCCACGACGGTACAACTGTGCCGTGGGGTGCGACGCGCAGGGGTCGGGGAAAGGGCCGCGACCGCGCTTCAGACTTTGTCGATGATGCCCACCTTCCCCTCGGCGCGTGCGCAGTGCCCGCCGCAGAACCAGTGCCCGTCGACCTCGACACCCTGACCGATGATCTGGACCCGGCAGTGCTCACAGATGGGCGCCATGCGGTGGATGGCGCAGGAGAAGCAGTCGAAGACGTGCACCGCGCCCTGCGCGTGCACCTCGAAGGACATGCCGTAGTCGTTTCCGCAAACCTCACAACGTGCCATGCGCCACAGGGTCGGACGCGGGGGCGGCGGCGGGCGAGCGGCGGGCGGGCGAGTCGCGCCGGTTCACTCCGATGACGGCGCGGGCACCTGCACGCCGGCGGGTGCCACATCGCGCAGCAGGTGGGTGAAGGCGCTCTCGTCCAGGATCGGCGTGCCGAACGACTTCGCCTTGACCGTCTTCGACGTCGCAGCGTCCGGGTCGTTGGTGACCAGCAGACTGGTCAGCCGGGAGACGCTGGTCGCCACATGCAGCCCGGCCTCCACGGCCCGGTCCTCCAGCAGCTCGCGGTCGACGGAGGTGTCCCCGGAGAAGGCCACCCGCATGCCCTGCATGAGGGGTTTGTCCTTCTGGTAGCGCCCGGGGTTCGGATACGGGCACGCCGGGCGCTTGCGCGAGGCGCGCCAGCTGTTCTGACCGTACGAGGCCTGAAAGCCGATCCGGGGTGTGACCGGGGAGTCCGACCACTCGGTCAGCGGCCGGCACTCCAGCAGCGGCAGCCGCACCCCGTCCCGCGCCGCCGCGTGCAGACTCGGCCGGAACGCCTCGGCCAGCACCCGGGCGTCGTCCAGGGCGTGGTGGGCGTTCTGCTGCACGACGCCGAAGTGCGCGGCCAGCGACGCCAGCTTGTGGTTGGGCAGCGGCAGCCGCAGCTCCTTGGCGAGCGCGATGGTGCACAGCCGCTGCTCGACGGGGGCGACGACCGCGGCCCGTGCGTACTCCCGGGCCAGCATCGACCAGTCGAAAGCCGCGTTGTGCGCGACGAGGACGCGGCCCGCGAGCCGCTCGGAGAGCTGCGCGGCGACCTCCGGGAAGAGCGGGGCGCCTTCGAGCACCTCACTGGTCAGGCCGTGGATCCAGACCGGGCCGGGATCGCGCTCGGGGTTGACGAGGGTGTACCAGTGGTCCTCGACATTGCCCTGTGCGTCCAGACGGTAGACGGCGGCGGACACTATCCGGTCGTCCCGTGCGAGGCCGGTGGTCTCCACGTCGACGACCGCGTACCCCTGCGGGTAGGCGGTCGGCCACGGTGCTGCGGTCTGGCGGTCGTCGAGCATGGTCACAGAGAATACGGGCCGCGACTGACAGTCTCCTATTCGGCCGTCCGCCCCCGCGCCCCGGTTCCGCGGCCCGGCCCCTGTCGCACGGGGCCCGCCAGCAGCCCCTCCACCAGGGCCCGTACGGAATCCGCGAACAGCCGGTCCGGGTCGGCCGGCCGGGCCAGCGCGCGGGCCAGCGCCGGGTCGTCGTCCGCGGTGGACGCGGCCCACAGATCGCCCTCGCCGGGGGACTGGACGGGGGACCGTTCCCGGTTGCGTTCGACGAGCAGGAAGCCGACGGTCTGGAACTGCACCGCCCGCACCGCCGCCGCCGCCCGCGCCCCGCGCAGCCCCGCGGCGTGCACCTCGTGGACGAGGGCCTGTTGCGCGGGCAGGAACATCCGCTCGGTGAGCCCCCGTTCGTGGACCATCGCGATCAGGTGCGGCCTGGCCCGCAGCTCGCGGCGCAGGCCGCGGGCGACGGAGACGATGCGGGCCGCCGGTGTCCGGCCGGCCGGGCGGAGGGTGCCCATTTCGCGCACGGTGCGCTCGACGAGGGCGTCCAGCAGTGATTCACGGTTGCCGACGTGCCAGTAGATCGACGTGACCGCGGTGCCCAGCTCCGCGGCGAGGGCGCGCATGGTGAGGGCCTGCGGCCCGTGCCGCTTCACCAGGGCGGCGGCCGTGTCCAGGACCTCTTCGCGGGTCAGCGACGATCGCGCCACAGCGCTCCTTGATTCTCGAACTCCGTTACGTGCATGCCTATTTACCCTTCATCGACGTCGGTGTAACTGTGTTACAGAACCCGCACGGAGAACCGGGACACGGAGACCGAACGACAAAGACCGATTCACGGACGACCGAGAAGGGTGGTACGACATGGCACGCGTACGGTACGGCGCGCGCACCGGGGCCGAGATCGCGGCGGCCCGCGCGGCCCGCTCCCAGCTCCCCGACATCTGGTCCACCGGCGTGGTGGCCCTCTGGGAGAGCGACCCCGACGCGGTGGCGGCCGTCCTGCCGCCGCCCCTCAAGCCGGCCGGGCGCCCGCTCGTCCGGGCCAGTATCAGCACGGTCGAACTCCCCGGCTACCCGCTCGGCGCCGGCTCCGTCGCGGTCGCCGCAGTCCACGACGGCCACGAGGGCTGGTATCCGCTCGTCATGCCGATGACCCATGAACGGGCGCTGACCGGCGGCCGCGAGGTGTTCGGCGAACCGAAGAAGCTCGGCGAGGTGACCGTCGAACGCGATGGCCTCGTCGTCCGGGCCGCGCTCGCCCGGCACGGCATCGAGTTCGTCGAGGTGCGCGGCGCGGTGAGCGGACCGCTCCCCCTGCCCGAACCGGCCGACAAACTCGACTTCTACTTCAAGTTCCTGCCCGCCGTGGACGGCGAGGGCTTCGACTCCGACCCCGTACTGATCCACTGCACCCGCCACGAGAAGGTCCGCAGACTGGAACGCCTCTCGGGCGACGTGGTGCTGCGCGAGTCGGTGTACGACCCGGTCGCCGACCTCCCCGTACGGCGGCTGGTCGAACTCACCATCGGCGAGAAGACCAGCGACCAGCGCGGCAGGGCCGTGGAGCAGGTGAGCGCGAAGGCCCTGCTGCCGTACATCCACCAGCGTTACGACGACCCGCAGCAGATCCACGACGGCCCGCCGGAAGGGAGCGCCCGATGAGGCTGGAGGAGGGCCAGGTCGCCGTCGTCACCGGCGCCGCGAGCGGCATCGGCCTCGCGATGGCACGCAGGTTCGCCGCCGAGGGACTGAAGGTGGTCCTCGCCGACGTGGAGGAGGGCGCGCTCGACAAGGCGGCGGGCGAACTGCGCCAGGACGGGGCGCGGGTGCTGGCCAGGGTCGTCGACGTCGCCGAACGCGACTCCGTGCAGGCCCTGGCCGAGGCCGCGTACGACACCTTCGGCGCCGTGCACGTGCTGTGCAACAACGCCGGTGTCGGCTCAGGGGCCGAGGGCCGGATGTGGGAGCACGAACCGAACGACTGGAAATGGGCGTTCGCCGTCAACGTCTGGGGCGTCTTCCACGGCATCCAGGCGTTCGTGCCGCGCATGATCGCGGGCGGCGCCCCCGGCTACGTCGTCAACACCTCGTCCGGCGACGGCGGGATCGCCCCGCTGCCGACCGCCTCCGTGTACGCGGTCACCAAGTCCGCCGTCGTCACGATGACCGAGTCGCTGTACGCACACCTGAGGGCGGAGGGCGTCGCCGTCGGCGCCTCGGTGCTCTTCCCCGGCCCGCACATGCTCCGCACCGGACTGTGGGAGTCGCACCGCAACCGGCCGGAGCGGTACGCCAAGGAACGCCCGCGCAGGACCCCGTACCGCAGCCTCGGCCAGTGGGAGTCCGCGATGCGGGCGGCGGGCCACGAGGTGGAGTTCACCCCGGTGGAGGACGTCGCGGCGACCGTCGTGGACGGGATACGCGCCGACCGCTTCTGGATGCTGCCGGACAGCGAGCACAGCGACCGGCAGATCCGCGCCAGGTCGCAGTCGATGCTGGAGCGGGCCAACCCGTCGTACCTGGAGAGTTTCATACTCGACTGAGGAGCGAGCGATGACCGACGACCCGTACCTGATCATCTCCTCCGACTGCCACGCCGGACTGCCCACGGAGGAGTACCGGCCCTATCTCGACCCCCGCTTCCACCGGGACTTCGACGACTTCCTCGCCGGGCGCGACCGTCGCCGCGAGGAGATGACCCGCCTCGGGGTGCGCAACGAGGCGTTCGCCGACAAGTGGTTCCACGACAACGAGGAAGGCCTGAAGGGCGGTTGGGACGCAGCCCGGCGCCTGAAGGAACTGGACGGCGACGGGGTGGCGGCCGAGGTCGTCTTTCCCGACGCGGACGCCGTCGACAGCCGCACCGCCGCCCCCTTCGGCGTCGGCCTCGGTCTCTCCGGCGACCAGGACCCCGAACTGGGCATGGCGGGCGCGCAGGCCCACAACCGCTGGCTCGCCGACTTCGTCTCGCAGAACCCCGAACGCCACTGCGGGGTCGCCCTGCTGCCCGTCACCGGTGAGGTCGACCGGGTCGTGGCGGAGGTCCACCGGGCGAAGGAGTCCGGCCTCGGTGCGCTGATGATCCCCTCCATGTGGGTGGACAAGGCGCCCTACCACGACCGCCGTTACGACCCCGTGTGGGCGGCCGCCGCCGAGACGGGGATGCCCGTGGTCACGCACTCCGGCGCGGCGCCGCGCCACGAGTACGGCGACCACCTCGGGATCTACGTCTCGGAGGTCACCTGGTGGCCGTCCCGCCCGCTCTGGTTCCTGCTCTGGTCGGGCGCCTTCGAACGCCACCCCGGGCTGAGGTTCGGCGTCGCCGAGTCCGGCTGCTGGTGGCTGCCGAACCTCCTCTGGTTCATGGACCGGCTCTACCTCGGCGCCCACGGCGGCAAGAAACTCTCCCCGTTCGCCGAACTGAAGCGGCCCCCGCACGAGTACCTTGACCGGCAGGTCTTCATCTGCGCCACGAACACCAAGCGCCGCGAACTCGCCCAGCGGTACGAGATCGGCGTCGACAACATCCTGTGGGGCAGCGACTTCCCGCACCCCGAAGGCACCTGGCCGAACACCGCCCAGTGGCTGCGCGACACCTTCCACGACATCCCCGTCGCCGAGACCCGCCGCATGCTGGGCCTCGCCGCGGCCGAGGTGTTCCGCTTCGACACGGCGAAGCTCGCCCCGATCGCCGAACGCATCGGCCCCACCCCCGCCGACCTGGGCCAGAGCACCGACCAGGCGGCGGTCGAGGCGTCCTGGGCGCGCTCGCGAGAGACCGGCAGACACTGGCTGACCGGCCATGACTTCCCGGTCCTGGGGGCCGACTGATGCCCCGCGAGCGCTACACCGTCATCTCCGCCGACTGCCACGCCGGCGCCGACCTCCTGGACTACCGGCCCTACCTGGAGTCGAAGCACCACGACGACTTCGACGCCTGGGCGGCGGCCTACGTCAACCCGTACGAGGACCTGGTCGCCGACACCGCCGACCGCAACTGGAACTCGCAGCGCCGGCTCGCCGAACTGGAGGCGGACGGCATCGTCGCGGAGGTCGTGTTCCCCAACACCATCCCGCCCTTCTTCCCCTCCGCCTCGCTGATGGCGCCCGCGCCCTCCCGGCAGGAGTACGAACAGCGCTGGGCCGGCCTGCGCGCCCACAACCGCTGGCTCGCCGACTTCTGCGCGCAGGCGCCGGGCCGGCGCGCGGGCGTGGCACAGGTCCTCCTCAACGACCCGGCCGAAGCGGTCCGCGAGGTCCGCCGCACCAAGGAGGCGGGCCTCACCGGCGGCATCCTGCTGCCCGGAGCACCGCCCGGCTCGGGCGTCCCGGAGCTGTACTCGCAGGCGTACGACCCGCTGTGGGCGGTCTGCGAGGAACTGGACGTACCGGTGAACCACCACGGCGGCTCGGCCTCCCCGCCGCTCGGCGACGAACCGGCGGCCCGCGCCGTCTTCATGGTGGAGACGACCTGGTTCTCCCACCGGGCGCTGTGGCACCTGATCTTCGGCGGGGCCTTCCGGCGCCACCCCGGACTGAAGCTGGTCCTCACCGAGCAGGGCTCCGGCTGGATCCCGGGCGTCGTCGAGATGCTCGACTACTACCACGGCCGCCTGGTCGCGGCGGCGACCCGGGCAACCACCGCCGAATCCAGGTTCGGTGCGGGGCTGGCCGCCTCGATGGGCGCGAGCCCCAGCGAGGTCTGGCGCGACAACTGCTACGTGGGCGCCAGCTTCATGCGCCCCCACGAGGTGCCGCTGCGCGACCGGATCGGTCTCGACAAGATCATGTGGGGCAGCGACTACCCGCACGACGAGGGCACCGCCCCGTACACACGGGAGGCCCTGCGGATCGCGTACGCGGGCGTGGAGCCCGAGGAGGTCGCGGCGATGACCGGCGGCAACGCGGCCCGCGTCTACGGCTTCGACCTGGCGGCTCTCGACCGCATCGCGGACGAGGCCGGCCCGACGGTCGAGGAGGTCGCCGAACCACTGAAGGAAGTCCCGCCCGGCGCGGCCAGCCCCGCCTTCGCACCGGGCGGGTCGGTACGCGTCTGGTGACCCGCGGTCGCCGAACCCCGTCCGGGCCGCCGTTCACCTGTGGCATGGTGATCTGCACGATCAGGCCCGACGGGGGGAGGCGACGGCCGTGGGGAACAGCAGGCAGGCACTGCTCATCGCTGTGCCGCAGTACGAACTGAGCGACCATTTCCCGGACTTGACCCAAGCCGTGCAGCGGGACGTCGAGCTGATGGATGCCGCGCTGCGTTCGTCGGGATACAGCGTCGAGACACTGGGGCTCTCCTCGGACCGGCCGGCTCTGCGTTCCCGGATCGTCAGCGCCATCAGCCGGGTCTGCTGCACGGCGCCGGAGGACGGCACGGTACTGATCCACTTCACCGGCCATGGACTGTCCGTCGACGGCGCCGACTACCTCGTGCCCTCAGAGGCACAGCTCAACTGGTCGACCGATCCGCCGCATGTCGACGCCGACAGCCTGATCGGCCTCGATCTGACGACGCTGCTCAAGGGCTGCAAGGCGGGCACGGTCCTGCTCACCATCGACGCCTGCCGTGACGCGCAACAACCCGACGGTGTGGGCTCGTTCGGCGGGCCCGCGACCAACTTCCCGTCGTGGCGGGACCGGGTGGCCGTCGTCTTCGGCTGCGCGGCGGGCCAGACCTGTGGTTCGGACGAACTCCTGGGCAGCCACTTCACCAGGGCACTCGCGGACGCCCTGGCCTCGGACACGTCCCCGCGGACCGTCAGCGACGTCATCTCCCACACCGTCCGCAGAACCGCGGAGTTCGCCCGGACGGCCCAGCACGAGCAACGGCCCACCGTGCACTACGCACCGAGCGGCCCCGCGGCCATCGCCGGCACCGAACTCTGCACCGGAAAGACACTTCAGGAGGAGTGGTCGGTCGCGATCCGGGACCCGGAGCTCTGGGCGGCCGTCCAGTGCGGCGAGGACCGCAGAAGCGAACTGCAGAAGGCCCTGGAGCGGCTGGCCCTGGAGTGCGCCAGGCTGCGGGCGCAGTCACTGACCGAGATCCCCGACCCCTGGGCCGACGACGGCTATCCGGTACGGGTACTGGCGAGCGGACTGCGGGCGCTGCTGGCCCCGTCGGTGACCCTCGGCGGTCCGCTGCTGGACCCGTCCGAGCTGGCCGTGCTCCTGGCCGCGCCGTTCGTCCGCGAGGCCGTCTACGCGATGGGCGTCAAGGAGGCGGCGGCCGCCAGTCCGTACCAGCTCGATCCGGCGGTGAGTGAGCTGGGCGACGAGGCCCGCATCGACCTCGAACACACCTTCGCCGCGCATCCGCTGATCTGGCGTAAGGGGCGCGAACTGGCGAGCCGGGGCGCGAAGGAGGAAGCTGGGGCCGTCGCCGCCTGGCTGATGCACCGCCATGTCGCGGGGCGCGAAGAGCTCTGGGACACCTACGCGCCGGGCCTGCTCGCCCCGCTCGCCTCCGCCCTGCTCGGCACCGGTGAGGCGTCCGCCCGGTCCGCGGAGCTCATGGACGGGCTGATGCGGGTCTGCCGCCAGACCGCCGTGGTGCCGGCCCAGCCGTACGCCGGGGAACGCGAACCCGCCGAGGGGCCGCAGGGCCCGGAACAAGTCGTCCCGCGCACCGGCCCTGCCGAACGGTGGCGACCGCGTGAGCTGTCCTGGCTGATCGGCCTCGCGGGTCTCCTCGGCGGAGACCTCCGCGACATGCCGGGCGTCCTGGTGGACAACGTCGGCGTCACGGACGGCCTCGTCCCCGCCCAGGCGGTCGCCGGCGTCCAGGAACTGCGCTGGTCCAGGGACCGCCTCGGGGCCTCGGTCGACCTGGACCTGCCGTGCCCGCACCCTGCCGTGCACGCCGCACTGGAGACGCTGACCGGCTGGGCCGACGACGCCGTGCAGCACATCAAGCAGCACCTCTCGCCGGGCGAGGCCGGAGGACCGCTCACCCATCTTCCCGAACGCGTGACCTGCCACAAACTGCGCCCTGCCGGCCGTGGCGACGCCTACGGACTGCCGCTCATGCGCTTCAGCCTCGCCGAGGACGAGATGCGTGAACTCCTCATGGGGTCCCAGCTGTACGGCGACCGCGCCCTGGCCCTGCGCGAGCTCTACCAGAACGCCCTCGACGCCTGCCGCTACCGCAGGGCCCGCGTGCGCTACGGCGAGCTGAAAGGGGGCATCCGGCAGGGCTGGGACGGCGAGATCGTATTCCGGCAAGGTGTCGACGACGACGGCCGCCCGTACGTGGAGTGCGAGGACAACGGCGTGGGAATGGGCCAGGCCGCGCTGCGGAGCACCTTCTCGCGTGCGGGCCGCCGGTTCGAGCAGTCCAGGGAGTACCGGAGGGAACAGGCCCGCTGGCGCGCGGTCGACAAGGACCTCAGGCTCTATCCGAACAGCCGCTTCGGCATCGGTGTGTTCAGCTACTTCATGCTGGCCGACGAGATCAGCATCTGGACCCGGGTGACGGACGAGTTCGGCCGCCCGGAATCCGGGCGCGGGCTGCGGGTGGACATCGCGTCTAGCGGAAGCCTCTTCCGCATCAAGGAGAGCGACGCCGCCCAGCCGGGAGGCGGGACCCGGGTGCGGCTCTATCTCAACAGCGACGCGATCGACGTGGCGGACGAACTGGCCAAGCGGGTATGGCTCTGCGACTACACCATGCGGGTGGAGCGGAGCGGCGCCGTGGTCAAGGAGTGGGAGAAGGACGTCCTCTACTACGACGGGGACAGCGCGAGCCCGGTCCGGGCCGACCGGAACGTGTGGTGGGTGCCCGGACCGGGCTGTCTGCTCGTCGACGGGATCTGGACGCCGACGGGCAAGCGCGACGCGGAGGCGGCCAGGTCGTTCAGCGCGCGTCTCGTGATCGGGGACGAACCGATGTACGGGTGCGTGGTCGATCTCAGGGAGACGCACTCCCCGGACCTGGACACCAGCAGAACGAGAATTCTCGAGTTCGACAAGGACTGGGTGTCGCGGCATGTCCGTGAACTCGCCGAGCACATGGACCTCCCGTCCTGGTTCAGTGTGGAGTGGTTGTGGAACTTCGCGCACGCCCATCGAGGCGGCGCGCAACTGCTCGTCAACAGGCTCCTCGAAGCGGACGCCGTGGTGGCCAGCACGACCAGCTGGGACCGGGGCGCGGGGGTGTCTCTGCGCGGGGTCGGCTGCCTTCCGGTGGACGTTGTGCTGCATACGGGCACGAAGCCCCGGGACGGTCGGCACGGCACCCTCGGATCGGCACCGCCCGGGCTGGTGGCATGGCGGGTGGCCGCTCTGCGTTCCGTCCGCATCCCCGTGGACGACGAATTCGCGAACGTGCCGGCGCCCCAATCGCTGGCGGGATATCCGCAGCCGTTGCCGTGGGAGAGCGGGATGGCCGCTGGAGACTACGGCAGCCGCATCTACCTCGAAGAGGCCGTGGTGCCGCGGCCCGGGGACCGGCCCACGACCTTTGCCGGGCTGCTCCACAGGCTGCGCAGATACGCCATCGCCGGCGTCCGTGTTCCTGTCGTTCCCGACCTCGATGCCGCGTATGCGATGGAACTCGATTCCGTGGACTGCGAGTTGCTCACGGACAGTCGGCTGTTCAGTAAGTCGTCGATCAGGACGTGGGCGAGCAACGCCGAGGACGCGGAGCCGGAGCGCGCCCCTGTGCTGTCCGTGCTGAATGACTTCTCTCTGCGGGCGGGGCTCCCTTGGCGGGAAGCGCTGGCGCGGGCCGAACGGTTCAGCGCCGCCGGATTTCCGCTGGAGCCGCTGGGCCTGGATCTCGGCGCCGTTCCGGCGGACGCCGACGCGGTCGCGACGAAGCGGGAGATCCAGGTGCTGCGCCTGCACCCCGAATTCGCCGGGGACGAACGCCCGCTCCGGCTCGACGAACCACCCTCCGCAGAGGAGTACGAGCAGGTGATCCGCCGGTACGGGTGGCTCGGGATGTCCGCGGACGCAGAGATGGCCGAGTTCGAGGGCAGCTTCGACGTCATGCGGATGTTCGCAGACGTGGAAGCCGCGTTCGAGTACAGGCACTGGCAGAAGCACGGCCCGTCCCCGCGATTCTGGGCACTGGCCGCTGCCAGGACATCGACGACGGTGGGGGAGGTCTACGAGCGCTTCGCCCCGTGGTTCGAGTCGAAGGAACTGAGCCTTCCCGACCTGGACGGTCTGAAGGACAGGAGCTTCACCAAACTGGAGTCCGCGCTGGTGGCGGAGCCCACCCTGTCCGTCGAAAGGTATGGATGGTACGAGGGGCGTGAATGGGTGTCACCCCATCTGGCGCCGCTCGCCGAGATCGCCATCAACGTACGCAGGTCCCTGGCGGATACCACCGATATCGTCGGGGCGCTGACGAGCCTTGCGGAGTCCGGTCTGGTGGACGCGGCTGCCCCGGGGCTCGTCGACCGCTGGCTGACCGCTCCGCCCGACGGCATGGGACTCCTCATGCCATGGACGTGGGATCTGACGTGGCTGAAAGACATGGGCGGCCCGACCCGCCTGGATTCGGCGTACGCCGTGCTGGCGGCCGCCGCGCGTGCTCTGCCGCTCGGAGCGGTGTATGCCAGACTCGCCGAGATGGCCCCGTTGCTGGGTGTGGAACCGGAGATGCTGCCCCTGCCCGATGACCTGGCCGAGGCGCGGGTCAGCGTGGCGGACGTGGAAGCCAGCTGCGAGTGGACGCCGGAGGGGGTGCGCTGGCTGCCGGGGCCCGATGTCGCCAAGCTGGTGCAGCACGCCCGGAGCAGGGAGGGCACGCTCGGAGACAGCGTGCGGGAGCTGAGCCGGTTCGCCGTGCTCGGCAGTCCATGGAAGCCCCAGGACGACATGGCCGCCGCGGAGTGGGCCAAGTGGCGTCCCACGCAGCACGACACGGCGATGTTCCTCGACGACCTGGCCGGCGACCGGCCGGTCGGCCCCGTTGATCTCCTGCGGGTCGCCGCGCGCTTCGGCTGGCCGATGGGCCGGGCCTGGGACCGGCTCGCGCTCTACCGTCCCTTCGGGGTCGAACTGCTCGCCGAACGGCCGGAGTTCTCCGGGATCCCGCTGTGGCAGGATCTGATCCTGCTCACCGAGGAGTACACCGGCCGCGCCCCGGCGCTCGGTGGCCGGGTCTCCGGCGAGCGGATCGCCGTCAGCGCACGGGAACTCGAATGGACCACCGCCGCAGTCGTCGAGCGGCTCAAGCTGTACGCGGGAGTGTTCGGCCTGGAAGTGCCCGACACGTACCCCGACGCCCCGGCACCGACACCGCCCGCGGAGCCGTACCGCGCGGCGGCGAACGAAAGGAGCACCGGATGCCCCCGGCCCACGATCTGACACCGTTCCGGGAACAGGAGCTCGCACCGGCCGGCAGCCCCACCGTCGCGCTCTCCGCCGACGGCCGCTGGTACACGGTCACGGGCCCCTGCCCGAACTGCCACGCGAGCAGTGTTTTCCGGGTGGCGTACGGCGTACTCGGCCCGTACAAAGGCCGACGGCGCGCACCGGAGCGGCTCACCGGCAGCATCCTGGTCTACTGCCAGTGCGGATTCCCGCATCCGGACCGGCCGTCCGAATTGCCGGACACCGGCTGCGGCGCGTTCTGGGACGTGCCGGTGCCATGACCGATCTGACGAGGAAGAGGTTCGCGCAGCTCGGCCAGCAGCTCCAGCTCGAACAGCTCACCGCCGTACGGAAACAGGCCGAGGGCTGGCGGAACGGGCTCACGGCACTGACAGGGCTCGTCGGCGTCGTCTTCGTCCTCAAGGGCCGCGAAAGCGTCGCGGGCATGCCCGCGACATGGCGCTGGACGACGGCGGCGCTCCTCGTCCTGGCGTTCGCTCTGCTGCTCACCGCGGCGCTCGTCGCGGTGCGTGCCGCGCACGGTCAGCTCGGGCAGCGTATGTGGCTGAGCGGGGACAAGCTGCTGTCTGCAGTGATGGACGAGGTCGAGCACACCCACGACGCACTGACCGCGGCGCGGCGCTGCTCGGTCGTCGGACTGTCGGCGATCGTGGCGGCCATCGCGGTCTCCTGGGTCGTGCCGGCCGAAGCGGCCAAGGACGAGAAGACTGCCGGGCCGAAGGTCCTGGTCTCGACACCCGTCGGCATCACATGCGGCGAACTGGTGCTGAGCAATGGCGACGCGGTGACCGTCAAGACCGGCGGCAAGGGGAAGTTGCAGCGCATACCGGCAGGTGATGTCCGGTCGCTCACGCCGACACCACAGTGCTGAGCGTGGTGTCGGTACGCGTCCGGTGACCGGGCGGAGTGAGACCATCCCGGGGTGACGGATACCCAGGCGCACGACGAACCGCACGGCAATGGCCTCGGCACGCGGCTGAACTGGCTGCGTGCCGCGGTCCTCGGCGCCAACGACGGGGTCGTCTCCACCGCGGGCCTGGTCGTCGGCGTGGCCGGTGCCACCGGCGACCGCGGCACCCTGCTCACGGCGGGCCTCGCCGGACTGCTGGCCGGCTCCATGTCGATGGCCGTGGGCGAGTACGTGTCGGTATCCACCCAGCGCGATTCGGAGATGGCCGCGCTGGCGACGGAGAAGCGAGAGCTGAGGGAGACCCCCGAGGCGGAACTGGTCGAGCTGACCGGCCTGTTGGAGGGCAAGGGCCTGAGCCGCGAAGTCGCCCGGGAGGCGGCCCTCCAGCTCACCGAACGCGATGCGCTGCGCGCCCACGCGGTGGTGGAGCTGGGCATCGACCCGGACGAGCTGACGAACCCGTGGCACGCGGCGGAGGCGAGCTTCCTGGCATTCACGGTCGGCGCGCTGCTGCCGCTGCTGGCGATCGTGCTGCCCCCGTCGTCGCTGCGGCTCCTGGTGACCGTGCTGTCGGTACTGGCGGCGCTGGCCCTCACCGGATGGTGGAGCGCCCGCCTGGGCGAGGCGCGGGTGGGGCCGGCGGTGCTGCGGAACATGGCTGGGGGAGCGTTGGCGATGGCGGTGACCTATGGGGCGGGGGAGTTGCTGGGGGCGGTGGGGGTCTGAGGGCCCACGACGTGCGCGCAGCACCGGCCGAGCAGCTCCCCGTGCAGCCGGCCGCGCGTTCCGAGAGGCCCGCGGCGGGCGGTGGCAGCTCGGCGGCCGGCCGCCCCGGATCCAGGTCACGGCGAACAGCCGGTCCGCCGTCAGCTCGCCCGCCGCCGCGAAGGCGTCCCGCACCGCCTCCACGGCGGCCGGCCGCTCGTGCTCCGGCAGTCCGGCGCAGGAGTCCGTCAGCCGGTCGCCGAGCACCCGCGCCGGCCGGTCCGGCTTCGCCGGGCGAGGGAGAGGGCGCACCGGAGCCGGGACCGGGCCCGCGCCGGGCCCCGGCGTGACCAGCGACCTGGTCACCGTGCCGATCACCGTCGCCGTCAGTCGGACCGGCGCAACCTCCGTCCCCTGCAAGGCAGTTCGTTCCCCAGGGCAAGCTCGACGCAGGGATCGTACGGCGCGGCTGTTGGCAGAAGTCACCAAAGACTGCTGACACCGCGTCTCGCATACTTGTTGGTAACTACGTCTAGTCCCGGGCCGACCTGCGGCTCTACGGTGCAGGCATGCCGACGAACCTGCCCGATGTAGTGCTCTGGTCCATACCGGCCTTTGTCCTGCTCACTGTTCTGGAAATGGCCCTCCACCACTTCCATCCCGACGAGGACGCCGCCGGGTACGAGGCGAAGGACGCCGTCACCAGCATCACCATGGGGCTGGGCAGCCTGGTCTTCGACCTGCTGTGGAAAGTGCCCATCGTCGCGATCTACACCGCGGTCTACGAGCTGACCCCGCTCCGCGTCCCTGTGCTCTGGTGGACCGTCCTGCTGATGCTGCTCGCGCAGGACTTCTTCTACTACTGGTCGCACCGCGGCCACCACGTCATCCGGATCCTCTGGGCCTGCCACGTGGTCCACCACTCCAGCCGGAAGTTCAACCTCTCCACCGCGCTGCGCCAGCCCTGGACCTCGCTGACCGTCTGGCCGTTCTACCTGCCGATGATCGCGTGCGGAGTCCACCCGGCGGCGCTCGCCTTCTGCTCGTCGGCGAACCTCGTCTACCAGTTCTGGGTGCACACGGAGCGCGTCGACAAGCTCCCCCGGCCCTTCGAGTACGTACTGAACACGCCCTCCCACCACCGGGTGCACCACGCCTCGCAGGGCGGCTACCTGGACCGGAACTTCGGCGGCATCCTGATCCTGTGGGACCGGTTCTTCGGGTCCTTCACCGCCGAGACCGAGCGGCCCGTGTTCGGGCTCACCAAGAACATCGACACCTTCAATCCGCTCCGTGTCGCCACCCACGAGTACGCCGCCATCGCCCGTGACGTGCGGTCGGCGGGCAGCTGGAGCGAGCGGGCCGGGCGGATCTTCCGCGGGCCCGGCTGGCAGCCGGCCGGAACGGCAGCCCGTAAGGCGGCCCACGCCCAGGAGAGCGCCGGATGAGCGCGGACGCCGTACCGGACCGGCGGGAGCGCCTCGTACGCCCGCTGCTCATCGCCTTCCTCGTGGCCTCGGCCGTCGACCTCGTCGGTCTGCTCGCCGACGTCCCGGCCGCCCACCTGGTCGCCAAGCCGCTGCTGATGCCGTTGCTGGCGGGGTACGCCGCCGCCCGGCGCGGGCCCCGGCTGCTCGTCGCGGCGCTGCTGTTCGGCTGGGGCGGCGACACGTTCCTGCTGGCCGACGCCGATCCCGCCTTCCTCATCGGGATGGGCTCCTTCGCCGCGGGTCACGTCTGCTACCTGTGGCTCTTCGGACGGGCGCGCGGTTCGCTGCCCGCCGGGATCGCGTACGCCGTCGTCCTGACCGTCTTCGTCGTGCTGCTCTGGCCCGGACTCCCCGCCGACCTGCGGATCCCGGTGACCGGCTACAGCCTGCTGCTCACGGCGATGGCGTTCCGGGCCGGCACGCTCGGGCGGTACGCGGCCGCCGGCGGGGCGCTCTTCCTGCTCTCCGACGCGCTGATCGCCACCGGCATCGCGGACTGGCCGCAGCTGCCCGTCCCCGACTTCTGGATCATGCTCACCTACATCGCGGCGCAGTTCCTGCTGACCGTCGGAGCGCTCGCACCAGGGCCGAAACGGGGCGGTGTCACCCCCGGGGCGTACCGTGAACGGAGTACCAGCAGCTGAGAACGGCAAGGACCCCCACGCATGCGCGCCACCGTCATCCACGCCCCCCACGACATACGTGTGCAGGAGGTACCCGACCCCACGGTCCAGCAGCCCACCGACGTGGTGCTGCGGGTCCTGCGGGCCTGCATCTGCGGCAGCGACCTGTGGGCGTACCGGGGCGAGTCGGCCCGGCAGCCGGGCCAGCGTATCGGGCACGAGTTCCTCGGGATCGTCGAGGAGGCGGGTTCCGAGGTGGCCGGCTTCGCCGTCGGTGACCTGGTCGTCGCCCCGTTCGTCTGGTCCGACGGCACCTGCGCCTACTGCGCCGAGGGGCTGACGACCTCCTGCCCGCAGGGCGGGTTCTGGGGCTCGGTCGGCTCCGACGGCGGGCAGGGCGAGGCCGTGCGCGTCCCGTACGCCGACGGCACGCTGATCAAGCTCCCCGCCGCCGCGGCCGCCGACGACCACCTGCTCACCGCGCTCCTCGCCCTGTCCGACGTGCTCGGCACCGGACACCACGCCGCCGTCGGCGCGGGCGTGAAGCCCGGCTCCACGGTCGCGGTCGTCGGTGACGGGGCGGTCGGGCTCTGCGGCGTCATGGCCGCCAAGCGGCTCGGCGCCGAGCGGATCATCGCGCTCGGCCGCCATCGGGCACGCACGGACATCGCCCGCGCCTTCGGCGCCACGGACGTCGTCGCCGAACGCGGCGAGGCGGCCGTCGAAGCCGTACGGGAACTGCTCGGCGGCGAGGGCGCACAGGCCGTGATCGAGGCAGTCGGCACCGAGCAGTCGATGCGCACCGCGGTCGGGATCACCCGCGACGGCGGCTCCATCGGCTACGTCGGCGTGCCCCACGGCAGCGGCACCGGCCTGGATCTCGGCGTCATGTTCGACCGGAACATCGCCCTGCGCGGCGGCGTCGCCCCCGTGCGCACGTACATCCCGGAGCTGCTCCCCGACATCCTGGCCGGCACGATCGACCCCTCGCCCGTCTTCGACCTGACCGTCGGTCTCGACGACGTCCCGGCCGGCTACAAGGCGATGGACGAGCGTACGGCGCTGAAGGTGCTCATCAAGCCGTGAGCCAGGCAGTCGCGTCCGCCCCCAGCGGGCCGGGCGGGCGCGACCAGTCGGCGGGGGAGCCGTCGAAGGCGACCGGCGGCAGCGCGTGCCGCAGCCGGCCCAAGGGGCTGTCCGTCTCCGTGAGCCACTTCTCCGGGTCGTACGACGGATCCGCAGCTGCGTCCGCCGCCGTGTCCGCCTCCGCGTCCGCGTCCGTTTCCCGGCGGGCCGGGAGTTCGTCGAGCAGCCAGGCGGCGGTGCGGGCGAGCGAGAGCGTGACCAGCCGGGAGCCGCCCTCGTCGTGCTGCTCGGACAGCGCCCGCATCACGGCCGCGGCCAGCAGATAGCCGGTGCCGTGGTCGAGCGCCTGGGCGGGCAGAGCCCCGGGCCGGCCCCCGGGCCCGGCGGCCTCGACGGACGCGATGCCGGTGGCCACCTGGACCAGGCTGTCGAAGCCGCGCCGCCGCGCCCACGGACCGTGCCCCCAGGCCGAGAGCCGCCCGATCACCAGCCCCTGCCTGCGCGCGGCCAGGGACCGGGGCGTCAGCCCGAACCGCTCGACCGAACCGGGCCGGTAGCCGACGACGACCACGTCCGCGTCGGCCAGCAGCCCGTCGAAGGCGGCCCTGCCGGAGCGGCCGGCGAGATCCAGTTCCACCGACCGCTTCCCGAAACCGGTGTCGCTGTGCGCGTCCGGGCTCTCCGGCAGCTGCGGGGCGTCGATCCGCAGGACGTCCGCGCCGAGCAGCGCGAGCGTACGGGTGGCGACCGGCCCCGCGATGACCCGGGTGAGGTCCAGCACGCGCAACCCGGCGGCAGGCAGCAGCGGTTCACAGGTGAGCGCCGCGGTCCGGCGCACCGTCGCATGGTCGATGCGGTCCCTGCCCACCAGCGGTGTGCCCGCGAGCGCCGCGCCCCGAGGATCGGCCGCCCACTGACCGGGCGTACGGGCGGCCACGGCCAGGCCGCCCGACGCGTACACCGTCCGCTCGATCTCGTCGCTCGGGCGCCCGGCGAACGAGGAGGTGGCGGTGTCCACGGCGAGGTCGTCCGGGGTGTTTGCGGGCAGCCCCAGCGTGGCGAGCAGCCGGGCCCGGTGGTGCGGGTAGTTGGCGTGCGTGCGTACCCAGCCGTCGGCGGTGCGCCAGAACCGGGACAGCGGGGCGAAGGTGGTCGCCGCGCGCCCGTCGATCCGCAGATGGCGCTCGCTGGTGAATGCCGTGGCCACCGCGCCGTCGTCGATCCGCACCCGGGGCACGGGGTGTCCGGTGCGGCGCGCGGCCAGTTCGGCGGCGGCCAGCGAACAGACCGCGACGGCGGAACGGGCCAGCTCCATGACGGGCAGCCGGGCGGGAAGCAGCGCGTCGGAGCCGCCCGTCCCGAGGCTTGCGGAAGACCCGAGGCGCGCCGAAGACCCGATGTGCGCGAGGAGCGCGGGGCCACCGCCGAGCGCCGCCCAGGCCTGCTCGGTGCCGGACAGAGGTGCGTGATTCATCCCCGCACTATGGCACTGAGTGTCACCAGCCAGGAAGGTCCCCCGGGGACGGCGCGGCAGCGGCCCGGCCGGGCCGGGGAAAGGCGGCGGAAGGGCCGGCCGGAGACTCCGGACGCCGTTGGTACCAACAGCGTCAAGCCTGCGGACCGGCCCTCCCGCCGCGCCGCGTTCCGACTACCAGCGGACCGCGTTCAGCGCGTTCACCACACCGGCGCCGTAGAAGCCGTTGCGGTTCTTGTCGCCCTCGCAGACGGCGTCGATCTTGCCGTCACCGTTGATGTCGTACGGGGCACCGCACGCGGTGGCGTCGGCCTCGGCGCTCAGCAGCGCCTTCACCGCGGCCGCCGAGGCGTGCGGGTGCGTCGACTTGATCAGGGCCGCGACACCCGCGACATGCGGGGAGGCCATCGACGTGCCGGCCTTGTAGCCGTACTTGCCGTCCGGCAGCGTGGACAGGATCAGGCCGCTCGTGGCCGGCGGGGCGGGCGTCTGGTAGACCGTGGAGTCGCCGCCCGGGGCCGCGACGTCGATGACGCCGTTCCCGTAGTTCGAGTACGAGGCCTTCAGGCCCTTGGCACCGGTCGCGGAGACCGTCACGACGCCCGGCAGCTGCACCGGGATGTCGAGGCACTCACGCGGGTTGATCGTCCGGGTGACGGCCGAGGTGTCGTTCGGACTGGTGGTGTCCTCGATCGCGTCGGAGGCCAGGTCGAAGCTGCTGTTGCCGGCCGAGGCGATGTTGACCGTGCCCTTGCTCTCCGCGTACCGCGTGGCGCGCGTGACGGCCTCGACCAGGGCGCCCTGGTCCGGGTCGTTCTTGCAGTTGAACATCCACGGGTCGGTGTAATAGCTGTTGTTGGTGACATCGACACCGTGCTCGGCGGCCCAGACGAAGCCGCAGACGATCGACTCGGTGTAGAAGAAGCCGTCCGGGTTCGCCACCTTGATGCCGGCGACCTTGACGCCCGGGGCGACACCCGTCACCCCTACGCCGTTCTTCGCGGCGGCGATGGTGCCCGCGACGTGCGTGCCGTGGTTGCTCTCGGTCGGCGCCGAACGCCAGGCCCCGTCCGTGGTGTCCGGCGCCCCGGAGACGCAGCTCGCCGACGCCTTGCGGTCGAAGTTCGGCGCCAGGTCCGGGTGGGTGTCGTCGACACCCGTGTCGATGACCGCGACCGTGACCTTGCTGCTGCCGAGCGTCCGCTTGTGCGCCTGGTCCGCCTTGATGGCGGGCAGATCCCACTGCAGGGGTTCCATCGGATCCTGGTCGCCCGTCGCCTCGGCCGACGCGGCCTTGGCCTGCGCGGCGGTCAGCGGCTGCTCGACCCCGGTGTCCGTGGTGGCCTGGGGAACGATCGGGTTGGTGCGGGTGGCCCCGGCCGAATCGACACCCTTGACCCGGCGGATCGACTGCGCGAAGTCCGGGTTCTGCGAGTGGACGACGATGACGCCTATCTGCTCGTAGGCGACCACCACCGTGCCGCCGGCTGCGGCTATCGCCTTCTTCACCTGCTTGACGGTCCCGTGGTTGCCCCGCGTGTTGACCACGTACGAGAGCTTCGGGCCGTCCGTCGACACCGCAGCCGTGGGCTGCGCGTCCAGGGGTGCGGCAGAGGCGGCCGCAGTCGGCAGGAAGCCGAGCGAAGCCGTGAGTGCCAATCCGACGGGCAACGACAGTGCGCGCGTCCGTCTGGATCCCAGGTGAGCCATGGGGTCTCCACATCATCCGTACCGGTCGACCGGACACGGGACGCATCCAGTCGCGTACATGACCTGGAAGTTATCGCTGATCATCCCCGCTGTTCAATGAGTTCGGGGGACCGGGTTCGGCCGGACGGACGTGAAACGGCGTCTGGGAGAAGTACGGAGCCGCGATGAACCGCTTCGCCGCGCTCTCCGTGCCGTTGTCGGGGGAGGTGCACCGACACCCCCCGGCACCCAGCGTTTCCAGTGAGATCCACCGTCACCGACACCACCGCACCCGCGTCGTGAGGAGATTCCGTGGCTACCGATGCACCCCCGCCCGAGGCCAGTACGCAGACCCGCCCCGCCCCGCCCACCACCGAGGACTTCATCGAGATGCAGGAGAGCGGGGAGTTCGGCGAACTGCGCCATTCGTACCGCTCGTTCGCCTTCCCGCTGACCATCGCGTTCGTCCTCTGGTACCTGCTCTACGTGCTGCTGTCCAACTACGCGGGCGGCTTCATGGGCACCAAGGTGTACAGCAACATCAACGTGGCCTTCGTCTTCGGCCTCGCCCAGTTCGTCACCACCTTCCTCATCGCCTGGTTCTACTCGCGGCACGCGGCCGCGAAGCTCGACCCGAAGGCCGAGGCCATCAAGTCCCGTATGGAGGCCGACGCATGAGCACCGCCTACCACTCGCACACCGCCGTTCAGCTGGCCGCCTCCTCGACCACCGAGCACCGGCCGCTGATCATCACGCTCTTCGCCGTGTTCGTCGCCGCGACCCTGGGCATCACCGTCTGGGCCGGACGGCAGACCAAGAGCGCCTCCGACTTCTACGCGGGCGGCCGCCAGTTCACCGCCTTCCAGAACGGACTCGCGGTCTCCGGCGACTACATGTCCGCCGCGTCCTTCCTCGGCATCGCCGGGGCCATCGCCCTCTTCGGCTACGACGGCTTCCTGTACTCCATCGGCTTCCTCGTCGCCTGGCTCGTCGCCCTGCTGCTGGTCGCCGAACCGCTGCGCAACTCGGGCCGCTACACGATGGGAGACGTCCTCGCCTACCGGATGCGCCAGCGCCCCGTCCGCACCGCCTCCGGCGTCTCCACCATCGTCGTCTCGATCTTCTACCTGCTGGCCCAGATGGCGGGCGCGGGCGTCCTGGTCTCCCTGCTCCTCGGCATCACCAGCGACGCGGGCAAGATCCTCATCGTCGCCCTCGTCGGCGTACTGATGATCGTGTACGTCACCATCGGCGGCATGAAGGGCACCACCTGGGTGCAGATGGTCAAGGCCGTACTGCTCATCGCCGGCGCCCTCCTGATGACCTTCCTGGTGCTGCTGAAGTTCGACTTCAACATCTCCGACCTGCTGGGCACGGCCGCCGAGAAGAGCACACACGGCGCGGCGTTCCTGGAGCCCGGCCTCAAGTACGGTGCCACCGGCACCTCGAAGCTGGACTTCCTCTCGCTCGGCATCGCCCTGGTCCTCGGCACCGCCGGCCTGCCGCACATCCTGATCCGCTTCTACACGGTGCCGACCGCCAAGGCCGCCCGCAAGTCGGTCAACTGGGCCATCGGCATCATCGGCGCCTTCTACCTGATGACGATCGCCCTGGGCTTCGGCGCCGCGGCCCTCATCGGCCCCGACGAGATCAAGGCGAAGAACCCGGCCGGCAACGCGGCCGCGCCGCAACTCGCCGAATACCTCGGCGGGGTCGGCACCACAGGCGGCGCCGTGCTGCTCGCCGTGATCTCGGCCGTCGCCTTCGCCACCATCCTCGCCGTCGTCGCGGGACTCACCCTCGCCTCCTCGTCCTCCTTCGCGCACGACATCTACGCCAACGTCATCCGCAAGGGGAAGGCCACCGAGAAGGAGGAGATGCGGGCGGCCCGCTGGGCCACCGTCCTCATCGGCGCGGTCGCGATCGCCCTGGGCGCCTTCGCCCGCGACATGAACGTCGCCGGACTGGTGGCGCTGGCGTTCGCCGTCGCCGCCTCCGCCAACCTGCCGACCATCCTCTACAGCCTCTTCTGGAAGCGGTTCACCACCCAGGGCGCGCTCTGGTCGATCTACGGCGGTCTGGCGACCTCGGTGATCCTGGTGCTGTTCTCGCCGGTCGTCTCCGGCAACCCGAAGACGTCGATGTTCAAGGGCGTCGACTTCGCCTGGTTCCCGCTGGAGAACCCCGGCCTGATCTCCATCCCGCTGGGCTTCCTGCTCGGCTGGATCGGCTCCCTCCTCTCGAAGGAGGAGCCGGACAAGGGCAAGTACGCCGAACTGGAGGTCAAGTCCCTCACCGGCGTCGGAGCGCACTGAGCGAGCGGCGCCCCGGGCGCCCCTCCCACTCCGCGGCCGTGTCGTAGGGTCCTACGACACGGCCGCGCCGCACCTCGTGCCAAACGGGCCCCGCCGATGTCACAGCTCTCGCGTACTCTCGGAGAAGTCAGCCGGAAGGGCCGTACGGAGAGCGGAATCGGCGCCGGGAAACAATCGGGGGAGGGGGCCCACATGCTCATCGACACCTACGACCGGGTAGCCACCGACCTGCGCGTCTCGCTGACCGACCGGTGCAACCTGCGGTGCACGTACTGCATGCCGGAAGAGGGCCTGCAATGGCTGGCCAAGCCCGACCTCCTCACCGACGACGAGATCGTCCGGCTGATCGGCATCGCCGTCACCCGGCTCGGCATCACGGAGGTCCGCTTCACCGGCGGTGAGCCGCTGCTGCGCCCCGGGCTCGTCTCCATCGTCGAGCGGTGCGCAGCCCTGGCCCCCCGCCCCAGGATGTCGCTCACCACCAACGGCATCGGTCTGCAGCGCACCGCCGCCGCACTCAGGGCCGCGGGTCTCGACCGGGTCAACGTCTCGCTGGACACCCTGCGCCCCGACGTCTTCAAGAACCTCACCCGCCGCGACCGCCACCGTGACGTGCTCGCCGGTCTCGAAGCCGCCCGCGAAGCCGGTCTCACCCCGGTCAAGGTCAACACCGTCCTGATGCCGGGGCTCAACGACGACGAGGCCCCCGAGCTGCTCGCCTGGGCCGTCGAGCACGGGTACGAGCTCCGCTTCATCGAGCAGATGCCGCTCGACGCCCAGCACGGCTGGAAGCGCGACGGCATGATCACGGCAGGGGACATACTCCAGTCGCTGCGCACCCGCTTCACCCTCACCGAGGAGAGCACCGGGGAGCGCGGCTCGGCCCCCGCCGAGCGCTGGACCGTCGACGGCGGCCCCCACCGGGTCGGCGTCATCGCCTCCGTCACCCGCCCCTTCTGCCGGGCCTGCGACCGCACCCGGCTCACCGCCGACGGTCAGGTGCGCACCTGCCTCTTCGCCCGCGAGGAGACCGACCTGCGCGGCGCCCTGCGCTCGGACGCGCCGGACGAGGAGATCGCCCGGATCTGGACACTCGCGATGTGGGGAAAAAAGGCCGGATCTGGTCTGGACGACCCCTCCTTCCTCCAGCCCGACCGGCCCATGTCGGCGATCGGCGGCTGACGGGCCCGTCAGCCGCGGGCCCTAGCCCCGGTCGTCGGCGCGCGACTCCCACTCCGCGAGCGTCACGACTTCCTTGAGGAAACTCCGGACGTCCAGGAACGAGGAGAGGTGCTCCCGGTGCTCCTCGCAGGCCAGCCAGGTCTTGCGGCGCTCCGGGGTGTGCAGCTTCGGGTTGTTCCAGGCAAGCACCCATACGGCATCGGCCCGGCAGCCCTTGGCGGAACAGATCGGAGCGGCGGCGGCGCTGTCGGCCGCGGTTTCAGGGGAGTTCACGGACTCAACCCTAGGGCCTGTCATCGAACCGCCGTCGTCGCCCGAAGCGCGGCAGTGGCCGCAGAAAAACGACGCCGAGCAGCCACGGGGGGAGCTGCCCGGCGTCGGTCCGTCGCTCCGACGGGGGATGCGGAGCGCCTACGAATTATGTCACGCAGACCGGGGTGCGGTGCACCGTAACTTCACGATTGATCTGAGGTTTTCTTGAGCCTCGGATGCAGTGCGCACCCAACCGGCTCAGGCCGATTCCCCGCCGCGGCGCACCCCGTCACCCTCCGGACCGGGTTCCGCTCCACCGGCCACCGGCGCCGCGTCGAGCACCGGCCGCATCGGCGCCGGTACGAAGGTGGACGGCAGTGAAGGGGTGTTCTCCCGGCCGGCGTTGGCGATGACCACGGCCACGTAGGGGAGCAGCACCCCGAGCGCGAGCGCCACGATCGCGACGTAGCGCTCGACGTTCCACAGCACCGCGGCCAGGATCACCGAAACCGTCCGTACGGACATCGAGATCACATAGCGCCGCTGCCTGCCGCGCACATCGTCCGCGAGCCCCTGCCGGGCCCCCGTGATCCGGAAGACCTCGCCGCCGCTCTGCTTCCGCATCACGTCTCCATCACCCTTCCCCCAGCGCCTGACGGGCCGGCGGACACCTCATTTCCCGCACCGGACGCTCCCCGGACCGGAACCACGGTACGCCCGGCGCCTTGCGGCTTCGAGACCGGGGCACACCCTGTTCGTACATATCGGTTATCCGTGCCGCACGTACGGCCCCTCCGGCATGCGGCGTACGCCCCACGGGCCGAGACTGGGCTCACATGCGCGACATCGCGTCGCGCGAGGAGGCGACATGGGCTGGTTGTGGGCAATCATCGTGGGTCTGGTGCTCGGCCTGATCGCGAAAGCGATCCTGCCGGGCAAACAGAACATCCCGCTCTGGCTGACGATCATCTTCGGCATCATCGGCAGCGTCCTCGGCAATACCGTCGCCACCTGGATCGGTGTCAACGACACCAAGGGCATCGACTGGATCCGCCATCTGCTCCAGCTGATCGGTGCGGTGGTCGTCGTCGGCGTCGGCGACATGCTGTGGGCCTCGTTCCGCCGTCCCAAGCAGAGGACCTGATTCATCGGGCACGCAACGCGACTCGGCCGGACACGCGTCACGCGTGTCCGGCCGAGTCGCCGATACGTCCGGGATCAGCCGGTGACCTCGATGGCGGCGAGGTTCTTCTTGCCCCGGCGCAGCACCAGCCAGCGCCCGTGCAGCAGCTCCTCGCGGGCCGGCGCGCTCTCGCCGTCCGAGACCTTGACGTTGTTCACGTACGCACCGCCCTCCTTCACCGTGCGACGGGCGCCCGACTTGCTCGGCGCCAGGCCGACCTCGACCAGGAGGTCCACCAGCGGGCCGAGCTCGGTGACCTGGGCGTGCGGCACCTCGGACAGTGCGGCGCTCAGGGTCGCCTCGTCCAGCTCGCCGAGCTCACCCTGGCCGAAGAGCGCCTTCGACGCCGCGATGACCGCGGCGCACTGATCGGCGCCGTGCACCAGCGTCGTCAGCTCCTCGGCCAGCGCGCGCTGCGCCGTCCGGGCCTGCGGACGCTCCTCGGTGACCTTCTCCAGCTCCTCCAGCTCCGCGGGGCTGAGGAAGCTGAGGATGCGCATGTACCGGGAGATGTCCCGGTCGTCCACGTTCAGCCAGAACTGGTAGAAGGCGTACGGCGTCGTCATCGTCGGGTCGAGCCAGACGGCCCCGCTCTCGGACTTGCCGAACTTGGTCCCGTCCGCCTTCGTCATCAGCGGCGTCGCCAGCGCGTGCACCTCGGCGCCCGGCTCCAGGCGGTGGATCAGGTCGAGACCGGCGGTGAGGTTGCCCCACTGGTCGCTGCCGCCCTGCTGGAGGGTGCAGCCGTAGCGCCGGTACAGCTCCAGGAAGTCCATGCTCTGGAGCAGCTGGTAGCTGAACTCGGTGTAGCTGATGCCCTCGTCGGACTCCAGCCGCCGGGCGATGGACTCCTTGGTCAGCATCTTGTTGACCCGGAAGTGCTTGCCGATGTCCCGGAGGAACTCGATCGCGGACATGCCCGAGGTCCAGTCCAGGTTGTTCACCATGACCGCCGCGTTCTCGCCCTCGAAGGACAGGAACGGCTCGATCTGGGACCGCAGCCGCGTCACCCAGTGGGCGATCGTTTCCGGATCGTTCAGCGTGCGCTCCGCGGTCGGCCGCGGGTCACCGATCTGACCGGTGGCCCCGCCCACCAGGGCGAGCGGCCGCAGACCGGCCTGCTGCAGCCGGCGCATGGTGAGCACCTGCACCAGATGGCCGACGTGCAGACTGGCCGCGCTGGGGTCGTAGCCGCAATAGAAGGTGACAGGACCGTCCGCGAGAGCCTTGCGCAGTGCGTCCTCGTCAGTGGACTGGGCGAACAGCCCACGCCACTTCAGCTCGTCGACGATGTCCGTCACGGTTCCGTGTCTCCTCGGGGTGCGTACGGGTACGGGTAATGGCTTTCCCGCTCAGTCTAGGCGGGTCAGACGCCCGGACTCACCGAGCTCATGTTGAAGTCCGGGATCCGCAGGGCGGGCATCGCGGCCCGGGTGAACCAGTCGCCCCACTCGCGTGGCAGCGTCTTCTCCGTACGGCTCGCCTCCGTGGCCCGCGACAGCAGGTCCACCGGCGACTCGTTGAACCGGAAGTTGTTCACCTCGCCGACGACCTCGCCGTCCTCGACGAGATACACCCCGTCGCGGGTCAGCCCGGTCAGCAGCAGGGTGGCCGGATCGACCTCGCGGATGTACCACATGCAGGTCAGTAGCAGCCCGCGCCCGGTCGTCGCGGCCACCATCTCCTCCAGCGACCGCTCTCCGCCGGCCTCCAGCACCAGGTTGTCGATGGCCGGCGCGACCGGCTGCCCGGTCAGCCCCGCCGTGTGCCGGGTGGTCGTCAGATGGTCCAGCCTGCCGTCCCGGATCCAGTCGGTCGGGGCCAGCGGCAGGCCGTTGTCGAAGACGGATGCGCTGTCCCCGGAGGCGTGGGCGATCACGAACGGCGCCGACTCCAGGCCCGGTGCGTTCGGGTCGCTGCGGAGCGTCAGCGGCAGCCCGGAGAGCTGCTCGCCGATCCTCGTCCCGCCGCCCGGCTTGGAGAACACCGTCCGGCCCTCCGCGGCGTCCCGCGCAGCCGAGGACCACAGCTGGTAGATCAGCAGATCGGCGACGGCGGTCGGCGGCAGCAACGTCTCGTACCGCCCCGCGGGCAGCTCGATACGGCGCTGTGCCCAGCGCAGCCGCTGCGCCAGTTCCGCGTCCAGCTCGGCCGGGTCGACATCCTTGAAGTCGCGCGTCGAACGGCCGGCCCAGGACGAACGGGTGCGGTCCGGGGACTTGGCGTTGAGCTCCAGGGTGCCGGTCGGCTGGTCGTGGCGCAGCCGCAGCCCCGTCGACGTACCGAGGTAGGTCGAGGTCAGCTCGTGGTTGGCGAAGCCGTACAGCTCACGGCCGCCGGAGCGGGCGCGGGCAAATGCCTCGCCGAGCGCCGGGGCGAACTCGGCGAAGACGGCCGAGCCGGTCTCGGCCGGTGCGTCCGTGAAGTCGGGCGCCTCGGGCACCCCGGTGACCAGCGGCTGCGCGTCCTCCGCCGGTCCGGCCCCGCGTGCCGCGGCCTCGGCGGCCCGCACCAGCGGCTCCAGGTCGTCGGCGGTGACCGCGGACCGCGACACCACACCGGACGCGGTGCCCTGCGCACCGTCGACGGTCGCGATGACGGTCAGGGTCCGTCCCCGCGTCACCCCGTTCGTCGTGAGCGCGTTGCCGGCCCAGCGCAGGTTCGCGGACGACTCCTCGTCGGCGATGACCACGCAGCCGTCGGCGGTGGACAGTTCGAGCGCCCGCTCGACGATCTCGTGCGGCTTGCTGACGCGGCTCATCGTCCGGCCTCCTGCGTCGTATTGAGGATGTTCACGCCCCGGAAGAGGGCGGAGGGGCAGCCGTGCGAGACGGCCGCGACCTGGCCCGGCTGGGCCTTGCCGCAGTTGAAGGCGCCGCCCAGGACATATGTCTGCGGGCCGCCGACCTTCTCCATCGAGCCCCAGAAGTCCGTCGTCGTGGCCTGGTACGCGACGTCGCGCAGCTGCCCGGCCAGCCTGCCGTTCTCGATCCGGAAGAACCGCTGCCCGGTGAACTGGAAGTTGTAGCGCTGCATGTCGATCGACCAGGACCGGTCGCCGACCACATAGATACCGCGCTCCACCCCGCCGATCAGGTCCTCCGTGGACAGCCCGCCCGGATCCGGCCGCAGCGACACATTGGCCATCCGCTGGACGGGGACATGGCCCGGCGAGTCCGCGTACGCGCAGCCGTTGGAACGGCCCAGCCCGGTCAGCTTCGCGATCCGCCGGTCCAGCTGGTACCCGACCAGTGTCCCGTCCTTGACCAGGTCCCAGGACTGCGCCTCGACACCCTCGTCGTCGTACCCGATGGTCGCGAGCCCGTGCTCGGCGGTGCGGTCACCGGTCACATTCATCACGGGGGAGCCGTACGTCAGCTTCCCCAGCTGGTCGAAGGTGGCGAACGAGGTACCGGCGTACGCGGCCTCATACCCCAGCGCCCGGTCCAGCTCGGTGGCGTGGCCGATCGACTCGTGGATGGTCAGCCAGAGGTTGGACGGGTCGACCACCAGGTCGTACGTTCCTGCCTCGACGCTCGGCGCCCGCATCTTCTCGGCCAGCAGTCCGGGGATCCGCGCCAGCTCGTCGTCCCAGTCCCAGCCGGTCCCGGTCAGGTACTCCCAGCCGCGGCCCACCGGCGGGGCGATCGTCCGCATCGAGTCGAACTCACCGGTCGTGCCGTCCACGGCGACCGCGGTGAGCTGCGGATGCAGCCGCACCCGCTGCTGGGTGGTGACGGTGCCCGCCGTGTCCGCGTAGAACTTGTTCTCGTGAACGGTCATCAGTGAGGCGTCCACATGCGCGACGCCCTCGGCGCCCAGGAGCCGGCCGCTCCATTCGGCAAGCAGCCCCGCCTTCTCCTCGTCCGGCACCTCGAACGGATCGATGTCGTACGCAGACACCCAGGTCCGCTCACCGTGCATCGGCTCGTCCGCCAGCTCCACACGCTCGTCCGAGCCCGCCGCCGCGATCA
Organism: Streptomyces sp. NPDC102437; assembly: GCF_044765565.1. NCBI lineage: Bacteria > Bacillati > Actinomycetota > Actinomycetes > Kitasatosporales > Streptomycetaceae > Streptomyces > Streptomyces sp. NPDC102437. Next base: position 21,113 of record NZ_JBIWKI010000031.1, on the reverse strand, counting down.
CCTTCGCCGACAGCTTCGCCATGGCGACGGCCTGCGAGGCCACCTTCGCCGCGGCGTCCATCGTCAGGTCCACCCCGGACGCGAACCCCCACGCCCCGCCGTGCACCACCCGCACCGCGTAGCCGAGATCGGTGGTGTCCGAGGACCCGGAGGGCCGGGCATCCCGCAGCCGCCAGGACGCGCTGCGCACCCGCTCCAGACGGAAATCGGCGTGCACGGCACCCAGCGCACGCGCGCGGGCGAGCGCCGCGTCGGCGAGGGCCCGCAGCGGCAGGGCCAGGAACGACTGATCTACCTCGTGGGGCACAGGAGATTCCCTTCTCGATACACCACGGCAGTGAACCATGCCGGACGGTGACCGTGCCGGGGATACCGGATGCCGCCCGGCGCGGCCCCGACAGGGCGCGGCCCGACGGCCAGCCGTCTGTAGGAACCCCACAGTGCCTGGGGGAAGGCGCTGTCAGGGGGCGATTGCTCGCGGAGCTCCTGGTACCGATAGGTTTTCGATGTACCAGACCGCTAGGGAAAGGGTGATCCGTTGAGCCGCTCGGTTCTCGTCACCGGAGGAAACCGGGGCATCGGCCTCGCCATCGCCCGCGCTTTCGCCGACAACGGCGACAAGGTCGCGATCACCTACCGCTCCGGCGAGCCGCCCGCTGTGCTCACCGAGGCCGGTGTTCTCGCGGTCCGTTGCGACATCACCGACGCCGAACAGGTGGAGCAGGCCTACAAGGAGATCGAGGAGAAGCACGGTCCCGTCGAGGTGCTGGTCGCCAACGCCGGTATCACCAAGGACCAGTTGCTGATGCGGATGTCCGAGGACGACTTCACGTCCGTCGTCGACACCAACCTCACCGGCACCTTCCGGGTCGTCAAGCGCGCCAACCGCGGCATGCTGCGCGCCAAGAAGGGCCGCGTCGTCCTCATCTCCTCCGTGGTCGGCCTGCTCGGCTCGGCCGGGCAGGCGAACTACGCCGCGTCCAAGGCGGGTCTGGTCGGCTTCGCCCGGTCGCTGGCCCGTGAACTCGGTTCGCGGAACATCACTTTCAACGTCGTCGCGCCCGGTTTTGTCGACACCGACATGACGCAGGTGCTCACCGAGGAGCAGCGCAAGGGCATCGTGTCCCAGGTGCCGCTCGGCCGCTACGCGCAGCCCGAGGAGATCGCCGCCGCGGTGCGCTTCCTCGCCTCCGACGACGCGTCGTACATCACTGGAGCCGTCATCCCCGTTGACGGCGGATTGGGCATGGGTCACTGATCACCATGAGCGGAATTCTCGACGGCAAGCGCATCCTCATCACAGGTGTGCTGATGGAGTCGTCCATCGCTTTCCATGCCGCGAAGGTGGCCCAGGAACAGGGCGCCGAAGTCATCCTGACCGCCTTCCCGCGGCCCACGCTGACGGAGCGCATCGCCAAGAAGCTGCCCAAGCCGGCCAAGGTCATCGAGCTGGACGTGACCAACACCGAGCACCTGGACCGGCTCGCCGGTCTGGTGAAGGACGAGCTCGGCTCGCTCGACGGCGTCGTCCACTCCATCGGCTTCGCGCCGCAGGACGCGCTCGGCGGCAATTTCCTCAACACCCCGTTCGAGTCCGTCGCCACCGCGATGCACGTCTCGGCGTTCTCGCTGAAGTCGCTCGCCATGGCCTGCAAGCCGCTGATGAACGACGGCGGCTCGGTCGTCGGCCTCACCTTCGACGCGCAGTTCGCCTGGCCGCAGTACGACTGGATGGGCCCGGCCAAGGCCGCGCTGGAGGCCACCTCCCGCTACCTCGCCCGTGACCTGGGCAAGGACGACATCCGCTGCAACCTGGTCTCCGCCGGTCCGCTCAAGTCCATGGCCGCGAAGTCCATCCCGGGCTTCACCGACCTCGCGGACGTGTGGAACACCCGCTCCCCGCTGTCCTGGGACATGGCGGACCCGGAGCCGGCCGGCCGCGCCATCGTCGCGCTGCTCTCGGACTTCTTCCCGAAGACCACGGGCGAGATCATCCACGTCGACGGCGGCGTGCACATCATGGGTGCCTGACCCCGTACGACGTGCCCTGACACAGCCGCGTACCGCCTGGGAACAGGCGGTACGCGGCTGTTTCGTGTACGGGCCCGGCTCCGGCCCGCTCAAGTCGAAAAGACGGTCGATCCACCGCAGAATGTGGTGAACCGGACTTCGGGTCAGGCTACGGGGAGGAGGTCGCCGTGCGCGCCACACGCCGCCGGACCTGCGCCCTGCTGGCGGCCTCCGTAGCCGTCGCCGGACTCGCCGCGCCGGTCGGGATATCCGTGGCGGGGCGGATGGGAGCCGGGGCGTCCACCCCTGCCGCTCCCACCCCCGATCCCGCCGGAGCCGAATGCCGTACGTCGGTCCGGGGCTCCCGGGTCGTCGCCTACTGCCACAACCCGTACCCCTCCACCGACCGCGTACAGCTGCACACCGAATGCCGCCGCTGGTGGGACATAGACGCCGACGCCACCCCGGTCGACGTGGGCCCGGGACGGACCGTGCGGATCGACGACCGCTGCTGGAAGGAAGTCGGCTCGGCCTGGGTCACGCACCAGGTGCAGGGCGCGGTCTAGGGCCGCCGGACGGGCCTCGGGCCCGGTCCACCGGACAGCCCCGCGCACGCGGGCCTCAGACAGCCCCACGCACGCAGGCCTCAGACCTGGTCCACCAGACAGCTCAGCGCATGGCTCGCGGCCTCGGCCGCCGCCGTCTCCCCGTCACCCGCCCGGATCGCCTCGACCAGCCGGCCGTGGTCCATGTGGTTCTCCGGCCGCAGCTCATGACCGATGTCGCCCCGGAGATAGTCGCGCAGCAGGTCACCCAGATCGGCGTAGAGCCCGGTCAGCACGTCGTTGTGCGAGGCGGCGACCACCGCCAGATGCAGCGTCGCGTCCGCCGCGACGAACGCCTCGGCGTCACCCGCGGCCCAGGTCTCCTCCCGGCGCGCCATCAGCGCGTCCAGCTGCTTCAGGTCACGCTCGGTGCGCCGGGCGGCGGCCAGCCTCGCCGCCGACGACTCCAGGGTGGACCGCAACTCGGCGACATGGCGCGGATCGGCGGAGGCGAAGCGGCGGTGCATCACCCCGGCCAGCTCGCTGGTGGCGACGACATAGGTGCCCGAACCCTGCCGGATGTCGAGCAGACCGTTGTGCGCGAGGGCGCGCACGGCCTCCCGGACGGTGTTGCGTGCCACCCCCAGCTGCTCCACCAGTTCGGGCTCGGTGGGAATGCGGGAACCCACGGGCCACTCGCCCGAGGTGATCTGATTCCTGAGCTGGGCAATCACCTGGTCGGCGAGGGCCGAACGCCGCGGAGACGTCAGCGTCATGGTGCTCCTTGGTCGCGTTGCTTCGGGTTGCTTCGGGTTGCTGGGTGATGAGGAGTGGTGAAGGGGGCGAGGCGTGGTGACGGGGACGGGAGTCGTCTGCGGTTGCGGTGCCTGGAGCGAATCGTCTCAGAGGGGCTTCGGGCGGATTGGACAATCAATCATCCCATGATTCTATGATGGGCCTCATGCCCGACGACGAGACCCGGCCCCAGACCCGGACCCTGACCCCCGCCGCCCCGGTGGACGCCCCTACGAAAACCCCGGCCGCGCAGACCTCGCAGGCCCCCCGGACGGCAGTCGCCGCCGACGGGGCCTCTCCCTGGCTCCTCCGGCTGGTCGTCGTCGGGCTGGTACTCACCGCGCTCAACCTCCGTCCCGCCATCACCAGCCTCGGCGCCCTCCTCGAAGAGGTCCGCGACGGGCTGCACATGAGCGGCAGCGTCGCCGGTGTCCTGACCTCCGTACCACCGCTCTGCTTCGCGATCTTCGGCATCATGGCGCCGCGCCTGGCCCGCCGCTTCGGTCCGGGCGCGGTGGTCTGCGCCGGCATGACCGCCATCACCGCCGGTCTGGTCATACGGCCGCTCGTCGGCGGTACGGCCGGCTTCCTCGCCGCGAGCGCCCTCGCCCTCATGGGCATCGCCGTCAGCAACGTCCTGATGCCGGTGATCGTCAAGCGCTGGTTCCCGGACCGGGTCGGCTCCATGACCGGGCTCTACTCGATGGCGCTGGCCCTGGGTACCTCGCTCGCCGCCGCGGTGACCGTGCCCATGACCAGCGCGATGGGCGGCAGCTGGCGGCTGGGGCTCGGCGTCTGGGCCGCGCTCTCCGCCGTCGCGATCCTGCCCTGGATCCCGGTGGTACGGGACCGGCGCGGCGCCCCGGCGCAGCAGGCCGCCCAGCAGCATGGCGCCCCCGCCCTGAAGATCACCCGCAGCCGTACCGCCTGGGCCCTCGCCTGCTTCTTCGGGCTGCAGGCCACCGCCGCGTACATCACCATGGGCTGGATGCCGCAGATCTTCCGCGACGCCGGGGTCTCGGCCGGTACGGCGGGCGTGCTGCTCGCCGTGACCATGGCGATGGGGGTGCCGCTCGCCTTCGTCATCCCGGGGGTCGCGACCCGGATGAAGAACCAGGGCGCGATCGTCGTCCTCCTCGGCAGCTGCGGCCTCATCGGCTACGCGGGCCTCTACCTCGCACCGGCCGGCGGGGCCTGGGCCTGGGCGGTGCTCCTGGGCATCTCGAACTGCTCCTTCCCGCTCGCCCTGACCATGATCGGCATGCGGTCCCGCAGCGGTGCGGGAGTGGTCCGGCTGTCCGCGTTCGCGCAGTCCGTCGGGTATCTGATCTCGATCCCGGGGCCGCTGCTCATCGGTGTGCTCTACCAGCACAGCGGCGGCTGGGAGCTGCCGATCGCGCTGATGGCGGGCCTCATGGTGCCGCAGATGGCGGTCGGCATCCTGGCCGGGCGGGACCGGACCATCGAGGACGAATGCTGAAGTGCGAGACTGGTTCCATGTCTCCTGTGCTCGACCCGAATCCCCAGAACGGTCAGAAGAAGCTCCTCGCCGTGCTCGGGGCGATGCTGCTGATCACCGTGATCGTCGCAGTGATCGCCTCGGTCGCGTCCCCCTGAGCCTGAGCCGCGCACTGAGCGGCCCGGCCGCCGGCCCCCGATGGTAGGGCTGGCACCACCATCCCCTAGGGGGCCAGGGTCAGGGTGAAGTGGGTGGGTCGCCGGATGGGTCCGGCGGCCCGGGATCCGTAGGTTTTCGGTATCGGTACCGAAGACCAACGGAGGCGGACATGCCGGCCCGAACGCACACCCCGACCGTCCACCCGGCCACGGGCAGCATCGAGGTCCGGCTGCCGTGGTGGGCCGTCGCGCTGCCCGCGATCGCGTTCGCCGCACTCCTGCTGCTGATCATGGGATCCGGCGAGGCGCACGCCGCGACCGCCGACCCGGCGATCAGCCGGTTGCTCGCGCGAATCATGGCCCTGGTGACCGGCTGACGCCGCCCGCGCACCCCGTGGAGCCCCGTCAACAGCCTGCGCCGGGCGGCACATTTCGTGCGAAGCTGAGGTGTATGAGCGTCGATACACCTCGCAGGATCGTCCTTCTCAGGCATGCAAAGGCGGAATGGTCGCAGGACTCCGACCACGAGCGACCGCTCGCGGAGCGCGGCCGCAAGGATGCCCCCGTCGCGGGCCGCCGACTCGTCGACTCCGGGATCGTCCTCGATCTGGCCCTCTGCTCCACCGCGGCCCGGACGCGCGAGACGTGGAAGCTGGCCGTCCACGAGATGCCGCAGCGCCCCAGGACCGTGTACGAGGACCGGTTGTACGAGGCGTCCCTCGGCGAGCTCATCGCGCTGATCAACGAGACCCCCGACGACGTGCACAACCTCCTGGTCATCGGCCACAACCCCGGCATGCACGCGATCGCCGACGCCCTCTCGGAATCGTCCGAGGGCGACGCCCTGGCCCGGATGACCCGCGGCGGCTTCCCCACCGCCGCCTTCGCCGTCGTAGAGTTCTCCGGCTCCTGGAAGGGTGTGGAGCACGGAGTGGGCAAGCTGGTCGAGTACTGGACGCCCAACGACTGACCAACGACTGAATCTGGTCGTAGTACGGAGCAGGGCCCCGGATGCGGAAAGCACCGGGGCCCTGCTCCGTTCGCGCGACCGTGCCGTACGCACCCCGGACCGCGCCGGGGCCCGCGCGGACGCGTCAGTCGACGAGACCGTCGGCGGCCTCGACCTCCTCGCGGGTGATGCCGAGCAGATACAGCACGGTGTCCAGGAACGGCACGTTCACCGCGGTGTGCGCCGCCTCGCGGACCACCGGCTTGGCGTTGAAGGCGACCCCGAGCCCGGCGGTGTTCAGCATGTCCAGGTCGTTCGCACCGTCACCGATCGCGACGGTCTGCGCCAGCGGCACCCCGGCCTGCTCGGCGAAACTGCGCAGCAGACGGGCCTTGCCGGCCCGGTCGACGATGTCGCCGACGACCCGTCCCGTGAGCTTTCCGTCGACCACTTCCAAGGTGTTGGCAGAGGCGAAGTCGAGCCCGAGCCGTTCCTTCAGATCGTCGGTGACCTGGGTGAACCCACCCGAGACCACGCCGACTTGGTAGCCGAGCCGCTTCAGCGTACGGATCAGGGTGCGCGCGCCCGGCGTCAGCCGCACCTCGGAACGCACCTTGTCCACCACCGACACATCGAGCCCGGCCAGCAGCGCCACCCGCGCGTGCAGCGACTGCTCGAAGTCGAGCTCACCGCGCATCGCCTGCTCGGTCACCTCGGCGACCTTGTCCTCGCAGCCCGCGTGGGCCGCGAAGAGCTCGATGACCTCGTCCTGGATGAGCGTCGAGTCGACGTCCATGACGACCAGCCGCTGCGCCCGGCGGCTCAGCCCGGCCGACACCACCGCGACATCGACACCGATACCGGCGGACTCCGTCGCCAGCGCGGTCCGCAGCTCCTCGGTCGCGGCGCCGGACACCGCGAACTCGACCGCCGTGACCGGGTATTTCGCGAGCCGGAAGATACGGTCGATGTTGCCGCCGGTGGAAGTGATCGTGGCCGCTATGGCGGCGGTCGACTCCGCGGTCAGCGGGTGCCCGAGCACCGTCACATGGGAACGCCCGTGGCCACGCGGCCGGTTGTCACCGGTACCGGAGATGATCTCGGCCTGGAGCTTCAGCGAATCGGCCCAGCTGTGCACGGTCGCCCGCAGGTCGCCCTCGGTGGTGCCGCCCGCGGTCGGGGCGGTGACCAGTGCGCACAGGACGATGCGGCCACGGGTGACGACCTGCTCGATGTCGACGACATCGACCGAGTAGGCGGCGAGGGTGTCGAAGAGCCCGGCGGTGATACCCGGGCGGTCCTTCCCGAAGATCTTCACGAGAAGGGTGGGGGTGTCGGCGCCCCGAGGGGACTCGGGGGGCTCACTACGGGACCCGGGGGGCTCAGGAGGCTCAGGGGACGAGGAGGACCGAGGTGGCTGAGATGCGCTCATGGTGCTTCCACCGTATCGGTCCGCGCCGGGGCTCCGGGCGCCCGTCCCGAGGGCCGGACAGCGCGTCGGACCCGTACCCCGCCCGGCGCACGCCCGTGGTGACGGACCGCGCGCGTCCGTATTCGGTCAGTGGCCGCGGGAGGTGATACGGCGGACTCGGGGGCGGCCGGGCCGTGGCCGGCGGGGGTGACCGGGATGCCCCGGTCACCGACGATTCATACGTACTCGGGTCGCTTGCCGCGCCCTGATCCCTTTGGCCGCGCGCCGCCGCCCCCTGTTCGTGTCGGCACCGTAACGATGCAGGTCTCGGCAGGGTCTTCACCCCGCCCGACTTTCGTATCGGGGACTGCTCCTGGAATAGTTCCTCACGATGTTCAGCATCCCTAGGCCCCCTGTGACGGGGGCGACTCGGGGGACAACTAGTGGGGCGCGGAGTGCCGGAACTCGTACTGGAATTGAATGGCAGGACCTGGACGCTCGATCCGTCCAGGTCGTACACCCTCGGGCGCGACCCGCAGGGCGACCTGACGATCGACGACGCCAGGGTGTCGTGGCGGCACGCCACGATCAGCTGGGGTGGCCGGAGTTGGTTCATCGAGGACCACGGCAGCACCAACGGCACCTATGCGCAGGGCAGCCGGATACAGCAGCTGGAGATCGGTCCCGGCTCCGTCGTGCACCTGGGCAATGCCACTGACGGCCCGCGGCTGAGCCTCACCGCCGCGGCTGCTGCCGATGTGTACAGCGGGCAGGGCGCGGGTGCCCAGCAGGCACCGGCCCAGCAGCCCCAGCAGGGCGGCGCCGGCTGGTCCGGCCAGCAGGCACCCGCCCAGCCGCAGCAGCCGCATCAGGCACAGCAGCCGCAGCAGGGCTGGCCGCAGCAGGCCCCCCAGGGAGTGCCGCCGCAGCAGCCCGTACAACCGCATGTCCCGCAGCAGCAGGGCATGGCGAGGACGCCCGGCGCGGGCGGCGCCGCGGGGGCTCCGCCGGTGTACGGAGACCGCAGCCCGACCACGTTCCACCAGCTGGCCCTCGGCCGCGTCATGCGCATCGGTCGTGCGCTGGAGAACGAACTGGTCGTCTCCGACCTCCAGGTCTCGCGCCACCACGCCGAATTCCACGCGACCCCCGACGGCCGCTTCGAGATCCGTGACCTCGGGTCCCACAACGGCACGTACGTCAACGGTCAGCCGCTCTCCAAGTCCGGCTCCGCGCTCATCGGCCCCAACGACATCGTCGGCGTCGGTCACTCGACCTTCCGCCTGGTCGGCGACCGGCTCGAAGAGTTCGTCGACACCGGTGAGGTCTCCTTCTCCGCCCGCCACCTCACGGTGACGGTCGACGGCGGGAAGCAGATCCTCAAGGACGTCTCCTTCGGCGTCCCGGAGAAGTCGCTCATCGCGGTCATCGGCCCGTCCGGATCCGGAAAGTCCACGCTGCTCAAGGCGCTCACCGGTTACCGGCCCGCCAACCAGGGCGACGTCCTCTACGACAACCGGAACCTGTACAAGCAGTTCGCCGAGCTGCGCCAGCGCATCGGTCTGGTCCCGCAGGACGACATCCTGCACAAGGAACTCACCGTCACCAAGGCGCTCAAGTACGCGGCCAAGCTCCGCTTCCCGGCGGACACCACCGAGGCCGAGCGCCAGGCCCGGATCCTCGAAGTCCTCTCCGAGCTCAAGCTCGACATCCACAAGGACAAGAAGGTCACCTCGCTCTCCGGCGGCCAGCGCAAGCGCGTCTCCGTCGCCCTGGAGCTGCTCACCAAGCCGTCGCTGATCTTCCTGGACGAGCCGACCTCCGGCCTCGACCCGGGCATGGACCGCGACGTCATGCAGCTGCTGCGCGGACTGGCCGACGACGGCCGTACCGTTCTGGTCGTCACGCACTCCGTCGCCGAGCTGGCGATCTGCGACAAGCTGCTGGTCATGGCGCCGGGTGGATCCGTCGCCTACTTCGGCCCGCCGGAGGAGGCGCTCAACTTCTTCGGTTACACCACCTGGGCCGACGTCTTCTCCGCGTTCGAGAACTACCGCGACTACGACTGGGCGGGCCGCTGGCGCGGATCGCAGCACTACCAGATGTACGCCGCGGACATCGACGCCGTCGCCGCACAGTCCGTACACATGCCGCCCCCGCAGCAGATGCGCCCGCCGAAGCCGCAGAGCTGGTCGGCCCAGCTGTGGACGCTGATGCGCCGCTACGTCTCGGTGATCGCGTCCGACAAGGGCTTCATGGGCCTGATGGTGATCCTGCCCGCCGTGCTCGGCGTCGTCAGCGTGGTCATCCCGGCCGACTTCGGCCTGGCCCCGCCGAAGCCGCCGTCCCGGTTCAACGGAGCCGCCGGAACGATCATGCTGATCCTCGCGGTCGGCATGTGCTTCTCCGGTGCGGCCAACTCCGTACGAGAACTGATCAAGGAACGCGTCATCTACGAACGGGAACGGGCCACCGGCCTGTCCCGCTCCGCCTATCTGATGTCCAAGGTGATCGTCCTCGGCGTGATCACCGCCTTCCAGGGCGTCATCATCTGCGGCATCGGCTTCGCCACCCGCGAGCTGCCCGAAGAGGGCCTGATCATGCCGCCGGCCGTCGAGCTCTGCCTGACGATCATCGTGCTCGGCTTCACCTCGATGATGTTCGGCCTGGTGATCTCCTCGCTGGTGAAGACCGCTGAGAAGACCATGCCGCTGCTGGTCATGTTCGCGATCGTCCAGGTCGTCTTCACCGGCATCCTCTTCCAGGTGTTCGGCTCGCCCGGCCTGGAGCAGTTCGCCTGGCTGATGCCGTCCCGCTGGGCCATCGCCGGCGCGGGCACGACGCTCGACCTCTCGCACCTCATGGCGCCGTGGGACCCGAAGAACCCGACCGATCTCGACCCGCTGTGGGAGCACTCGGCCTCCCAGTGGGGGATCAACATCTCGGTACTCCTGCTGCTCGGCATCGTCTGCGGTGTCGTGGTCGCGCGACTGCTGCGCCGCCACGAGCCCGAGGTCATGCGCAAGTAGCGCGGACCCGGCGTCCGGACGCTGGCCGGTGATGCTCGGCGCCGGTCAGTACGCGCTGTTGACGTTGTCCATCGAGCCGTACTTGTCGGCCGCGTAGTTGGCCGCGGCCGTGATGTTGGCGACCGGGTCGTAGATGTTCCACGAGGTGCCCGGGACGTGGTACGCGTTGAACGTCGGCCGGATGACCTGGAGCAGGCCGCAGGACGGGGTGCCGTTCTGGGCGTTGATGTCCCAGCCGTTGACCGCGTTCGGGTTGCCGGTCGACTCGCGCATGATGTTGCGGTGCAGACCGTCGTACGAGCCGGGGATGCCGTGGGCCCGCATGATGTCCAGGGACTCCCTGATCCAGCCGTCCAGGTTGTTGGCGTACACCGGGGTGCGGGCCTCGGAGCGGCTGGCGGCCTGCGTCTGCGTGCGCTCGGCGGCGACGGCCTTCGCCTTCACCCTGGCGGCGGCCTCGGCCTTCGCCTTCGCCTCGGCCCGGGCCTTGATCTTGGCGGCCTCGGCGGCCTTCGCCTTCGCGGCGGCGGCCTTCTTGGCCCTGGCGAGGTCTGCGGCCTTCACCAGCTTCTCGGCGGTGGAGTGCTGCTCGATGATGCTGGCCTGCACGGCCTTGGCCTGCGGAGTACCGGCGACCGACGCGAAGACCACGGGCTCGGCGGACACGGGGGTCTCGGCCTCGGGCTTGGGGTCGGCGTTGGCGGGGACGAGCGAGAACGAGAGCGCGGCGACGGCCATGGCGGAGATGCCCGCGACGGAGAGCTTCTGGGTCTTGTTCAGTCGACGACGACGGCCGGGGATGCTGGACACGGACATACAGACATACCTCTTCGAATCGCGGGAGTCCTCACGGAGGACGAAGACGGGAAGCGGTCTCGCATCTCCGTCGGGGACGAGAGCAATTCTTAGCGGCAGCAAAATCTGGTGGCAAAGGTGTGACGTACGAACCCGGGTAGTCGACCGGTGCTCCGCTCGCACGCGTCGGGCCGTGCTCATAACCACTGATGCGGCGCTTATGTGTCCACTAGCAGGCTTCGTAAGTGATGTGGGTCCTATGTGCGGCCTCACATCGGACGCGTAACAACCTCACCAACCGTTGCTTCAGCAATTCGGAGCGTGAGATTCCGCCTCTGGGTGGGCGTCCGGCATGGCCGTCGACCCCATGTACGGGCCGCAGTACGGGCCGCTCCCGCGTACGGACTGCTCCCGCGCACGGGCGCCGCCCCTGTGTACGGGGCCGCCCCACACGTGTACGGGGCCGTCCCTGACGGACGGGCGGACCTAGTCCCAGCGCCCTACCCGCGGCCGTCCACAGGCCGATACGGCGTTCGAATCCCGCCGGTACGGTGAGGCCATGAGCCATCGCCCACCGTCGGGTCTCGCCGCCGTGAGCGCCGCGCTGCTCGCCATGAGCCGGCATCTCGAAGTGCGCGACGTCCTGAAGACGATCGTCGCCTCGGCCCGCGAGCTGCTGGACGCCGAGTACGCGGCCCTGGGCGTCCCCGACGACCACGGCGGCTTCGCCCAGTTCGTCGTCGACGGAGTCAGTGACGAGCAGTGGAAGGCCATCGGCCCGCTGCCCAGACAGCACGGCATCCTCGCCTCGATGCTCCACGAGGCGAAGCCCGAACGCCTCGCCGATGTCCGCAAGGACCCCCGCTTCGAGGGCTGGCCCGAGGCCCACCCCGACATGTCCGACTTCCTGGGCCTGCCGATCAGGGACGGCGAGGAGATCATCGGCGCGCTCTTCCTCGCCAACAAGCGCTGCCCCAAACCCGAGGGCAGCTGCGGTTTCACCGCCGAGGACGAGGAACTGCTGGGCATACTCGCCCAGCACGCGGCGATAGCCCTCACCAACGCCCGGCTCTACGAACGCAGCCGCGAGCTCACCATCGCCGAGGAGCGCTCCCGGCTCGCCCACGAGCTGCACGACGCGGTGAGCCAGAAGCTGTTCTCGCTGCGGCTGACGGCCCAGGCGGCCACCGCCCTGGTGGACCGCGACCCGGCCCGCGCCAAGGGCGAGCTCCAGCAGGTCGCCGCACTGGCCGCGGAGGCCGTGGACGAGCTGCGCGCCGCCGTCGTCGAGCTGCGCCCCGCCGCGCTCGACGAGGACGGCCTCGTCGCCACCCTCCGTACCCAGATCCAGGTCCTGGACCGGGCCCACACGGCCCGGATCACCTTCGAGAGCCTGGGCATACGTGCCCTGCCCGCCGCCCAGGAGGAGGCGCTGCTGAGGGTCTCCCAGGAGGCCCTGCACAACGCGCTGCGCCACTCCGGGGCGGAGCACGTCGGCGTCACGCTGACCCGGCACGGCAGCGGCACGCTGCTGCGGATCACCGACGACGGCGGCGGCTTCGAACCCACGGCGACCCGGCAGGCGGGCCGGCATCTGGGCCTGGTGTCGATGCGGGACCGCGCGAACGGCGTCGGCGGAAGGCTCACCGTTGAATCGGAGCCCGGCAAGGGCACCACGATCGAGATGGAGGTACCCGGTGGCTGACAAGATCATCAGGGTGCTGCTGGTCGACGACCACCAGGTGGTCCGCCGTGGTCTGCGTACGTTCCTGGAGATCCAGGACGACATAGAGGTGGTCGGCGAGGCGGCCGACGGTGCCGAGGGGGTGGCCAGGACCGAGGAGCTCCGCCCCGATGTGGTCCTGATGGACATCAAGATGCCCGGCACCGACGGCATCGAGGCGCTGCGCAGGCTGCGCGAGCTGGAGAACCCGGCCAAGGTCCTCATCGTCACCAGCTTCACCGAGCAGCGCACCGTGGTCCCCGCCCTGCGCGCCGGAGCTTCCGGCTACGTGTACAAGGACGTCGACCCGGACGCCCTGGCCGGTGCGATCCGCTCCGTGTACGCGGGCCACGTCCTGCTCCAGCCGGAGGTCGCGGGGGCCCTGCTCGCCCAGGAGGACTCGGGCAGCGGTACGGGCCGGGGGAGCACGCTCACCGAACGGGAGCGGGAGGTGCTGGGCCTGATCGCCGACGGCCGCTCCAACCGCGAGATCGCGCGAGCGCTGGTCCTCTCCGAGAAGACCGTCAAGACACACGTCTCGAACATCCTGATGAAACTGGACCTCTCGGACCGGACCCAGGCCGCCCTGTGGGCTGTCAGGCACGGGGCAGCGGGCTGACCGACGAGGAAGCGGACCAATGTGGTCGGCCTGCTCAACCCGGCCTTCGGCAACCTCGGCCTGAACGGCTGACCGACCCCATGGCCGACTGACCCGGTCCACGGCCGGCCGGCTCCACGGTCACATCTCGCCGGACGGGCAAACCGAGCCCGTCCGGCGACACCCGCGCCATCGGCCCGGCCGGGGCCCGGGCCGTGGCCGGGCCCGATCCGCCCCGCCAGGCCCTACCGTCCCCGCTCGCGCTCCTCCACATACGCGTTGTACGCGGCGACCTGCGCCCGCCGGGCCACCCGCTCCACCGGCCGCAGCGCCTCACCCCGGGCCGCGATCTCCGAAGCGCTCACCGCGCCGCCGTGCCCGTTCTCGTACGCCACCGAGATCAGCAGCCCCACCCGCTGCGCCAGCTCCAGCACCCGCACCGCCCGCGGCGGATACCCCGGAGCCAGCACCTCGCGGCCCCGTTCCGCCCGCGCCCGGTACGCGTCCACCGCCGCCTCGGCCACCGGCCCCGAACCGGCCACGTCCAGCCGCGACAGCACCGCCGTCGCGTCCCGCAACGCCTCGGCGAGCTCCCGCTCCGCCTCGCCCAGCGACGGCACATCGGCCGGCGGCGCCTCCCGTACCGGCAGACAACGCCACACCACCTCGACGTGCAGATCCCCGGCCGGCCCCACCTCGCGCACCTCGGGAACCAGCCCGTACGGCGCGCCGAAGGCCACCACCGCCTCCTCGGCCTCCAGCGCCCGCGCGTTGAACTCCGGCGGACCGCTCAGCCCCAGCGGATGGCCGGGCGCCGGCAGCGCCACCCGGAAACCCGTCACCCCCAGACCCCGCAACCGCCCGAGCGCCAGCGTGAGCCCGACCGGCCCCGCCTCGCCCGGCAGTCCCTCCACGCGGTGCACCGCGTCCTCCCCGACAATGGCGAGCGCCGCCTCGTCCGGCGACACCAGTCCCGCCAGAAGCGCGTTTCCCCAAGCGGCCAACAGCCCTGAGCGTGGTTCCGAAAGCATGGGGACCACCCTAGGGTCTGGCCGGGGGAACGGGCCGGGGCCTGGCGTCACTCGGGCCCAGCGCCGGGAGCACTCGCGCGGTGGCGTAGATTTCCCTGGGAGCTGTGCCCACAGGTACCGACGATCTCGACACTGCATGGGGAGACAACGCGCCATGAGCGATGTACTGGAGCTGGTGGACGTATCCGTGGTCCGCGACGGACGCGCTCTGGTGGACGACGTCTCCTGGTCGGTCAAGGAAGGGGAGCGCTGGGTCATCCTCGGCCCCAACGGCGCCGGCAAGACCACCCTGCTCAACATCGCCTCCAGCTACCTCTTCCCGAGCACGGGCACCGCCAAGGTCCTCGGCGAGCAGCTCGGCGGCGTCGGCACCGACGTCTTCGAGCTCCGCCCCCGCATCGGCATCGCGGGCGTCGCCATGGCCGAGAAGCTGCCCCGGCGCCAGACCGTGCTGCAGACGGTGCTCACCGCCGCGTACGGCATGACTGCCACCTGGCACGAGGACTACGAAGCCGTCGACGAGGACCGCGCCCGCGCCTTCCTCGACCGGCTCGGCATGACCGAATACCTCGACCGGAAGTTCGGCACCCTCTCCGAGGGCGAGCGCAAGCGCACCCTGATCGCCCGCGCCATGATGACCGACCCCGAACTGCTGCTCCTCGACGAGCCGGCGGCGGGACTCGACCTCGGCGGCCGCGAGGACCTGGTCCGCCGCCTGGGCCGACTGGCCCGCGACCCGTACGCCCCCTCCATGGTCATGGTCACCCACCATGTCGAGGAGATCGCCCCCGGCTTCACCCACGTACTGATGATCCGCCAGGGCAAGGTGCTCGCCGCGGGCCCCATGGAGACCGAACTCAGCTCCCGCAACCTCTCCCTCTGCTTCGGCCTGCCGCTCATCGTCGAGCGCACCGGTGACCGCTACACGGCTCACGGCCTGCCGCTCTCGTAGCCACGGCCTGCCGCTCTCCCGGCCACGGCCGGCGACGACTTCCGGCCCGAAGGGCCCAACGGGCCGAGCGGCCTGCTTGCGCCCTGTCCGCGAGGGCGTTCGCGGTTCTACCATGACCACGTGGACATCGACGCGTGGGTGTGGTGGCTGATCGGCGCGGTGGGACTGGGCATCCCCCTCGTCATGACCGCGATGCCCGAGTTCGGCATGTTCGCCGTCGGAGCGGTCGCAGCGGCAGTCGTCGCGGCACTCGGCGGCGGCATCGTGGCCCAGGTACTGGTGTTCGTCGTGGTCTCCGTGGCGCTCATCGCCGTGGTCCGCCCCATCGCCGCCAGACACCGCGACGACCGGCCCCAACTCGCCACCGGCATCGATGCGCTGAAAGGACGTCAAGCCGTCGTCCTGGAACGGGTCGACAGCAGCGGCGGCCGGATCAAACTGGCCGGGGAGGTCTGGTCCGCCCGCGCACTCGACGAGGGCCAGAGCTTCGATCCCGGCCAACAGGTCGATGTCGTCGACATCGACGGAGCAACGGCAGTCGTCATGTGACCGAACCACCCACAAGGCAGAGCGCGTTCTGTCAGACTCGAAGTCGATCATCATGAGATCGGGGCCGGGACAACTTCCGGCCCCACCCACGACCTCGACCTCGATCATCGCGATCCGTCGGCAACCGAAGGGCAACGAGGAACACGATGCAACCGATCATCATCGTTCTGATCATTCTGGTGGTGCTCGTCTTCATCGCCCTGATCAAGACGATCCAGGTCATCCCGCAGGCCAGCGCCGCCATCGTGGAGCGCTTCGGCCGTTACACCCGCACGCTCAACGCAGGCCTGAACATCGTCGTTCCATTCATCGACTCCATCCGCAACCGCATCGACCTCCGTGAACAGGTCGTGCCTTTCCCACCCCAGCCGGTGATCACCCAGGACAACCTGGTCGTCAACATCGACACCGTCATCTACTACCAGGTGACCGACGCGCGGGCCGCGACCTACGAAGTCGCCAGCTACATCCAGGCGATCGAGCAGCTCACCGTCACCACCCTCCGCAACATCATCGGTGGCATGGACCTGGAGCGGACCCTGACCTCCCGCGAGGAGATCAACGCGGCCCTGCGCGGCGTCCTCGACGAGGCCACCGGCAAGTGGGGCATCCGCGTCAACCGCGTAGAGCTCAAGGCGATCGAACCGCCCACCTCCATCCAGGACTCGATGGAGAAGCAGATGCGCGCCGACCGTGACAAGCGCGCCGCGATCCTCCAGGCCGAAGGAACGCGCCAGTCCGCGATCCTCACCGCGGAGGGCGAGAAGCAGTCCGCGATCCTGCGCGCCGAGGGTGAGGCCAAGGCATCGGCCCTGCGCGCCGAGGGCGAGGCCCAGGCGATCCGTACAGTCTTCGAGTCCATCCACGCCGGCGACCCGGACCAGAAGCTCCTCTCGTACCAGTACCTCCAGATGCTCCCGAAGATCGCCGAGGGCGACGCCAACAAGCTCTGGATCGTGCCCAGCGAGATCGGCGACGCCCTCAAGGGCCTCAGCGGCGCCTTCGGCAACCTCGGCAACGGCGTTCCCGGGTTCGACACGGGCAAGGAGCGTCGGGAACAGCCCCCGGTCGACTGACGCGTACACGCCCCGTGCATGATCAGTGCACGAAGCACCGATCACGCACGGGGGATCCGCAATGAACATCTGGGAGATGCTCGCCGTCTTCGCCGCGGGCATCAGCGCCGGCACGATCAACACGATCGTCGGCTCGGGAACGCTGATCACCTTCCCCGTGCTGCTCGCCACCGGCCTTCCTCCGGTCACGGCGACCGTCTCCAACGCCCTCGGCCTGATCCCCGGTTCCGTCAGCGGCGCCATCGGCTACCGCGAGGAGCTCCAAGGACAGGGCCGCCGCGTCCTCAAGCTCGCCGTCGGCGCCCTCATCGGCGGTCTCACCGGCGCCACCCTGCTGCTGGCCCTGCCCTCCACGGCCTTCGAGACCATCGTGCCGATCCTGGTGGCCCTGGCTCTCGTCCTGGTCATCCTGCAACCACGCATCAGCAAAGCGGTCCAGCGCCGACGCGAGCACAGCGGCACCCGCGCCCGCGCCGACGGCGGACCGCTCCTGTTCGTCGGGCTGATGCTCGCCAGCGTCTACGGCGGCTACTTCACCGCCGCCCAGGGGATCATCTACCTCTCCCTGATGGGCATGCTGCTCGACGACACCATGCAGCGCCTCAACGCCGTCAAGAACGTCCTGGCGGCCGTCGTCAACAGCATTGCCGCGCTCTTCTTCCTCTTCGTCGCCGACTTCGACTGGACGGCCGTCGTACTGATCGCGATCGGCTCCGCGCTGGGCGGCCAGATCGGCGCCAGAATAGGCCGCCGCCTCAGCCCCACCGTCCTGCGCGTCCTCATCGTCGCGGTCGGCACGGTCGCCATCGTCCAACTGCTGCTCCGCTGACACACGGAAGCCCGCCTCCCCCCGGAGACGGGCTTCCACCACGACGAAATACGTACGCCGATTACGCCGCGGCGCGGTCCAGCCACTCCGGCAGCTCCGACCGCTCACCGGCGCCCATCGCCAGCAGCATCGCCTGTGCCGGAGACGGTACGAACGGCTGACGCAGCAGCGGCATCCCCGCCTGCTCCGGCGTCCGGGCCGCCTTGCGGTGATTGTCCTCGGCACAGGACGCCACCGTGTTGAGCCAGGTGTCCTGCCCCCCCTGGGCGCGCGGCACGACGTGGTCGACAGTGCTTGCCCGCCGCCCGCAGTACGCGCACCTGTGCTGGTCCCGTATCAGCACACCCCTCCGGGACCACGGGGCATGTCTTCGGAACGGCACCCGTACGTACCGGCAGAGCCTGATCACCCGGGGCACCGGAATGTCCACGGCGGCGCCGCGCATGCGGAGATCGGGATGCGACTGCTCGACCACGGCCTTGTCCTGCAGAATCAGCACCACCGCACGATTCAGCGTCACTGTCGACAGCGGCTCGAAGCTCGCGTTCAGTACCAGCGTGTCCCGCATCTCGCCCACCTCCCGTGTGCCGCCCGCCCCCTGGCAGGCCCGGATCAACTCTGGCCGGGCGGGCCGTGATGGACAACGCAATAAAAATGCCCTGCCCTGATCTCTCCAGGACCAGGGCAGGGCAAACAGCAGGGGAACTCCGGGTTCACCCAGTACCAGGCCAGTACTAGGCGGGACCGGTGTACTCACCGATCAGCTGAGCACGGCCCAGCGTGTGGAACCGAAGATTGAACCCGACGACCGCGGGCGACGCATCGCTGTCGACACCCAGCTTCTCGGTGTCCACCGCGTACACCGTGAACACGTAGCGGTGGTTCTCGCCGGCCGGCGGCGCGGCACCGCCGAACTCTTTCGAGCCGTAGTCGTTGCGGACCTGCACGGCACCGGCGGGCAGCCCCTCGAACTTCCCGCTGCCCGCACCGGCCGGCAGCTCCGTGACCGACACCGGGATGTCGAAGACCACCCAGTGCCAGAACCCGCTGCCGGTAGGAGCATCGGGGTCGAAGCAGGTCACGGCGAAACTCTTGGTCTGCGCCGGGAACGACTCCCACCGCAGCTGCGGCGAGGTGTTCCCGGCAGCGAACACCTGAGCGTCCGCCAGCACGGCGCCGGGGGCGAGATCCTCGCTCACCACCGTGAACGACGGCACCTCCGGGTGGAAGTCGTGCGGCAGCGGCGCCCTCTTCGGCTCGGTCACGTCAGCACCTCTCCTGGTCGCATTTCTGCTGTCAGTGGATCTCCCACCGACCCTAGAGCCAGTTGCGCTGACCGCCGACCTGCGCCAGCCACTGATTGAGGTACGCCGCCCAGTCGGTCCCCTGGAAGTCGTTCAGTCCGACCTTGAAGGAGCGGTACGAGTCGCTGCCCTCGCTGAAGAGACCCGGCTTCTTGTCCATCTCCAGGACGACATCCATCTCGCGGTCGTCGGCGACGAACGTCAGCTCCACCTGGTTCAGCCCGCGGTACTGCTGCGGCGGGAAGAACTCGATCTCCTGGTAGAACGGCAGCCGCTGGCGCGTACCGCGAATGTGACCGCGCTCCATGTCCGCGCTGCGGAAGCCGAAGCCGAGCTGTCCGAAGGCGTCGAGAATGGCCTGCTGGGCCGGCAGCGGGTGCACATTGATCGGGTCCAGGTCGCCCGAGTCCAGCGCCCGCGCGATCTCCAGCTCCGTGGTCACGCCGATGTTCATGCCGTGCAGGTGCTGACCGGCGAACATAGTAATCGGCGTCTCCCACGGAATTTCGAGGCCGAAGGGTACGACGTGCACGGCACCGGCCCGCACCTCGAACGCGCCACCGAGCTGCAGCTTGGTGAACTCGATGTCCTGCTTGGTCTCCGTGTCCTGGCCCTCGACCTCGACCCGGGCCTGCAGACCCACGGAGAGTCCCTCGATCTGCTGATCCACGGAACCGCCCTGGATCCGCACCTCGCCCTGGACGACGCCGCCCGGTACGACGTTGAGCTCGGAAAGCTCGGTCTCCACCGAAGCGCCACCGGCACCCAGGCTCGCGAGCAGCCGCTTGAAGCCCATATTTACTCCTCCTTGGTCCTGACCCCTACATACGTGCCACGACCGTATTCGGTTCCCGGTACCCTCGACCGCCATGATCGTGGGCTTGGACCGTACGCCGCTGACGCGAGACTTCTTCGACCGCCCCGTGCTGGACGTGGCACCCGACCTCCTGGGCCGGACCCTGGTGCGGGCCACACCGGACGGACCCATCGAACTGCGCCTGACCGAGGTGGAGGCGTACGCCGGTGAGATCGACCCGGGATCGCACGCCTTCAGGGGCCGCACCGCACGCAACAGCGTCATGTTCGGACCGCCCGGCCACGCGTACGTCTACTTCACCTACGGCATGTGGCACTGCCTCAACCTGGTGTGCGGCCCCGAGGGCAGCGCGAGCGGGGTCCTGCTCCGCGCCGGCGACATCCAGGTCGGCGCCGAACTCACCCGTGAACGTCGAAACTCGGCCCGCAACGACAAGGAACTGGCCAAAGGCCCGGCCCGCCTGGCCACCGCCCTCGACGTCGACCGAACACTGAACGGCACCGACGCCATCGCCCATCCCGGAGCGGCGCTGTCCGTACTGCACGGCACCCCACCCCCACGTGAACAGGTACGCAACGGCCCCCGCACCGGGGTGGGCGGCGACGGCGCCACACATCCATGGCGCTTCTGGATCGACGGGGACCCCACAGTGAGCCCCTACAGGGCCCATGTGCCCCGTCGCCGCGCAACTTGACTCGCCCTTGAGGGATGCCTAATGTAGTCCGAGCCGCTTGAGCCGGGCACTGCTGTCGATGAGGTCCATCGGACCCCGTCCGAGCATCCCGAAGCGGCCAACCACTACCTACGAATCACCCTGGCGGGTGCGAATTCGGCATGCCGTAATTCAACCCGTTTCGGCTCGATTATGAGTCGCCAAGGAAATCGGCTAATGTAGTGGACACGCCGAAAGGCAAGGCCACTCCAAAGGCCACCGGAATTCAAATTCGGACCGGAAACGGAACGGAAAAGAGTCTGGTAAGGTTGGAACCGCCGGAAAGGGAAACGCGAAAGCGAAGAACTGGAAGGCGAAAAGCAGGATCCCGCTTCGACCGGGAATCGGACACGAAAGAGTCTGATAGAGTC